>JAKAYM010000144.1 GCA_021826795.1 Thermoplasmata archaeon
AATAAATGATTACTCAAAGATTCCGGAATTCTGGCATGGAACCCGCAGCATAGAAAAGACCGGAGATATCTATATTGTCCAATTTGCATTTCCAGGAAAGGCAAGAATGAAACTTGAACGGGATAATAATAATTTCACCTTAACAGAAAAATATTTAAAAGGCCCTTTTACAGGAGAAAAAATTACAATTCTTAATGGAAATAACCCTGTAAAAATAATTTCACAGTGGAATATAAAATTATCAGCAATGCTCAGACCTTTTTCAGGTAAACTACAGGGACATTTTGAGCAGGGCACTGAAGATGCCCTCAAGAGGATCAAGAATCATTTTGAACCATGACCCAATTTAAAGTCCAGATCATACTTATGCATTATAAAACCCTGGCAGCAATCTAAAAATATTGTGTGCCCACAAACCGGACATGCTGAGTAATGGCGGTAATTATAGCAATGCGCACATTGGCATTTTTCATCCATACAATCCTCACACATATACTGATATTGATAGTGTGTATTAAAATTTATTTTCTTTATGATTGCAAATTAATCAGTGTACTTTGAGTGTAGGCAATCTAATATGAATATATTCATAAAAATAAATATGAATTAATATTCAAATATTATAAGTAAGTATGAATACTTTAAAATTTTCAGATTATTTCAGTTTTTTAGATGCATTTCATAAAGGTTCACTGAATAGTATTTACCTCATTAAAACCGTATCTATGACGTATTCTGGAGTAGTACGGTCTGTAGATACAGGATCAATTATAATGGATCTTCCTCTGAAATTTTATTCCGGTAATAATGTTATGTATACTCCGGTAATAATAGGAAGAGAAGAAGTACTGGAAATAAAAGAAATTCCAGTGGATGGCCATGTTACTGCCTACACAAAGAACGATGGTGTTATTACCGGTTATGTGGATAAAGCATATTCAAACAGAATTATAATAGAAAATAATACCGAGAAATTTACTGTATATTATCAGGATATGTTAAACATAGATTAATTTTATTTAACAGAATTTTTTGTATTTTTTCTTCTTACATTCCTTGATGTTTTGAGTTTTGCATTACCGATGCTCCTGGATGCCCTATGCCAGTCGGATGAAAATGTATTCTTCAATTTTGAAACTGCGAATATGCTATTTATTATAATTCCAGTTTCCCTGTTTTTATTCAAGCTTGATTTTGTAAAGTTTTCCGAGCCTATAAATGCGCGACTACCTGCAATCATTTTAGCATGCATATACAGTTTATCTGCAGGCATATACTTTACTTTAACCCCATGTTTTTTCAACTTTTCCAGATTGGAAGCATCAGAGGGTGATACAGTATCCGGAACGATAATTCGAGCTTTCCTTCCTTTATCCATAAGTGCCTTTAAAGTTTCCATGTCGTCCCCCATTTCCTCTGTTTCTATAATTATTCTTTTCTCCTTTGAAATGAAATCCTTTAATGTCTCTTCTGAACCTGGGGATACAACAAGATACTTTCTCGGTGTATCTCCTGCAATTTTTTCTTTGAAATCTGAAAGGAATATTTTTTTCAATGCAGAGCGAATTTTCCGGCTTTTTGTAATCATCATATACTCCCTGTTTTTGGAGAATCCCGCCTCTGTGAAATTGGGAGTTCCTACCTCTGAATATCCATCGGTTACCATGTATTTTGCATGGTCAAATACATTTGGCTTCTCGAATCTTGCAGGAGCAATTTTCACCCTCGCCCCGGTTTTTCTCAAATCCTCGATTTCTGCATGGGTGCCATCGTCTCCGTTTATACCGTAGGGCCTTCCATCCACCATCAATCTTACATCAAGTTTTCTGTTGACGGCATTGCCTACAGCTTCTAGTATTCTAGGGTCGTCAAGTAAATAAGAATTTATGTAAACAAAATGTTTTGCTTTTTTTATTATGCGGAGCAAGGGTTTTATTCCATCACTAGGTTCAACATATATTTTGTATGCCATATGTCTGCTATACAAATACAGTTTAATTAATATTTGCTTTATTTTTAACTAAATAAGAAAAAATGTATAAAGTTATTTTCTGATTTTTGACTTTAATTATAAATCATGTACGAATCGCTATCGAAATCGCTATCATTGTTGTTATTATTATAAAATTATGTTGGGAAGAAATCATTATTTTGTATTAATGGCCCTATATAATAGCCTTAAACCCGGTTTCACTGAATTCTTGAAATATCCTCATATCCTAACTGTTATAATAATGTAAAACATACAATAATATGGATACACTCAATTTTATAGAAAAATATGATAATTATCGGAATAATGTGCTGAACCTTCAGGCATCAGAAAACGTTTTGAGCCCTAATGCGAAAAAGGCACTTTCATCGGATATGGCATCAAGATACTCCCTGAGCATTGGAAATTACAATGCCTACGGTGGCACTGAATATTATGACAACATTCTTTCCTTGCTGGAAAGTAATGTAAAAAAACTCTTTGTAAGCAAATATTCAGAATCCAGATCCCTGAGTGGACATGTAGCCGCAGAAATTTCCATTTTATCTGTTATGGAAAAAAATGGGAATGTTATGGCAATCTCTTCAGAGGACGGTGGATATCCAGGATACTCTGAAAATCATCTTGATCGTGTTCTCGGATTTAAATTCTGCAAGGCCCCATATAAAAATTATGATCTGGATTATGATACCATGGAAACCAGTATCAGGAATAAAAACATAAATATTCTAATTCTGGGGCAGTCAATGTTTATTAAACCATATGATATGAAAAGAATCTGGGAAATCAAGGAAAAATATGGCATGCAAATTTTATACGATGCATCTCATGTACTCGGACTGCTAGCTGGAAAGGCATTTCAGGAAGATGCATTGAAATATTCCGACATTGTATACGGTTCTACACATAAAACATTCTTTGGACCCCAAGGTGGCATAATCATAACAGATAACGAGGAAATATATACAAAAATAGAAGAAAATACGATATTTACAACTATGGACAATGTAAATCTTTCCAGGGTTGCATCATTATCTGTTGCAGTAGAGGAGATGATCAGGTTCGGGAAAGAATACGCGGAAACTGTTGTAAAAAATACAAAAAATCTATCTTTTTATCTGAGAGAGAAAGGATTCAATCTGCATCCGGGATCAGAAGAGAGTAAAAGTCATCAGCTTCTTCTGGATGAAAGATATTTAAGGCAACTTGGTTATAATTATCATTCCTTTTCCCAGATGCTGGAAAAAAATAGAATAATTATAGACAGGTTTGGAAGGCTCGGCACACAGGAGATTACAAGATGGGGAATAAATGACATGGAAACAGTTGCGGATGGCATTTCAGGTATATCCCATAAATTAAATAAGACTGAAGAGATTAACAGTTTAATAGGTGAAAAAAAGCTTAGATTCTGGTGATACAATGATTGTTGGAGAAATTATGAAAAAAGACCTTATTGTTATAGAAAGCGATGCCAAAATATCAGAAGCCATCTCTAAAATGAAAGATAACGATATACAGCAACTTCCAGTTATGTCAAATGGAAAATATGTAAGTATGCTGACATACAAAAATATACTCAGGCGGGGAAGTGTGAGGACAAATTCCAGGGTATACAACTTTTCTATAAACGCTCCAAAACTGAATGAAAACACAGACGTAATGGAAGCGGTTAAACTTTTAAAGGAAAGCGGTTTGAATTCTTTACCTGTTTTACAGAAGGAAAAACTTTCCGGACTCGTGACAAGAATGGACATAATAAGGCATCTTTCTGAAATAGACCCTCGATCGGAGAAAATTAAAAACTTTGAGATAATGACTGCGGATGCCATATCCGTTGATGTTAACGATGAAATAGAGGATTCTGCCCAGAAGATCAGGGATCTGGATGAATTTGAAATACCTGTAACTTCCAGGGGAAAACTCGCAGGAATTCTCAGGCTCAAGGAAATAATAAACAATGTAATAATGGATAAACAGAAAATAAGTTACGGGGAATTCACATCAGGAAAATCAAAGGTAGAAATTGAGGCTTCCTCCCTCATGGATAATCCGGTGGATAGTACAGAGGATACCGTAATAACTGACACAGCAGCATTGATGGTCAAGAATCATTTGCATATTATACCCATTGTAAATAAGGATTCTAAACTTACAGGCATTGTTGGAATTACAGATATCCTCAATTCCATAGAAACGGGAACAGAAGAGGGTTTCTATATAGAGATATCCGGTCTCGAGGATCAGGATAGGGACCTATATGATATAACATACTTTATTGCTGATAAATTCATAACAAATATTTCGAGAATAATAGGAAATAATGGAAAACTTTTATTCAATGTAAGAAAATATAAGGCAGAGGGAAAGGGTAAATATTCAGTAAGGACAAAACTTGTTACCCCGAAACTACACATGGAGGATGATGGATCAGGATATAACTATGCAAAATGTGTAAAATCAATACTTGATAATTATGAAAGCAGAATAAAGGACAAATAATATGGAGTACACAGATAACATACTTAGATACCTATCCGGAAAATCAGAATTTGCCGATGTTCGTTATATGAGCACTGAAGGCAAATCCTATTCCTACAGGAACGGGCAGTTCGATGGACAGGAACAATCATTGAATTCAGGATATGCCGTAAGATGCGTTAATAATTCTATAGCAATGGCATTTTTCAATGATTCCGATATGTCATCAATTAATAATAAACTTGAAAATCTTGTTCAGAATTCCATGAAGAAGGGAAAA
>JAKAYM010000016.1 GCA_021826795.1 Thermoplasmata archaeon
TTCTTCCCAGAACGCTTGAATGTGTAATATGGCATAATAAGAGTAGTGTACCCACACTAATAAATATTTGCATTATTATTACCCTGCATATATCGATAAATGGCATGTATTCAACGACAAATGCCTTGAATAATAGTTGTGTACCCACATGGAAATAATGTGGAAACATTGCAATTTCATAGGTTTATAAAAATATTGAATCAGATAAATGTAAAGTCACGTAAAACTATAATAAATTTTTTAATTATTATTAATAATAATCTCCGAGTTCCCTGATTCCGGTCTTTTTTCCAGACAATATGGCGTCAACAAGCTCCCCTGCAAATTTTATGTTCGTAATCAGGGGAATATCCTTTTTTATCCCAAGGTTCCTTATAGAAAAACCATCACGGATAGACCCGTAGGATTCTGAGGGTGTGTTAATTATCATCGATATGTCCTCGCTCCTGATTATCTCACTCAAACCGGGAAGTCTCAGGTCTTTTACCCTGTAAACAACAGTTGAAACCACACCAGCAGCTTTCAGGCTGCTGTATGTCCCTGGTGTTGCGTAGATCTTAATTCCATTCAGGCTTAATTTTCTGGCTATATCAATTGCCTTTGGCTTGTCAGAATCCTTCACGGTGATTATAACAGATTTAAGCTCGAAATTATGTTTCATTATGCGTATAACCTTGGACATTGCCTCGTGGAAGGTCTTGCCACAACACATGGCTTCGCCAGTTGATTTCATTTCAGGCCCCAGTATAACATCCATATCCCTGAACCTCTTGAATGGAAATACAGGCACCTTGATAAAATATGAGTTTGGTTCTTTATATGTTATATCAGGCTCGATTCCGATTATGGCCTTTATGCCGTAATCAATCCAGTTTATGCCGGTTGCTTTGGCAACGAATGGAATCGATCTGGAGGATCTGGCGTTGAGTTCTATTACGTATATTTCTCCATCCTTTACTGCAACCTGCAGATTTGAAAGACCCAGCAAATTAAAGTTAACCCTCAATTTTTCAACTATATCCTCTATTTTTTTTATCGTTGAGGTTTCTAGGAGATGTGGCCCAAGAACCATTGTAGCATCGCCTGAATGGGTGCCTGCCTCCTCAATATGCACAGATATGCCGGCTATAACTGACTTTTTACTGGATGAAATGAAATCTACATCTATTTCTACGGCGTTCTGAAGATATTTGCTCACAAGAACCGGAGAACCCGGTCTCTCTATGAACAGTTCACGGACACGTTCCTGAAGTATTCCATAGTCATATATAATATCCATTGCCCTTCCGCCTATGATGAAACTTGACCTGATTATAACCGGCAGTTTAATGCTTCCTATTTTTTCCTCAAGCTCATTCATGTTTGAAGCTTCAATAAAATCAGGCTGTTTTATTCGGAGATCTTTAAGGGCGGCAGAGAATTTTGTCCTCTCCTCAATTCTGAATATATTATCTGGTTGGGTACCTATCACAATATCCTTAAAAATCTTCGAAAGTCCGTCTGCCATATTTTGGCCTGTTTGCCCGGAGAACTGGATTATGATTCCCTGCGGTTTTTCCACTGAAACTATGTTTGATATATGCTCCAGGGTAATAGGTTCAAAGTAGAGCTTGTCTGAAATGTCGAAATCTGTTGATACTGTTTCAGGGTTGCTGTTAACCATTATTGCTTCAAAACCCATTTTCCTCAACGAAAGTATGGATTTCACAGCTCCGTAATCAAATTCTACACCCTGAGAAATCCTGTTAGGGCCTGACCCGATTACCATAATTTTTTTCCTTTGTGCTATCTTATTATCGCTGTATCTATCATATGATGAGTAAAGGTATGAAGTTTCTGATTCAAACTCAGCTGAGCAGGTATCGATGCTTTTATACACAGGAATTATACTTTCTTCCAGCCTGTACTTTATTATTTCCAGTACACTGATTTTAGAATAATATGAAATGGTTTCATCTGAGATACCGAGAATTTTCAGGTATTTGATATTTTCAGGCATCTTTCCCGGTTTGATTGTTGATATGCCATCGGCTATGTTCCGCATCTTTTCCACAAAAAATTCATCGTAACCCGACAGCTGTGATATTTCCGCAGATGATATGCCCTGAAACAGGGCGTCAAAAATAGCAAATATTCTCTGATCGTTTGGAATTTTCATTAGTTCACGGGCTTTGTCAGTCGATGTGAACAGTCTCATTGGCACTGCCTGCTTTATATCCAGCGAAGATATGGACTTCATAAGGGCTTCCTCGAATGTCCTGCCAATTCCCATGGCCTCTCCGATAGACTTCATTTCTATTCCAATTTCCCTTTTTACCGAGAATTTATCAAAGGGCCATCTTGGAATTTTTACTGTTATGTAATCCATGGAAGGCTCGAATGCAGCGTACGTATTCTTAGTTACAGGATTTTTTATTTCGTTTATATTATAACCAACTGCAATCTTTGTGGATATTCTTGCTATCGGATATCCTGAAGCCTTGGAAGCAAGTGCAGATGACCTTGATGTTCTGGGGTTCACCTCCACAACGTAATACTCATTTGTTGCCTGGTTAAGGGCGAACTGTATGTTGCATGATCCAATCACGCCAATTTCATTCACTATGTGTATAGCTGAAGTTCTTAACTTCTGGTAATCATCGTTGCTTAATGTTAGGGATGGAGTGGTTACAATGCTCTCTCCGGTATGCACACCCATGGGATCCAGATTCTCCATATTGCATATGGAAATGCAGTTACCTGCATTGTCTCTCATCATTTCATACTCTATTTCTTTCAGTCCGAGAAGTGATTCGTCCAGTTCTACATTATCATCATGGACTGAAAAATAGTCATCGCAGTATGAAATTAATTCATCCCGGTTTCTTATTATAACACCACCTGATCCACCGAGTGAAAAGCCTGTTCTAAGTATTAATGGGTATTTTTTAATCCCGTCAATCATAGTTCTGTAATTTTCCTTTATAAGTGTATACGAATCGATTATGGGTTCTCCTATCTGCCTCATGAGATTGAAGAATTTTTTTCTATCCTCAGCCACCTCAATAGATGTTACAGGAGTACCCAGAACCTTTATTCCGTTTGATTTGAGTATACCAAGTTTGTCAAGCAGAATTACAAGGTTGAGTCCAACCTGCCCTCCCGTTGAGGGTAGAATTGAATCTATTTTTTCCTTTTTAATTATTTCTATTACACTTTCTGGGTCAACAGGTTCTATGTAAATTCTGTCAGCTATTTCAAGGTCGGTCTGTATAGTAGCAGGATTTGAATTAAGCAAAACAGTGCGGATTCCTTCCTCCTTCAGGGCAAGGCATGCCTGAGAACCGGAATAATCGAACTCGGCTGCCTGACCGATAACTATGGGACCTGAACCTATGACGAGTGTGCATTTTATATCTATTTTCATATCATTCACCTACAGCTTCCCTGACCTCATCAAAGAACCACGAACTATCATATGGACCTGGATACGCTTCAGGATGGAACTGCACTGAAAATACAGGCAATTCCCTGTGCCTGATCATTTCAACCGTACCATCATTTATATCCTGACCCGTAACCGCCAGTCCTGTTCCCGATAATGATTCCTTATTCACTGCATAACCGTGGTTATGTGACGTAATATACACTCTATTGCCTATACCAACAGCGTGATTTATCCCACGATGTCCATATTTCATTTTCTCAGTTTTTCCACCAAGGGAAAGCGCGATGAGTTGATTGCCCATGCAAACGCCCATTACAGGCATTTCCGAGGCTTTTTCCTTGATAAAAGCCCTCAGCGGTGCCAGTGATTCATGATCCGGATCTCCCGGCCCGTTAGGGAGGAATATTGCATCATAATGGAATTTGATGGAATAGAAATCATAATTATAAGGAACAATATGGAGTGATGCGATTTCGCTCAGGCGCTTTACTAAGCTGTTTTTGGTTCCCACATCTATGAACAGGAATTCCTTTTTTCTGCCAGAATTATAATACTGATACTCCTTTCTTGATACTTTAGAAACAAGATCCAGCTGCATAGTATCCTGAAAATTATCTGGAAATTCATTTTTATTACTGATATGAGCTCTCACGGTACCGTGTTTTCTGATTTTCTCCACAAGTTCTCTGGTATCTATTCCATCTATTGCAGGAATTTTATTTGCCTTCAGAAATTCATTGAATTCGATTCCATGGTTCCCGCCCTGCAGTAAAATGTGCGCATCCTTTGTTATAAGTCCGGAAACCTGTACTTTATCTGACTCCATATGTTCCATGCTCACACTGTAATTTGCAATCTCAGGAAAGGCAAAGATCAGAATTTGCCCGGCATATGATGGGTCAGTAATTGTTTCTAAATATCCAGACATTGATGTGGTAAAAACAAGTTCACCGTCTGTATCACCATCATAGCCATATCCATAACCCTCATAGACCGTGCCATCTTCAAGTAACAAGTATTTTTTCATTTAAACCTTAAAAAACCTAATCTCAACATATGATATATTATTTTTCATTATATTTTATAATTATCTTGCTGTAACTGTTAATGAATTGCAAAAAATATATAATATATAATTTAAACTAAATTCGTTTATATTTACGACATTACTGACATTGATAATAACATTAAGTTAATAAACAGTTTTTTAATAAACATTTATGAAAGTTATTGCAGCTCCTGGACCGGTTTGCTACCCATTAGTGGCAGCCATGATGGAAAGAAAGGATATAGAAATAGAATTCAAAAAATCTTCCGATATGGGAGATAAAAAGCCCGATGTTGTGCTTGATTCCACTGTTTCCCTTGTAAAAAGTGGATTGCCAATAGATTATGTGACAATTGAAAACCTATCCAGGGTCGCTCCGAAGCTCGGCTATAAAATAGGAATGACCAGAAAGGGTGGTGCCTCTGATATACTCTTCAGGGCGTACGTTGGCGAAACTGGCAAGGATGTAAAAATACAGTATTTCGAGGGCATGGGTGAGCTCATGGACGCAATGAATGGTAACCAGGTGGATACAGTAGTAGTGCCTGCAATGGACAGTGCCGGAATAAGTATAGAGGAATACTTCAAGAAAAACAACATAGTTATCCCTGGAAGTTGCGGTGCCACGGTGTACAGTAGCGAGAAGGACTTCGTGGATGCTTATAATTTGGGAATAAAACTTATCAGAGAAAAACCAGAAGAAGCCGCTAAATTTATTGTGGCCCATTTGCCAATGCAATTCCCGGAACAATTTATAGTGAATACTATGAAAAACTCCGATCTTAATGTGCATAAACCGGGAAATTATGATGAATTCGCGAGATTGGTAAAAAAATATTCGTCAGAATGAGATAAAATTCTTAAAAAGAACAAATAGTTTTAATTTGTTTTATTGAATTATTATATACTTAATTCACATTAGAGGTTTTATGTGGGACTACATCAATGAAATATTCGAGGGATATCCGGCTGAAATGAAGGTTATACAGAGAATGACAGAAATTGGGATATCTGTAAAAATATTATATGACGAGCCAAAGCTGTTCTGTGATGAAATAGAGATAAAGCCTAATTCCATTGCAAGGGCATATCATGTTGATAGAAGGGTAATTGTAAATCTTATTCAGAAAGTTATCAGTGATAAGAAACTTTATGAATTTTTCAGCAACCTTTCGCCTGTTTCAAATTTTGAAAATTCAGGGTCAAAAATTGGTTTTGGAGTTATAGAGATTATTCCCGTTGATGCTTCAAAACCTGGAATAATATCCGGGGTGATGAATATTCTTGCAAACAATAATATTTCTGTTAGGCAGGTAATCACAGATGACCCGGACCTCATAGACAATCCCAGGGCAATAGTAGTAACAACCGAAGCTGTTACTGGTACAGTGCTCAACGAAATAAAAAAAGTTAACGGTGTAAAGGCTGTTCTTTTACTTTAAATAAAATCTTTCAGATTATCTCCATATAATATGCCCATTATTTCCTTTATTTTTTCCTGAACTTCCACGTATGTATCGCCGTAAACGTTAACATGTCCCATCTTTCTCTTGCGCCTGACCTCATTTTTATGATACCAGTATAAATTAGTTTTACCAAGTTCCAGGATTCTGGATATCTTTCCATCCACACCAGTGCCTATAATGTTTACAATGCCTGAGGGTACAAAAAGGTCTGGTCTTACAGCATCCATTCCCGACACCGCAAGTATATGCTCCTCAAACTGTGAAATTGAACTCCCGGTAAGGGTATGATGGCCGGTGTTGTGTACTCTTGGTGCATATTCATTTATTATCACATTATCATTCTTTACGTAGTATTCAATGCCCATAACACCTATATATTCAAGAGATTCCATGAGCCTTTTTGCTATATCAATCATTTCAAGGGTATTTTTTACTGGAGATATGTTGTATATGAGAATACCATTCTGGTTATAATTAAAGGAGGGTTCAAAATTGTAAAACTTTCCCTTTTGATCCCTAACAGCAATTATAGAGGCTTCATAATCATAATCGATGAATTCCTCTATTACATATGGCATATCTGGATGATTTTCATATTCTGTATCAGGATTTATATAATACTGGTTTTTCCCATCATATCCGCCCATGCAACTTTTTATTACGGCTTTGTGAAATAATTTCGCCTTGCCAAATGCTTCTTTGTAGGTTTCAGCATATTTATAATTGGCTATGGGAAAATTATGCTCATTGAGGAATTTTTTTTCTAGTGACCTGTCTTTTTTTAGCTCAACAGCTTTCTTTGACGGGCGCAATTTACCCTGCTCTTCAGCGTAATCAAGAATTTCACTGCTTATATGTTCGAATTCGTATGTAACATAATCACAGGCATCCACAAATTCTTTATAATCTGAAACATCGTAGAATTTATCAGCTATCTCTGAAGATGGCCCTCTGTTATCATCTATTACATAAAATTCTATAGGATACCTCCGCATTGCGTTTATCATCATGTATCCCAGCTGACCTGATCCAATAATTCCTATTTTCATAATTTATCACTGAGTACAGAATCTCTTTGCTTTGATACGAAGTCATCAAGCATTTCCCTGATCTTTGGATATTTTATTGATAGAATTCTAAGGGCAAGCAAAGCTGCGTTTCGAGCTCCATTGATTGACACAGTCGCAACCGGTACCCCGGGGGGCATCTGAACAATGGAAAGCAATGAATCCATTCCATTAAGTGATTTTGACTGAATAGGAACACCTATTACCGGAAGTGTTGTCATAGCTGCCACCATACCGGGCAGATGTGCTGCTCCTCCTGCACCTGCTATTATTACCTCTATATTGTTCTTTATTGCGTCCTGTGCATACTGGAGCATAAACTCAGGTGTCCTGTGAGCTGAAACCACCCGGTATTCAACCTCAATGCCAAAATTCTTTAATTCTTCCACAGCTGTCTCCATTACAGGAAAATCTGTTTTGCTTCCCATGATTACTGCCACTTTCATAATGGATTATAGAGACGATATTTATAAAAATTTAGAAAAACTAAAGAAAATAACTTTCGTTCCTTAATATATATGCCTCAATAGCTCTTCTTCCACTCTTCATAGCCTCCAGAATATCATACTGATTTTTGTCATATAATTTTATATCGTATGAGTCAAGATCCATGAACTCAATGCCCGCTTTTTCTGCTATTTTCCGGTATCCCGGTATTCTTGACCGCTCAAGTGAGTTTAAGGAACGGTTGCTCATTATTACATGATTCCTGGCTGCGATAATTAAAGCATCATCAAAGTATCTATATATATTAGTATCAATATTTATATCGCCATTATTTCTAATATCTGGATAAACTTTATCAGGTGTGCATATTATACCGCTATCCTGTGATTCATACCTAACCTCTACCTTATATCTTTTCAGCATGGTCCTATAATATTCAATCAGTGGCATAAAATCTTTTTTCTTATATTCATCTATGATTTCATTGAACTGCCCGCCCAGGGAGTATTTTTCATAAATTACCGGTTTTAATCCCAGTTTTACAGCATAAAGAGATGCTTCCAGTCCTTTTATACCGGCACCGACTATGATAATCTCTCCACGGTATTTGCGGTGATTATATTCGGTTAACTCTAGACCAGTATAAGGATTTATCGTGCATCTGACCTCAGAATTCGACAGGTTTCTGCATGCCTGATTACATCTAATGCATGGCCTGTACGGAATTGAGTTCTGTAGTTTGAAAGGTGTATATGGATCAGCGAGAGCCTGCCTTCCCAAAACGACGAAATCTGAGACGTTCAGAGCTTTTTCTGCATCCTGGAGGGAATTTATGGATCCGACAAGCATGGTACTAATATTCAACTTTCTCCTGAGTTTTTCTCCTATATGCATATGGTCATAGTAGAACGATGCTGAAGAACCCGGAGGTGCAAATCTTCCAGCAGAGAAGTGAACATAATCAATATTCTTCAATGAGGATGCAATTTCAATTCCGTAGTGAGCACCATAGCCATCCGCATCATCCTCGTAAAGACTCAATCTGATTCCAACAGGAATATCGACCTTTCTTCTTATATTCGATGTGATTTCATTAATTATTCTTACTCTATTTTCAACGGATCCGCCGTATTCATCAGTTCGGTTGTTCAGTGCAGGCGATATGAATTCCTGAAAAAGGTATCCGTGTGCGCCATGGAGCTCTATGCCATCAAATCCTGCCCTGGCAGATATTTCGGCTGCATTTACGAATTTTTCTTCAACTTCCTTTATATCGTCAAAAGACATTTCGACAGGAGTGGTTCCAAGATAGTCAACACTGGACGGGGCGAATACTTTACCCTCATTATAGTGCGGATTTGCCTTTCCTCCCGCATGGACCAGCTGTACAAAAATCTTTGAACCGGATGCGTGGATTCTTTCAGTAAGCCTGGATAGTTTAGGAATTTGCTCCCTTTTAAAAATGCCCATCTCATTGGGTGATCCCTTCCCGTTAGAGGAATCAACGTATGCATACTCCGTTATGATGAGACCGAAACCACCTCTTGCACGTTCATTCAGATATGCAATGTGGTTATCATTTGTTGTACCATCAATATTACATAAATTTGAAATCATCGGTGCCATGACAAATCTATTTTTGAGTTCAACATTTCCTATTGTGCCTCTTTCAAAAGGGTTCATCGTTCATTAGCAGTATATAAAAAATAAAGTTTTTGTGGATAAAAAATATTCAAAATTTTAAAATTTAATTTATGATAACTGATGCGCTCATATTGAATGTATGGCTACTCATCTGAATATTATTAGACAGATTGAAATCCGTTACCATGGATGTAGTAGCGTGTGCTGAAACTATGAGAGGGTGAACAAAGACCACAACTGCGAATGCATGTGCCAGATGTAGGCTCATACTAGTTGAGCTCGAAAAGTTGAGATACCCTCCCTTTATATACACTGAAACACTTTTTATATATATTTTCATCATGTTGTAGCTACCAGCGTGTACTGAAAGGTTGGACAGAAATGCTGCATTGCTGGCATTGATATCCATTATATTAACGGTTTTATCATGCAGTGAGTAATTTGTCCACCCGGTGGAATTGGAAGATGCCTTATCAGAATGCAGTGCAATGGCGCTGAATGTAACATTTACATCTAAAATTCCTGTAATACTCGGCGGAGTATCTGCTGCGCTTACTTTCAATGTGCCAGTCGTTTCATAATGGTAGGCATAATATCCTCCACCTGCAACAACTGCAACTATAATTACAATTACGATTACCGACATTAACTTATTCGATTTCATAATCATTATGCTAAAAATTTATACTTAAACTTTTGCAGATAGTATGATTGATAAAATATTTTCATTAAGAACAATTCCGCCACTCTTATCATTGAAATTATTTAAATAGTTAGAGTAAATATTTATTTTATGAAATATAATGTAGCAACAAGTCACCCATTAAGCTCACAGGCGGGAATTGAAGTGCTGGAAAAGGGCGGTAACGCATATGATGCCATGCTCGCAGCATCATCTACCCTGGTAGTTGTACAGCCACATCTTAATGGACTGGGTGGAGATTTATTTGCAACCATAAAGGATGATAAATATTACTGCATAAATGCAAGTGGATACGCTCCTCAGAGGGCAAGCATAGATTTTTACGAACAGAAAGATTTTAAAGAAATACCTAAGACTGGACCTTTATCATCATTTTCCATACCCGGACTTGTATCCTCGTGGATTATTGCAAATGAAAGGGCAAAACTGGGCATAAAAGAGGATTTTAAAAGGGCAATACAGTTTGCGAGAGACGGCTTCGAGCCCAGCAGGAAACTTGTTAAGGCAATCAATAAATTTGAAGGGGGAGATGAAGACTTCAACAGCATATATAAAGATACAGATAAATGGCTTGTACAGAAAGACCTGGGTAATACATTAGAATTACTTGTGAATAACGGACTGGAATCCTTTTACAATGGAGAGATAGCAGATGTAATCGATAAGGATATGAAAGAAAAAGGGGGACTCATAGCAAAAGAGGACCTGGATAAATATAAAGCAGAACTGAGAGATCCGGTCAGGGTAAAATACAGGGATTATAATGTATATACAAATCCACCAGTAAGCCAGGGATTAGCAGCTGCAGTATGGTTGAGGGATTTGAATAAATACGAACTTTCTGGTATGGAACACCAGAAATATTATGATACACTCATAAACACAATGTACGATGCCTACAATATTAGAAAAAATTACATATATGATGGTGTCAAATTGCCTGAAAACATCGATGATTTGAAATCAGATAGCTCACATAACGGTAATGGTAAATCAGAACTGTCGGATACCACCGCATATTCCATTTTCGATGGAGATATAGAAATCAGTGCTATACAGAGCAATTATATGGGATTTGGTTCTGGGCATACGATTAAGGGCACAGGAATAAATATGAACAATAGAGGTAGTTATTTTTCACTGGACAGAAACAATAAAAATTCCTTAAAACCGGGAAAGAAAACATTCCATACATTGATGAGCACATTGGCATCCGGCCCAAAGGATATTATTCTTGGAAGTATGGGCGGGGATGTACAGCCAGAGGTAAATGTTCAGATTCTCTCAAGGATTATAGATCTGGGTTTCGCAATGCAGGATGCCATAGCATATCCCAGGTTTGCATATCCCGCCTCAATTTATGGTGATTCAAAAATTTATTATGAGAGTTCTCTCAGACTGGACCATTATGAACCCGTCGATGATCTGAATGATATGATGGGGCATGCACAGGGAATTACGGTAGATAAGGATAAAGAAACCGATAAAGGGATAGATCCGAGAGGAGATGGGCTTCTGCTTTATATGAAGGGAAAATACTTTACATGAATTCTTAACCGCCACTTACAGGAGGGAAAAAAGCCACTTTATCTCCATCTCTCAGTGGAAGCCCGGAATAGTATTCATTATTTACTGATATGAGAAGGTTGTTGATATTTCTAAGGTCAGGGTACACTGAAAATATAGTTTCCATAAGTTCATCCATACTTCCACGATTTATTGTCAGGGACTCCTCACTTTTTCCGGTAATATCCCTTACCCGGGCAAAATATAATACTGTTACTCTCATAATTCATCTCCAGTATGGTACTCTAGCGCCTACAGCCTTCCTGTACACATTATCTATTTCTTCACTGTTATCAAGGATACCACTTATATTAAAATAGTCATTTTCACGGAGCAAACAGGTCTTGAACTGCCCATTCGCAGTTACTCTCAATCTTGTACAGTGCCTGCAAAAATCTGCATTTCTCATTGGCTTTACAAACTCAATTTTAACCCTGCCATAATCAGTATTAACAGTATATCTTTCCCTGTTATGAAGTGGATTATACTCTATGTCTTCTGCTTCTTTCATGATTCTGTTTTCAATGGAATCAAGGGGTACATGGTATTTTATATATTCTTCGCTGTGTTCCTTATCCCTGTTTGCCTCAAATTCAATCAATTGCAGGGTGTATCCATTGATGGCACAGAATTTTATCATGCCGTCTACCTGGTCCTCATTGATATTCTTCATTAGAACAAAATTTATTTTAATAGGACCTAAACCTGCCTCCTTTGCTGCCTCTATACCCTGCTTTACTATTGGCAGAAAATTCTTCTTTGTGTCTGTTATGAAATGAAAATTATACTCATCTATGGCATGCATGGAGATGTTGACACGGTCCAGACCTGCTTCCTTTAAATCCTTCGCAAGTTTGCGTAGTTCAACACCATTTGTGGTCAGTGATATATTACCTGTTATATGTTTTCTGGTTCTTCTCACTATATCCAGTATATCCTCACGGAGAAGAGGTTCACCCCCGGTAAATTTGATTTTATTGACACCGTGGCTGGCAGCAACTGCAACAACGTTTTCTATCTGTTCTGGTGTCATATACTGTATGCTTCTTTCTGTACCCTCCATATGGCAGAATATGCAGTTAAAATTGCATATAGCGTTTAGCTGAATTCTCAGGCTATTAACCGGCCTGCCGAATTTATCATAAAGAAGTTCGGAATTCATTGGGTTTAACATATATACTCATATGGCAGGAACTCTATTTAAGCATTTCTTTAACTTATTTTTCAATAAATAGATAAATAATAAGAATCATCTAATCCTCTCTCCACCGTACCAGAATTCTTGCCAGCATTGCATATATGGTAGTTTCAACTACGAGTATATATATCATAATATTAAAATTTGGAGAGAGCCCAAATGCCCCCTGTGCAATCACTGCAGCAGGAGTTGTCGGGGATAGTGCGATTATATAGAGAAAAATCTTTGGAACATAGGTATATGGATAGAATGTTGGAGGGAGTATACTTGTTATAATTGTAAGTATGCCTGTTATTCCCCATATATTCCTGAGATGCTTTATTGATCCGGAAATAATAAAAGAAATTGAGGTGGTAGATATTATAAGCAAAAGCATTACAAATACCATCATAAGAGAATCGTATACTGTAAAAAGATGATATATAGTTCCAAGATAAATATAAAGCACTATTCCTGGAATTGAAAAAACAAGGTAGCTCATTGTAAATGCTGCCATATAGTCGAAGGGTGATACCTTACTGGGAACATATAAATCCTGGATTCGTAATTGAAGCCTGAAAAACGCAGAATCACCAGCACCGGAAAGCCCAACCGACCCCACAAATGCAATAAGGCCCCCGACTATTGCAAATTTGACCAGGGCGCCATGACTCAAAACAAAGACTAGAAAGAGCAATGTAAGTGGAGTTGCCAGCGATGCTATGAGGTATGATGGCCCGCGGACTACGGTTTTGACCCCATAATACCACGCCATTGCCAGTATAAACTTAAGATTCAAGATCGACACCCCTTATTATAAATAAATCCTCTATGGTTATTTTTTTCAGAGAATAGTAAACGTCATCATAATCTTTAATACTGTTTCTGCTCACATATTTTATATACATATTGCCAACACGGTATGACCCGGACATGAAGTTTCTGGATTCGACCCTTACCTTATCCTGTAAATCCTGCAGCAGCTGATCTGCGGTTCCAGATCCGATAAATTTTCCCGAATCCATCATATAAATTTTTTCTGAGAGTTCTGTGGCTTCCTCCATATAATGTGTGGTTAATATAACATTTCCTGTGAGTTCCTTTATTGCACTCCATGTTTCCATTCTTGACAGTGGATCAAGACCTGTTGTGGGCTCGTCAAGGAAAACTGTCTCTGCATTTGAACCCAGTGCCATGGCAACGAACATTTTCCGTTTCATGCCACCGGACAGTTCATCGGTTGGCACGTTCATTTTGTCACCGAGACCTACACTTTTCAATGCCCTTCTCGAGTCTTCTTTTGCCGAATGAAATGAAAAACCCTTTCCTGTGAGATATAAGAATACCTGTTCATATGCAGTAAGTATGCCTATGGGAGCTGCTTCCTGTGGGATACTGACAATCCTTTCGCGTATCTGTCTGGTATCCCGGTTTATACTTAGACCGTCTATCAATGCATCTCCGGAAGTTGCCTTCAACTGGGTTGAAAGTATCCTGAGCAGTGTTGTTTTACCTGCACCATTTTTACCAATAATTGATACTATTCCATTATCTAAAGTCTGGGTGAGTGAATCCAGGGCTATCTGTTTTTTTCCATACTCCTTTGAAATTCCCTGTATCTGAATCATCTGGCATCATGAATTCAATGCATATATATTTTGATATAAGGGATAAAAATTAGAAAATTCCCATTAATAAATGCGTTTTAAGACATTATTTAGGTTGTTAAATGGATGTCTTTTCCGGTATATTATTGTACTGATTGAGCTTATGATCTCGATATGGCCTGGTAACTGGATATCTGATTCCAATTTAATTTCCAGTTTAATGAAGATTTATGTTTTCTGCTTATTCCGAACATTCTGGAGTTTGTATAGCTTTTATCAATTTATTTACGGTTTATACCCCTGCTATTCTGGTAATTTCCAGATCTTGAGGCATAGTTTTTTGCAGGACTATTTATTTCATGAAAAACTATCTGCACAAATTTTAAGCCAGAATGAATTTGAAGAGAATCCCCAAAATTATAAAATGCCATAGTAAGGTTTCCGGAAAATCCTGCATCTACAAAACCGAATGAAGAGAAAATTCCATGTCTGGCATATCTGGACTTTATATAAAGCGATGCTACAATGTTATCAGGAAGATCCAGTTTTTCGAAGCTAGAAATAAAAAATAATTGATTCTTTTCTACTGTATTCTCTGTATGTTCCCCTATTCTGAGATCGTATCCATTTGGGGTAAGGCAGTCGGGATTATAGTTGTCTGATATAAGTTGCCGCCTTTCTATATAATATAATATTTCATTATCGTTTAACATGCATATGCATATTATATCTATTAATTATTTTTATCATTAATGGATAAAGAATAAGTGCCAAGAGAAACGAAATATAATAGCTTATATCTACTCCCCCGAGAAATAATTTTGATATAATGCCCTCATAGATTATTCCAGGGTCCATGAATGGAATTGAAACGATAAGGGCGAGAAAGTAAGAAAATATTCCTGCAATATTGACACCTGGTATAGATTTAAAATTGAACGCTCTATGTTTATTCACAATGAAAAAGTCTGCAATCATTATGCCCAGCCATGGTGTTATCCAGTAATCAAGCAAGAAGAGGAAATCCTCGTAGAATTCATAAAATTTTGTATAAAGAACTATGGAAAGCAGCACTGCAATAATAATTCCCACCAGGACAGTATGTATCCTCTTCATCCTGAGACCGGTGCTTTTCAGTGAGATTGAATTGGAATAGAGATTTATGGCATCAGCAGCTATACCCCCGAGGAATATTGCAGATAATCCTATAATGCCGTATGGGCCCAGAACATACTTCAGATCACCGGCCGGATTTCCTGAAGGATTCAGAGACATTATTGCAATCAAAAGTCCGGCAATTTCAGCCCAGACAGTAGCAAGCAAACCGCCACTGAAAGTATATATAAAGGAATTTTTCGTCTTATTGTACCGGGAATAGTCAGCTGCATATGGGCCCCATGACATCAGATATGAAAAAGATGTGGCAAGGGTAATGCCGAATGCTATGCCGAAACTGAAAGAAACAGGTTTATATGCATATATCTCGCCGGTATGAAAGCCTGCATTGATTACTATGAAAATGAAGAGTAAACCAAGCACAAATGACATGGTTTTTTCAAAATATGAGATTGCTTTTCTTCCAGAATTTGATATAAGGAATATTATCAGCCCCATTATTAGTATAGAAATTTCGTAGTAGGGAATATGAAATGCAAGTGAAAATGCAAATGATGCCAGTATGAGGTTGACAGTAAGCCAGCCCAGGGTATTGAGCCACTGAAGGCCCGTCATGAATATACCGAAGTGTTTTCCGAATGCCCTTCTGCCCAGCACCATCTGCGGCAAACCAGTAAGTGTTCCAGTTCTGGACATGAGACCTACCATCAATGAACCCATGATGCTTCCAAGTACCATTGAAAAGACGGCCATTTGAATGCTGAGACCCAGCAACACAGGAATAAAACCTATGGCGAAATCACCGATGGTGAGGTTGGAAGCGAACCAGATGGCAAAAAGTTCTGAAGAATTATTTTTCCGCATTCCCTCTGGAACGGGGTCAAATTCGTCGAATGCGTATTTTGAATTAGCAATTTGACTCTTCTCAAAATGCACAGCAGGTATATACGAAATAGAATAATTAGTTTTTCCACAGGAGAGTTTGTACTACATAATTCAATAAATTTAAATTCTAATTCCTATATTGAGTTTTAATGAATGATATCTCCAGAAAAATTGAAGCTATACTTTATTCGTCCAGGGAGCCAATGAAGGCATCTGAAATATCCGAATATCTCGGGATCAGTACCCTCGAATTCAGCCGGGCGATAAAGGAGATATCCCGCACCTATGAAGAAATTAACAGCTCTTTAAAGGTGGGTCAGTTCGGAAACAGTTATAAAATAAAGCTAAGCGAAGATATGGTTCCATTTGTGGATCCTTTTATAGAGAAGGAATTTAATGAAAAACAGCTTGCCATGTTATCCTATATTTTTAAAATGAATGGGGAAGCCATATCCGGAGATTTGAGAGAAAATTTCGGTTATGATTACAAGGATGACTTAGAAAAATTAAAAAAGGGCGGAATGGTTTCAGCAAGGAAATATAGAAATACACATAAATATAAGGTCACAACCGAGTTTCACCGTAAATTTAATATTAACAAGAGGACATTACGTGCAGAAGAACAATGAATGTTTTACTTGTAGGCAGTGGTGGTAGGGAAGATGCAATTGCAAGGAAAATCAGGGAAACTGATACACTTTATTCCGTGATTATGAATGATAATCCATCAATAATAAGACTATCAAAGGATATTATTGAATACAGCACTGATTCCCAGAAGATCGTGGATTTTGCCAGAAAAAATAAAATTGACATAGCCTTTATAGGTCCAGACGGTGTCCTTGAGACCGACCTTGTTGATAGACTTACTGAAAACCATATACCTGTTGCGTCCCCGACCCAGAAGGCAGCAAAAATTGAGACATCAAAAGAATATATGCGTAGCCTGATGAAAAAATACAGAATCAAGGGCGATATAGAAAACAGGCTGATCACAAACGGTGTGGATCTGGAAAAATTTTTTCATGAAAATGATGGTGAATATGCTGTAAAACCAATTGGCCTTACTGGGGGGAAGGGCGTGAAGGTGATGGGTCTGCAGTTAAGCGGAACAGCCGAAGCAATGGCATATGCCTCCGAAATTCTGGAAAGAGATGGGAAGGTTTTACTGGAAAAAAGGGAAACTGGCGAAGAATTTTCTATACAGGCATTTACTGATGGAACACATATAGCCTTTATGCCTGTAGTGCAGGATTATAAAAGGTTGTATGAAGATGATCTCGGTCCGAATACGGGCGGCATGGGATCCATTTCAGACAAAAATTTTACATTACCATTTATTACAATAGATACGGTTAATGATGCCAGAAATATTCTCAGGAAGATAGTGGACTCCATGAAGGAAGATGGGAATACCTTCAAAGGAGTAATATACGGCCAGTTCATGGATACTTCCCATGGTGTAAAAGTCATTGAGGTCAATGCAAGGTTCGCCGATCCAGAGAGTATAAATGTATTGACGCTTTTTAAATCCAATCTTGTGGATGTTTTTCTGGATATTTACAGTGGAACCCTGAAAGAAAATCTTAAATTTCTAAATAAGGCAACAGTACTCAAATACATGGTTCCGCCTGGATACGGAATAAAACCTGTAGAATCAGAACTTTTAATTAAAGATGGAATAGAATCGGATAATTTCAAATTATACTACTCTTCTGTATCGGGGACATTGAACAGGGTGAAAACTTCAAAATCCAGGGCACTTGCGCTCATAGGAATAGGGGATAGCATTTATGAGGCATCGGATATTGTTGAAGATAAGTTGAAATATATAAGTGGAGATTATTATGTCAGGCATGACATAGGAACTGAGCAGATGCTCACAAGAAAAATCAGAGGTCAATAGTTCCGAAAACTCTTGGAATTATATTATTGCTTGAAAGAACAGCCCTGCTTTTTGTAATAGGGATTTTTTTGTCCAGTATAATATGATCGTTTTCAAATTTTCCTCTCTGAAATCTCATTATATCTGATATGAAAACCTCAAAATTATCTCCGAGATTTAATTTGAGACTCTTCTGTGGAATTACTTTACCCTTTATTTCCTCTGCGTATTTGAAAGGTTTATCAGATATAAACATACCACGCTCCATATCTGTTGGCTCCACATTTTTCAGGGCAAGTCCAACTCGGGAACCTGCCGGTGCCATGTCAACATCCTCATCATTCATCTGTATAGATCTTACCTCTACTTCCCTGTCCAGATCAGATAATATTAATTTCTGGTGCCTTGATATGCTACCCGATAAAACAAATCCCAGAGCCACTGTACCTACTCCTTTTACCTTGAAAAAGTGATCTATAACCGTTAGATTATCTGTATTATTGCGATTCATTTTTACTTTCTTTATTTCATCTATGAGCTCCATAGGTTTTCCATGAAAGAATTTGAAGCCGGTTAGCGATGTGTTTTCCAGTATTTTTTTGACCGCAGGCTGCTGCTCCTCACTGGTAATTATAAATCCAGTTGTTTTACCCATAAGATCAAGGGCGACTATAACCTCACCCAGATCCCGGTTGATGGCACTTACCTTTACTATTGCCATGTCCGAAGGATATATAGAATCAGTAAGTGATGATATCTTCTCCGGATACTTCACCGGCTCAATAAATGTCATTATGGTATCGCCGTCCTTTCTGTGGTATAACTGTATATCGCTGTTGGTTCCAACCTTGGCAATTTCTTTTATATAATCGGATGCATTGTAGCAAAAGATGCTGTATGATTCCATACTATAGTTATGCATTAAAGCTTAAAAAGATTTAACTTTAAATGAAAGAAATCAAATAGTTGATACTGAGAAAAGCCATCAGTTGTACTTCAAATTTTTATAAGGTTAAAACTGAATTTATATATTTCAATCGTGTAATCCGGTGCTATCCAGTATTATATTCTTCAGAAGTACAGCCATTTGATCCGAATCTGATGGTGTTCTTGCCCTTAAATATTTTATTCCATGCTCTGATAGGAAATCTCTGTATTTTACATCAAGATCATATAATATTTCCAGATGCTCATAGAGAAATCCTATTGGCGATACCAGAATACTGTCAACGTTATCTTTTCTGAACTGATCAAGTAAATCGTATATTGATGGCTGGATCCATTTCCCGTAAGGACCCTGACTGTAAAATGCAGTATAATAATTACCTATGCCCAGTATTCTGGAGATGTTTTTTGCGTTCCTCGCCAGAGAATTATAATAATCGCTTTCATCGTCTATTAATGGCAGGCTGTGAGCGGTGAACAAGAAATTATCGTATTCATACATGTATTTACTTATCTCGGATGCCCACATGCAGGAGAGTATGCTTCTATCCACTCCATTAATAAATTTTAATTTCATATTTTTTCCGTTAAACCCTTTTTCCAGAGGAGCCTCGTAAGATTTCCTTATATTATTGGATTTAAAGGCAAAAAGCGGCAATGCTATTACTTCCTCATAATCTGAATCCAATGATGAAACAACCTCCTCTATGCCCGGATGCCAGTGCTTATAAGCATCTGTAATATCAAAATCACCATACTTTGCAAGTAGTTTCTGTAATTTGTTCATGAGATTTTTTATTATTTCATTGGAAGGGGATTTTCCATTGACCATTTCATATTTCTTGATGTTTTCATTAAGAATTTTTTCCGGCACAGGCTTTCCCTGGAAGATTCCGGATAAATATTCAGGTACATCTTCGACCCTTTCCGGGCTGCCATAACTGAGTAGTATAACTTTTTTCATCAATGCATATTTTTTCCATGGATTTATTATTTTCCCGGCAAATGGTATTGAATTAATGAAAATTATGGTTGTGTACTATTTCAACTATTTCCCTCAGAGTAGCCGGGGATGTTTCAGGGAGTACACCATGGCCAAAATTGAATACATAATTATTTATTCCTGCGGTCTGATTCAGTATTGATCTGGTTTCCTGAATCGCAGCTTCGCCGTTATATTCGGCAATGTATGGATCAAGGTTTCCCTGAATTCCGATCTCGGGATTCAGTATTTTTTCGGCCTGACTTATAGATATTCTCCAGTCCAGGCTCAGCACATCTGGTTTTACATCGTTGAACTGATCAATCATACCTGAATTTCCTGTGGCAAAATAAATCAGTGGCACACTGCCCCTTATTTCATTGACTATTTCAATTATATCCTTTTTTAGATATTTGTTAAACATATATGGAGAAAGCGATCCCAGCCATGAGTCAAAAATCTGCACAGCATCTACCCCTGCCTGTATCTGCATCTTCAGATAGTCTATAATCATATTTTTTATCATATTTTTCATTTCTGTAAATGACCTGTCATTTAACATTGTATTTTTTGTATATATAAGATTATTATCAGATGTACTAGAAATAATATATGATAAAACCGTTATGATTCCACCTGAAAATCCAATTAGCGGGGTTTCTGGATGTTTTGCCTTGAAAAGTTTTATGGCATCCGTGGTTCTGTATTTCAATGAATTTTTATCAAATTCGTGAATTTCCTTCAATTCGGGGTTATTTCTGTATCCATTTTGAATTACAGGTCCACTGCTGTTAAAATCAATATTATATCCCATGGCCTCCAGCGGGAGTATGATATCGGCAAATATAATTGCGGCATCAACATTGAGTTTACTGACAGGTAAATATGTTATTTTCTCTGTGATTGTTGGATCCATGCACATCTGCCTTATGTTAAAGCTTTTTCTGATTTCCTTATATTCACTCATGTACCTGCCTGCCTGGCGCATGAACCATACAGGTATTTTTTCATGTGATTCTCCGTGAAGTGCTGCAAGGAAATTATTCATGGCTTTACCCGTCTAATTGTTCGTGGATATGGAATTGTTTCCCGTATATTGGAAAGACCACAGATCCACATGACAAGCCTGTCGAGACCCAGGCCGAAACCACTATGAGGTATGCTCCCATACCTTCTCAGGTCAACGTACCAGTAATAATCTTCAGGACTGAGCCCATTCTTTTTTATTCTGTCAAGTAGCTCATTAAGATCATAAATTCTTTCACCACCGCCAAGAATTTCGCCGTAGCCTTCCGGGGCAAGCAGATCATGGCACAATATTTCACCCGGGCTATCAGGATCAGGCCTGTGGTAGAAAGTTTTCAATGTCTCCGGATAATCTGTTACAAATATAGGATTGTCGAAGTGAATCATTATTCCGTATTCCTCGTCTGCACCAAGATCGTCCCCGTATTTCAGATTCATCCCG
>JAKAYM010000145.1 GCA_021826795.1 Thermoplasmata archaeon
CAAGCAATTTCCTTTGATTGTCCTCTCCAATATATTTTAAAACTATTTGTCTTGAGTACCGTATCATTTCCATTATCTAATCATTATTAAACAGGGTAAATAATCTTATTCATGATTATATATTCTTGTTATATTCTGCAATAAGATAGTATAATAAATTTACTGTAAATTCATTATATTAAAACTAATTGTGTATTTTATCCTTCTACTGTTTAACTTCATCTTTTTTTAAGTCTCCTCTCTAAATTATGACCTTTATATTGGAACCGAATTTTTGATATTACAATACACTCCATTTCCTCAATAAATGATATAAAAATTGACAGTTTCAAGTTGTTGAATTTCCGTCATAGTTTTTGTCAGAAAAACATAATTAATATGTAAAAATCTAATAGTTAATGTTTTTATAATTTACAATTTTATATACTAATCTTTAAAGTAAACACTCAACTTTTAAATATAAATTAAAATTCTTACTTCGATGAGGGAAAATCTATGAATAATAAAAAGTTAGTTTCGTTCCTTGTTATTATAACAGTTATAATAATGGTAGGAACAAGTTTGTATGGAGGATTGCAAAATACGGGGAGTGCCAATAGCACTCCCTCAGCATCTTCTATACCACAACAGGGGACTATTTATATCTCCCCGGGACCGTCGCCAGCTTTTGTGGATAACTTTAACCCGTTTAACGTGTGGTCTCCACCCGCAGGCATAATGTCACTATTTTATGAACCGCTATTGCAGATAAATACATATAACGGCACGGTAATACCATGGCTTGCAACAAATTACACATGGGATCATAATAATACGCAGCTCGTTCTTGATTTAAGGCATAATGTTACATTTAGCAACGGTATGGCGTTCAATTCCAGCGATGTTGTATATATGTTCAATGAGCAGAAGGCACTATACGGATATTGGCCTAATATCGGGAGTATAACAGCCGCAGGCCAGTATAGGGTAGATTTTAATTTTACCAAGGAAAATACCCAGTGTCTGTTTTACATAGGAGGCACCTTTATGGTACCGAAGCAGCTATGGCAGGGAATAAAAGCCCCCCAAAACCAAGTTGTTAAGAATCCAATAGGCACAGGCCCTTATGTGCTTAGTAGCTTCAGTGGCCAGAAAATAGTTCTAACAGCAAATCCCCACTACTGGCAGCCAAATGAGCCTCATATAAAAAACGTTGTTTACGTTGATTATACAAGCAATAGTGCTCTGACAACCGCTCTTGAGCAGGGCAAGGTTCAGTGGGCATCTGTGTTCGCACCAAATATAACAACACTTCTGACATCAAAAAATCCCAATGCACATTATTGGTTCCCTCCTGGGCAACCAGTTACACTGATAACCAATGATCATATATATCCACTGAATCTGAGTTATTTCAGGCAGGCAATAAGCCTTTCCATAAACAGGACTGAAATATGTAAGGTCGGAGAATATGGGTATGAACACCCAGCAAACGCGGCAAACATACTGCAACAGCAGCTTTCATATCTTAACTCCACAAATACGGCGGAAGCCTCAAGCCTTGCAACGTATAATCCAACTAAGGCACTGAGTTTACTGAAAAGCCATGGCTTTACTATTGGAAGTAATGGAAGGCTATACGAGCCAAACGGCAAGGAACTACCAACTATTAATCTAATGTCAGTTGCTGGATATACAGATTGGGGTGCAGATATGTTAATAATAGCACAAGATCTTGCAAATATAGGCATTAATGTGAACATGGCAACTCCTACTTTAAGCCAGGTGCAAAGTAATGTCGGTCAAGGACATTTTTCATTGGCTCTGGTGACTGTTACCGGAATAGGGCCTAATCCGTGGTATGATTATTCCGGACTTGTTGGCAAACTTCAACCTGTAGGTAAGACGACGGGTGTAAACGAAGAAAGATGGAATTACACAGGAACAAATTTCCAGACATATTTCAATGAATTTAAAAACTCATCAAGTCCAAGTGGTCAGAGAACACTTATAAATGATATGGCTAGTATAATGCTAAATCAGATGCCGGTGATTCCATTGGTATATTCCGCCGATTGGTATGAATATGTTAACACTACAATCAAAGGATTCCCGAACCAGAATAATCCATACGGAATACCGATGCCATGGTATCCCGGACCAATGGAAGTGGTAATGCTTCATCTCTACTCGACTGGTGGGACCAAAAAAACAACAAATCCCTACCTAAGTTATGAAATAGCCGGAGGGATAATAGCAGTGTTGGTTGCATTATCATTGCTAACTGTATACAACAGAAAAAGAAGAAGGGAAAAGGATTAACGTGAGATTTAACATTTGCGAGCGAGAATTTCTCCTTCGTGAGAGAGGAAGTGAAAGAGAGCGAAAGCTTTATTATTACTCTCCTAATATTATTTTTCCCACTAGCAGACATAGTAAAAGAAGTTGGATAGCAAATTACTTTACGTGTGCCTGTATCCATAAAATCAGACGGCTTACGATGATAGAAACAATATTCTCGGACCCAAGGGAATTCAAACCCATAGAAATTCCAGTAGCAACCTGTGAAGTGGCAAGCTACTTGCAAAAACTAGGAGATGAGATCATATGATTGTTCCATATAAATATATTTTAAAGAAAACAATTGCATTTTTTGCTGTACTTTATGGCGCAATTACGTTAAATTTTATTTTGCCAAGGCTTATGCCCGGAAATCCAGCCCAGACAGTTTATCTTACAATATTGAGAGAAGGTGGCGGGAGCGTCAATCCTACGTATCTTCATCAGCTGGAATCTGAATACGGCATATCCAATGCACCACTTTATGTTCAGTATTATAACTATCTTGCAGATCTAGTGCACGGTAACCTTGGCGTTTCCATAGCATTTTTTCCTGAACCGGTATCATACATACTTTATAATGCACTTCCATGGACGTTGTTTCTAGTTATAACATCCATAACAATATCATTCTTCATCGGAAACAGGATGGGCAGATATGCAGGAATACATAGAAATTCCGCAAAAGACTTGTTTATTGATATTTTTGCCATGTTTATGGCTTCATTTCCAGCATTTGTCCTCGCTTTCATAATGCTCGATATATTTTCACTTGACTTGAGATTGTTTCCCTTTGGAGGTGCATACAGTACTTCAGTGAATATAGGGTTTAATCTACCATTTATAATAAGTGCATTGTATCACTCTGTACTTCCCGTACTTACCATTATTTTAACTTCCCTTGGAGGATGGGAGCTTGGAATGAGGAACAATATTATACCAAATGTCAACAGCGATTTCATAAACTACTCAGAAAATTTAGGCTATAAAAAATATCAGATAAATCAAATAGCTTATAGAAATGCCATACTTCCCAATCTAACAGGGTTTGCTATGTCTGTGGGGCTTTCAGTGAGCGGCGTTATCATAGAGGAATCAATTTTTTCATATCCTGGTGTAGGATTATACATGATTACGGCAATAGACAATCTTGATTACCCATTGATACAGGGAATTTTCTTGATGGTTATAATAGCAGTGCTGGTTGGAAATTTTATTGTAGACATACTCTACGGATTTTTTGACCCGAGAATAAGACAGGAGAGTGAATAACCTTATGGAAAATCAGAGTGATGCAAAGAAACCCCTAAATATAAGATCAATAGCAGGGAAGATGGTAAAACCACTTAAAATACTCCTTACCAATAATAAGTCAAAAGCCGGTTTCATATTGCTGGCATCGCTGATTATATTCGGGATACTTGGACAGTTTTTTACGCCATACAATCCTAATAAATATGAATTTACTGGAGGAATGGCTCCTAGCTATGCCCATATTCTTGGAACAACCGTATATGGGCAGGATGTATTTTCACAATTGTTTTATGGTGCGGCGCCTACACTTATGGTGGGACTTGCTGTTGGAATAATTGGGACATCAATTTCCATAGCCGTAGGCATTTCTGCAGGCTTTGCATCAGAAAGGGTAAACGCATTTATAACCGGCATTATAAATATATTTCTTATAATTCCCGGAGTCTTACTGATAATGCTATTCGGTTCATTTTTCCTGGGGATTCATAAATCATTAGGATACCTGCCTACCATACTTATACTTATAATAACTGGTTGGGCGTTTGGTGCAAGGACGTTCAGGTCTATTACACTATCCATTGCCAAAAGGGATTTTATCCTTTCTTCGGTATTAATAGGAGAATCAAGGTTAAGCATAATATTTAGGCAGATAATCCGCGCCATATTTCCGGTGATAATATCAAATTTCTTTTTCACAGCAATGTACGGGACTATGGGGTTGACCTTCGTGGAATACCTCGGAGTAGGGAATCTCTTGCAGATTAACTGGGGAACAATGCTATACTGGGCTATAAACAACGAAGCATACCTTACAGGTATGTGGTGGTGGATTCTTCCCCCTAGCTTTATGATTTCCATATTAATGTTTTCCTTTATACTCCTTAATTTTGGAATGGACGAAATAGGAAATCCTTCTTTGAGGAGATTTGACAGCAAAAAAAGTAAAAAGAATAAGAAAATAAGTGATGATTTAAATGTCGATACTGAGAACTGAAAACCTGAGCAAAACCTTCATTTCCCGACACGGATTGGTAGCAGCAGACAAAATACAGGCTTTAAGCAATATAGATATAACCCTGGAAAATGGGGAACTTATAGGAATAGTGGGTGCAAGCGGAAGCGGCAAAAGTACTCTGGCAAAAATCCTTGTATTTTTATATAAA
>JAKAYM010000146.1 GCA_021826795.1 Thermoplasmata archaeon
AGGATATTCAATTTACAGAATATTATCAAATATAGGTTGGGCCATTGGACCGCTGATGGGGTCTTTCATATATTCGTCAGGAATTGTTTATATATTTTATGCCCTTGTAATAGCAAACATTCTGCAAACCATTATAATTAGTTTTGTGAAAAAACAGAACGTTATGAAAACGGGGACTGGAACAAAGAATCCATTCTTAGTATATGATAAATATCTTTTCATTTTCAGCATTGCAACATTTTTCATAATACTCCTTTCCTCGCAGTTTTCAGTTTCACTGCCACTTTACAGCGAGATAGTCATAAAAATTAATATATCCGATATTGGATATATATACGCGATCAATGGCCTCGTGGTTGTCCTGGGACAATACCCCCTCATTAAACTATTCTCCCGTTTCGGCGATCTCACAACTTTTATTGCTGGTGCCCTTTTCTATGCATTAGGATATTTCATAATTGCCTTTTCAACAAATCTATATGGGTTAATGTTTGATATGGTTATAATTACAATAGGGGAAAACTTAACAACTCCAACCATAAACTCTGTTATATCCAAAATGTCACCTTCAGGAAAAACTGGGAGATATATGGGATTCAATGCCATGTTTAACTCTATTGGGAGGGCATTTGGCCCCTCTGTAGGAACCTATATCATGTATACCTTTCATTACAACGGATTAATTACCTGGTCACTTATCGGTGTTTTCGGGGTCTTCTCTGCCATTGTCATAGTAATATTCGGCAGTAGCTATAAAAAATCTGGATATACATATATAGCAGAAAAAACAAAATCATAGGGGATCAATTTTTTCTATTATATTGTCATCTATAATTTCTTATGCTGTGTTAACTTTTTCCTGATGGTCTATATGAATAAAAGATCAATGAAAAAGAAGGATAGAACATCATTAGCAAATTGAAATTATTTTTATTTGGGCCCCCAGGCCTCATCCTCTATTGACATTGTTGCTGCCTTCCTTACCTTTTCTGGATGAATTTTATATTCGATAAATGTCAGAAGACCGGCTATTGGAATCCAGGAGATGCCTATATAGACAGCAATATTATCTGGATACTTTCCCGGGGACATAACTGTTCCAGCCATTATTATAACCAGTATCAATATACCTATTACAGGTATCACCAGATGTTCCAGTATTTTGAGTTTGTGAATACGCCTCATCATAACAGGTAGGGATATGGAAGCTATAATATGCTCAGTATAGGCTGCGTATGCATTGATCAGTAACATCATCAGTCCACCCTGAACTGGGCCAAAAAGAACACCGAAAATTACTGCCACAATAAATGAAATTATAAATATTGTCAGTGCAGCATTGGATGGGGTCTTATGTTTTTTATTTATTCTGGCTATCGCCTCAGGAAGGAAAAGAATCCCGTCCTTTGCAAAGCTGTAGAATATTCTGGAATCTGCGTTGCTTACCGAAATATTGTAACCCATGAAACTGTTGACTGTGACAAGCACAAGTAAGATATAGATAACGGGATTAAGCCTTCTGAAAAGTATTACTCCCGGATCAGCGCTACCGGCAAATGATGCCATTGCTGATGGGCCCCATCCGATTGTAAATGCATAGGATACTATTATAAGAGTTATCCCAGAGAGTATGACTGTTCCTATAAGCGCCTTTTTTATTGTTTTCTCTGGACTTACAGCCTCTTCACCCATAGCAGTAATGGAAACTGTTGTGCCAAAGTAAAGAATCATTGAATAGATCATAGCAAAAAGCAGTTGTGATACACCAGAAACATATTTTGTCCCAAAAACAGCCAGAGTGTTGAGATTTCCTGCATTTATTATTATGAGGATAGAACCTATAAGCAGTACTCCAACCTCTATTACACCACCTGCTATCTGGTAATCGGTTTAAATTTTCATTCCCCTGTGAGTGAATATAAATGAAATGAGTGCAGCAAAGAATGCAACCGGGAGCCAGAACACTATCCCCTTATAGGCAGGGTCAAGAAGCGTGATAAATGCTGCAAGGCCTAAAAATCCAAAGCTTCCATAGCCAATAAGCCCATAAAATGCCATATTCCAGGCCTGAAATGTTCCAGCAATTCCTCCAAGTCCTTTTCCTGCAAATGTATAATAGGATCCAGCTGAATTCACATGTTTAGAAAATTGATACCCTGTGTTCATGATAAATAGATATGCAAAAACACCAAGTATAAGTGCCAGGGGAGTTGCACCCAGTGCATATTCTACTACACCTGTTAATAGATATGCAGCATCCGCAGCAACTGAGAGAGTACCCATTGCCTGCCATACAAGCCTGAATCCACCAAGGGAATTTCGCTTTAAATGTTCGGTCTCAACCATATAGGTTTAAGAGTGGGCTATATTTAAATATTTATACCAGAAAATTAATTTTTTATGGGATTTTTCTTTATAAGAGCGGTGAATATAAATCCCAGGATAATAAATATTATGCCAATTAGGTAGATGTAATTGTATGCAGTGGCGTCTGGAAAAGCTTCCTGTATCCTGTGAGGAATTCCGTTTATAACTTTCACACCAATCGTAACCTTAATTGTGTACATTGTTTCAAGGGCTCCACCAAAAGCAGGCGCAATAGACATTCCAATATCCCTGAATACTGTATTCATGCCTGTTGCTTCCCCGGCATTTTCCCTTGGAGTGGAAGTAAGAAGTACATTTATGATACCAACAAGCATCATTGAAATTCCAGATCCCACAAACATTGTATCTAAGAGTATCTCAGGTATTGTTGCCCTGTATGAATAGAGTAAACCAAAGCCAATAAGGTCAACAACCAGACCTATTATTATGGAAAGCCGTGGTCCTCTTTTTTTTATAACCTTAGCGGCTACTGGGGCAAAGATTATATTCATTACAGTTGCAGGAAACAGGATTAGACCGGAATAGAATATTGTTTTACCAAAACCGCTGGGAGCAGGATCCTGAAGTAGCGTAGGCACAGTAAAGAAGAGAAAATACATTGCCGCCATGGCAAAGAGGCCTACTATATTTGAAAGAAATATATTCCGTTTCTTTAAAAGTTTCATATTTATGAAAGCATATTTGTAATGGCTTTCAAAATATGTGAAAACAGCAAACACTATAAATGAGACGATAAACATGCCAATTATCAGATGCGAATACCAGCCATAATGTTCACCCTCAGATAGAGCAAATATAAGAAATACCAGTGCGATGCCGAGCATTGATACACCGGCAAAATCTATTTTCTGCTTGCCTGTAACTGTATTTTCCCTGATGAATATGTAAACCAGTATTAATAGCACTATAGATACAGGTATTGCAGTATGGAAATCCCACTGCCAGCCCAGAGTTTCTGTTATATATGATCCAAGAACAAGCCCTATGCCAGAACCTATTGCAAATGTTGCACTCATGATTCCCTGTGCGAGGGCTAGTTTTTCTCTGGGAACCACATCGTTGATTATGGCGAAGGCGATCGGTATCATTCCGAAGCCGAGTCCCTGAACTGCCCGGACTGCTATTAACTCATCCAGTGTATGGCTAAATCCCCCAAATGATATGGCTATTGTATAAATTATGCCCAAGATCAGAAAAATCTTCTTCTTGCCCATAATATCAGCTACCTTTCCAAAAATGGCTGCAGAGACTGTACCACTTATAATATATGCGGTTAGAATCCATGATACATTACTGTAAGTGGAATGAAAAAATGTAATAAAAACTGGTATATCCGGAACTATCATGGTTTCCACATAGATAATTAACAAACCTGAGAATGCCATTAGTGCTATAGTAATATTTATTGATCTTTTGGGCATTTGAATTTCAGACATTTTTCGCTAATTAAAGATATATAGATAAATATTTTCTAAAACGAAACAATACAAATCCATATTAAAACGTCAGAAAAATGATATAAAATGTCAATATTATATCTTCAAAAAACGATTACAGGAATTTCCATTTCATCGCTGAGTAGACCGCTATGCGCTCCCTTCATGGTATATTTTCTCTGGTTCAGCGGAAAGTGATATATATCATTATTTTTGGAAATCCCTATAAGCCCTGGAAGATTGATGAGTGTGTTTGCATCTACTTTTCCCATTAATTTTGTATAGTCTTTATCCCCCTTGGTTATAATTTCCAGATTTCTGTAATAGTTTCCCATATACTCCTTTATCTCCGGACGATTTTCCAGAAACAATGCCCTGGAATCTCCGTATGGCGGAAGCAGTGATATTTCCATAAGCCCCGAATCATTACCCAAATTAACTGTGTTCTCTACATTTACATGACCATGGTCCGCAGTTATAATAAAATCATAATCCGGGTACTTCTCCATTACAGATACGAGCCTTTGGAGTATATATCTGGCATTTTCAATGGTATATTCATTATATGGACCAAGTTTATGTGCTGTCTGGTCAACATCCGAAACGTAAAAGGTTATGAAATCAGTTCCATGTTTCAAATTTTCCTCAAGTACATAAAAACTGTGGAACAGGTTAGAATAGGTATCTGTACTGTTGTTTCCGTATAAAAGGTTTGAAAAGGATGTCTTGTTAATAAATCCCGGGATAATGTTCATTGTAGAGTATCCTGCCCTGTTTAATGCTGTTACCTTGGATTCGAAGTTAAATATAGTGCCCATGGGATATGCTTTCTCCATGGAGTCCCGAATATATGAAGCCGATGATGTATATCCCAGTATGTTCACAATGGCACCTACCTGTTTTACATACAAC
>JAKAYM010000017.1 GCA_021826795.1 Thermoplasmata archaeon
ACTATGAACCAATTTCAGACAACATATTTTCCGGCATACCCAAGTTACAATGTATGTTTCAATGATTCCACCGTGCCGGTATATGCGGTACTGTTAAAAGATAAATCAAACCCATCGCAGGTAAATACAATGGTTTACGTCCCTTACATAAATTCCTCAATAAATAATCAACCCCTATATATCTCTGATAACATAACATCATCACCAGTATACGGGGTAACCATGCATAAAGTGATGCCAAATTATGCAAAGGATGGACCGAATTCAGGTGCGTTTATCTACACTACACACTTAACTACAGAAGATCTGGATAAATATGTAAATATTTATATTACCAATAAAACCGGTGCAATGGTAATTCCAAATATATCATACATGTATACGTATGTTAAACCAGGAGTGGCATTACAGGATGGGCTAGCTTTATACTTCGGTATACTATTAATCCCTATTCTGGGTATATTCTCGGCTTATTTTTATTATGGTAAGGACAAAGCCTCTGGGGTACTGGAATCTATAATAGCCAGACCGATTACAAAGGGAAAAGTAATGATCTCCAGATTCACGGGAAATTCCGTAAGTTTCCTAATAGGGCTTCTGATATCGTTTGGACTGGCGGACATAATACTGGAACATTATACAGGTATATATATATCGGCTGGAACTTTTACAGCAATGTTTCTGGGATATCTGGTGGAAGCAATTGCTTTTGCAGGTATAATGTATTTAATAACGCAGTTTGAAAAAACTCAGGGAGAAATCCTCGGAACGGGTATTGCTCTATTATTCATTCTTGGCTTTATGTGGACAATAGTATCTGGAGCAATATTGTTTTTACTTCGTTTAACCTCAAAGACATCATTTTTAAAAGACCTTCTTATTATAGATTCTATTTCACCCTCTTACTTCCCAGACATTATCTCCGATTATCACCTCGGAGTATATAGTACGGTAAGTGCTTCCAGTGTCGGAATAAACATTTATTCTGTTGTTCTGATAGGGCTTGCGTGGGTGTTAATTCCATCTCTTCTGGCTCTTTATTTTGCAAGGAAGCGTGATTAAATTTTTCTAATTTTATCATTTCTGTAACAACATTAACTTTTTATAAATATTTTAGCAATAAATAATTTTATATAAGTTATTTCAATCTGGAGATAAGGATATTTATGATAACTGACGCAGATGCTATTTTGGCTTTAGCCGCTTCTATTGCCATCGCCGGTGGACTGATAGGGACGGGTATGGCTCAGCAGGGTATTGGGGCAGCTGGTATGGGTATAATAGCTGAAAAACCTGAAAAATTTGGACAGGTACTGTTCTTCTTTGTTATACCGGAAACGCTATGGATTATAGGTTTTGTTCTGGGAATTATATTACTGCTTCATGTAATATGAAAATTGGTTTTTATGTCTCTTGAAAATATTTTAAATGAAATTCAAAGTACTACGGAATCGGAGTTAAAACAGATTAGAGATAGTTATTCGGAAAAAATACAGGATATTACCAAAGCCTGTAACGACAAACTGTCCAGAATAAAACAGGATTATAAGGTAAAATCTGAAAACGATATAAAAAATATTATAAGACAATCTGAAGATTCAATAAAACTGCAATCAAAAAAAATTATTGATGATCGGAAAAAAGAGATTCTTAGCAATACCATGCAACGTTTAAAATCGTATGTTACATCACTGAATAAATCATCTAATTATCCGGAACTTCTGAAAATAATGTTAAACGAATCTGAAAAACAACTGGGAAAAAAATTCACAGTGTACTGTTCAGAAAGTGATAAAGAAAAGTTGGAGAATATTAAATTTTCAGCTTCTGTAAAATTTCAAGTTGATAAAGCCATTAAGTCAGGAATTATATCCAGAAGCGTGGATGGGAAAAAAGAAGCAGATATGAGACTGGGCAACATATTTGATTCTGTTTCATATGACATAGAGACGTACCTTTATGAGAATATTAAATAGTGGTGATTCTTATAAACACTACATATTCTGGGAGCTATGGAAGATTAAAAGTACATTTCAATGACTATCTCAATGATGCTTTTATAAAATCTCTTATGGAACTCGATATAAAGGACATACGTTTGAAGTTATATGAAACGTCATACAGAGAAGATATTGACAAGGCTACATCATTAAGTGACGATGATGTACAGATCGTTTTGACTGCAATAAATAGACATGTGATAAAAAATTCCAAACTTGCACTGTTCGCCATCCCGCCACCGATGAAATCCTTCATGAAAACCTATGTATCTAAATGGGACATAGAAACCATAAAGGCGATTATAACTTCAAAGGTAATACATCATGATATAAAACCCGGTGATGGATTCATAATGAGTTTTAGGGATGTTCCTCTGGGAATATTTGCAGGCAATCTCAACAATGATGATTTCAGGGTGCTGCTGGAAAAAAATGATGTAGACTCTGTAGTTAATTATCTATTGAATTTTGGTTATAACTATCTTTTAAAAGATCTGGAGGATTACAAAAAAACAGGGGATACTTCAATGCTGCTTTCTTCAATGGACTATAAATATTACAGTGATCTGGTAGAAAGAGCATTATTTTACAATGGAGATGAAGGTCAGATAATTAAATATATTAAGAGCGTAATTGATTTAAAAAATATAATGACACTTGCCAAGGCAATTGAATTGAAAGTAGATTATGAAAAGATTGAAAAAAATATTATAGGGAACGGCAATTATTCAAAGCAGGCACTTGCCGATATTTTCAGATCAGGCGATGTTGTTGAACTGCTTTCTGTATTCAAGCACTTTAATATAAGTGAATCAATAGATTTTTACAGGGAAAACAGAAATTTGAGTTTATTTGAGGCTGCAATGAGAAGCGCTCTGTTTCACCAGTACGTTCCTGTTATGCTGAGCGATACTGCCTCTCAGTATATATTCGCATATATACTGTCCGCCGAACGAGAAAGAGATAATTTAAGAGCTATCATAATAGGTAAGTCATATAATCTTGATAGTAATATAATAGAGAGGATGCTGATATAAATGTCAAGCCTTTGCATTATAGGGGAGAAAGAACTCATTACAGGATTCAAACTCGTGGGAGTAAATGATACTTTCATAGCTGATCCTATGGATGGTGCCAGACTCCTCAGGGAATTATATAAATCTAAAAAATATAATGTTATATTAGCATCACAGTCCTTCCAGAAAAATTTAAAGGTTGATGAAATAAATGAGTATGCCGGTTCCATGGATCCACTTGTAATATTTATCCCGCTTCCGGGAATAAGAGAAGAAGAATCGGTATATGATCTTGCAAAAAGAATATTGGGAATTGATATTGGTGATTGAATGAAAAATAGTGGAAAGATATACAGCATATCCGGTCCTGTGGTAATAGCAACAGACCTTGATGGAAAAATGTTTGATGTGGTACGTGTAGGTAAACTGGGTCTTGTAGGAGAGGTGATAAAAATTGTCGGAAACAGATTTACCATTCAAGTATATGAGGATACCAGCGGGCTTAAGCCAGGGGAACCAGTAATATCTACAGGTAAGCCATTATCCGTTGAACTCGGACCTGGGCTTTTAAAATCTATATATGATGGAATACAGAGACCACTGGACGTTATACAGTCAGAAACAGGTGATTTCATAGTGAGAGGTGCAAGTGCACCGCCGCTGGATGAGAAAAAGGAATGGGAGTTTCAACCTGTGTTGAAAGAGGGTGATGAGGTCGAAGAAGGATATATACTCGGCACAGTGAAGGAAACTGACATAATCACACATAAAATAATGGTTCCATACAAGGTTAATGGAGTAATAAAAACAATTAAGGCAGGAAAATTCAGGGTATCAGATACTGTATGTACAATTCAATCAGAAAATAAGGTCGTGGAGGTAAAATTAAAACAGATATGGCCGGTAAGGCAGGCCAGAAAGGTTTTTCTCAAATTCGCACCTGAAATTCCACTTATTACAGGTCAAAGGGTAATAGACTCATTTTTCCCTGTGGCAAAGGGAGGAACAGTAGCGGTACCGGGGCCGTTCGGATCTGGTAAATGTGTTGCCGGTGATACACCATTGCTTATGGCAGATGGTAGCATACATAATATTGAAGAAATCTATGAAGATTCCATATCTAATGGTGAAATAGAGTACCATAATGAGAACGAGACTCTTATAAAACTTAAATCACCTCTGAGAATATTTTCATTTTATGATGGAAAGATTTCTCAAAGTAAATCTGATTATATATACAAGGGCAAAAGTGATACTTTATTAAAATTAAAGACGAGGACAGGGAAGAAGGTAAAGGTAACTCCGGTTCATAAGTTATTCAGATTGGATGGGGAAGGAAATATAGTGGAAACGGAGGCAGGACATCTGGAACCGGGAGATTATATTATTTCAATAAGAAAATTTGAAGCAGAGGAGGAGAATAAAAATATAGATATTTACTCTGTATTCTATGGTGCCAGGTCAGCCAGCGATGAAATTAAAAATAAACTAAAACATATAACAAAGGAAAATAGAAAAATCCTAAGAAATGTAATTGATGAGAACATATTAAATCAGATTACAAGAACAGAAAATAACCCTGCACCAAAGTTGAGCTGGATAAAAACGATATACGATACACTTAACATGGAACGCCCAGAGATTATGTACTTAAGGGGAGATAGGAAGGGTAATATTGTAACGGTACCGAATTTTGTTTCCGAAGATCTCTCAGAGTTATTAGGATTTTATATCGCAGAGGGTTATATAAGAGGCAAAAGCACATTTGTAATTACAAATTCTGACAAAAGCATACTTGAAAGAGTTGAATATTTGCTGAAAAAAGTATTTAATTTAAGTGGAAAAATAGAAATACAAAAAGATAAAACAAACAATTTTATAGTAAACAGTATCGTATTATGTGAATTTATAAGAAAATTAATACCCGGAAAATTAGCTGCTGATAAGGAGGTGCCACAGATAATAATGAAATCAAGCCGGAGAGTTATATCAGCATTTTTAAAAGGATATTACCTGAGTGATGGCAGTTATTATAAAGGGCAAATAGAATTGTCAACTGCAAGTAAAAATCTGTCAACATCATTATCCTATTTGTTAACAAAACTTGGTATACTGCATACTATTAGAAAGAATAAAAGTTTAAGCGAACATTATAGGTATAGAATCTTTATAAGAGGTTTAAATGAGCTTAAAAAATTCTATGTGGGATTATCTATTGGAGAGGAAAAATTTAAAAAAATAGAGAACGTAGAAAAATATATAGATTTTAAGAAGAATACTTATACAGCCATTGACCTGGTTCCATTAGATTCAGAAAAAATAGATAGTTTATACAGAGCAAACTCCAGTTACAATCAGTTAAAATCAAACTGTGTAGAAATAACTAATTATACTAGCCAAAATGAAAGAATGAGCGTTTCTTCCATCAATAAATTTGCCCAGACCATCCTAATAAATAATACTGATGAGGTTAGAGAAGATATTAATATGTTAAGAAACATCTCTGAATCTCTGGAATTTATATACTTTGACAGAATTGATTCAATAGAGGAACTAATAGGCCCTTTTGATGTTTATGATGTAACAACTCCGGAATTTGGAAGTAATTTTGTTGGAGGAGAAGGCGCCATACTGCTGCATAACACAGTAATTCAGCACCAGCTTTCAAAATGGTCCGATGCAGATATAACAGTTTATGTAGGATGTGGTGAGAGGGGCAACGAAATGACAGAGATACTTACAACATTCCCTGAATTGCAGGACCCGAAAAGCGGTAAGCCCCTGATGGAAAAAACAATTCTAATAGCAAATACCTCAAATATGCCTGTGGCAGCAAGGGAAGCCAGTATTTATACAGGAGTTACCATAGCAGAGTATTACAGAGATATGGGTTACGATGTGGCCCTCATGGCTGATTCAACAAGCAGATGGGCAGAGGCTTTAAGGGAAATTTCCGGAAGGCTCGAGGAAATGCCAGGAGAGGAGGGTTATCCAGCATATCTCGGCAGAAGAATATCTGAATTCTATGAGAGATCAGGAAATGCACAGATAATCCCGCAGGATAAGAGAACAGGTTCAATCACGCTCATAGGAGCTGTTTCACCACCTGGTGGAGATTTATCAGATCCTGTTGTGCAGAATACCCTGAGGGTTACACGTGTATTCTGGGCACTGGATGCTTCCCTGGCATCAAGAAGGCATTTTCCATCAATCACCTGCCTCAACAGCTATTCACTCTATCTTGATTCACTTTCCGGCTGGTTTAAATCCAATATAAATCCAGAATGGCCACAGATGCATGCACTGATGATGGGCATACTTCAGAAAGAGTCAGAATTGCAGGAAATAGTCCAGCTTGTGGGATATGATTCACTTCCGGAAAAGCAGAAAAACGTTCTGGATATTGCCAAGATTATCAGGGAGGATTTTCTCCAGCAGAATGCTTTTGATGATATAGATACGTACTGTTCAATAAATAAACAGTATGAAATGCTGATGATTATTAAAACACTCAATGAAATGCAGGAAAGGTCCATAGATGCAGGATTAAAAGTGACACAAACAGCAACATTGCCGGTCAGAATGAAGATATCAAGAATGAAAGAAATAAAGGAAGAAGATTTTAATAAGTTTTACAATGATGTTATAAAGGAAATAAATAATGAATATAATAATATAATGGAGGGTGTTGAAAGTGTCTGATATTATATATAAATCCATTTCACAGATTAACGGCCCGCTTCTATTTGTGGACAATGTAAAAAATGCCTCATACAACGAGATTGTAAATGTTATACTGGATAATGGAGAAAGGGTAAAGGGGCAGGTTCTGGAAACAAGGAACGGGGTTGCGGTTGTCCAGGTTTATGGATCTACCACGAGTATGAGCCCGAACAGCACAGGTGTGTCATTTACAGGGGATACATTCAAACTTCCGGTATCAGATGACATGCTTGGAAGAATATTCAATGGATTCGGCGAACCAATAGATAAGGGACCAAAAATTTATTCAAGGGAGAAAGTGGATATAACAGGTGCTGCAATAAATCCATATTCCAGGGAAGAACCTAGCGAATTTATTGAAACAGGAATTTCAACAATAGATGGAATGAACACACTGGTCATGGGACAGAAACTCCCGATATTTTCAGGCGCAGGTTTATCACATAACAGACTGGCAACACAGATTGCAAGACAGGCTAAAACATTGAATGGGAATGAAAAATTCGGTGTTGTGTTCGGTGCAATAGGAATAACAAGTGAGGAGGCAAATTACTTCATGAAACAGTTTGAAAATTCCGGGGCCCTTTCTGAATCGGTTATATTTCTGAATCTGGCCTCTGATCCTTCTATGGACAGGATTATACTTCCTAGAGTTGCACTGACAACTGCAGAATACATGGCATATGAAAAGGACATGAATATGCTGGTTATACTTACGGATATGACCAATTACTGTGAGGCTCTCAGGGAAATATCGTCATCAAGGGAGGAAATACCCGGAAGAAGGGGATATCCCGGATACATGTATACTGATCTAAGCACCATATATGAAAGGGCAGGAAAAATAAAGGGAAGAAAGGGATCCATAACACAGATACCCATACTTACAATGCCAGGCGATGATATCACAAATCCGGTGCCTGATCTAACCGGTTATATAACAGAGGGGCAAATCACGCTTTCCAGGGACCTCAACAGGAAGAATATATACCCAGAAGTGGATGTACTTTCATCATTATCAAGGCTAATGAATCAGGGAATAGGTGCAGACCATACAAGAGAGGATCATAGAGGTCTTGCCGATCAGCTCTATGCATCATACGCAAAGGGTAAGGATGCCAGGGCACTCAGTGAAATTGTGGGAGAGGAGGCGTTGAGTGATTCTGACAAGAAATATCTTCAGTTTGCCGAAGATTTCGAGGGTAAATATGTAAACCAGGGAAATACCGACAGGTCAATTATTGAAACGCTTAATCTGGGATGGGATATGCTTTCAATACTGCCCAAGGAAGAAATGAAAAAAGTAAAATCCGCTCATATACAGAAATATGGAAAGTGGGAGAACTAATGGCAAATAATATCAGATTGACTAGAATTGAATTAATAAATACGAAAAAGAGGGTGAAGGTAGCTTCTAGAGGACTTGAGCTCCTTAAAATGAAACGCCAATCACTTGTCATGGAATTTTTCAAAATAAGCAATGAAATAAAAGGGCTAAAGGAAAATATAAAAAATGATATAGAAAATGGATTGAATGCTATCAGAATGGCAGAGGTCATTGACGGCACACTGGAAATAGAGAGGATATCGTATATGTTCTCTTCACCTGAAATAAAGATAGGCGGAAAAAATATTATGGGTGTAAAAATTCCTGAAATGTCGGCAGAAATCGGAAAAAAAATTATGGATAGTCAGTATATGGCAACCTCTGTACCTGCATCAATATACGATGCAATGATAATTTTTGACAGAATATTCAACGAACTTTTAATAGTTGCACAGAAAGAGTCTTCCATGCGAAAACTACTTAATGAGATAGATAAAACCAATAGGAGGTCCAACGCTATTGAAAATATCATGATACCGCGGTTCAAATCGAACCTGAAAATTATAAGAGAACATCTTGATGAAATGGAAAGAGACTCATTCTCAACACTTAAATTTGTTAAAAATCATGTGGTTGCAGGGCAGGATAAATAATATGGATAATGTGGAAAAATTTAAAAAAATCAGAAAAATTGTACTGATGGTAAACATAACAATGGCAATAGTATTTATTGCCATAATCATTATGGTGATATATAAATGACTGAAATAGATGAGTTGAAGGTAATCAGGGATAAGGAAGACGCTAAAAAGAAGGCTATTCAGGATTTGAAGGATGAAATGGAAAAACAGCTTGCTGATAAAATTAAGGAGTGCAATGAAAAATCAAAGAACGTGGAAAACCAGATTATAAATGATTATAATAAAAGTCTTGAGGAAATAAAAGAATCAGAAGACAAGAAAATGGTAGATGCACTGGATACTCAGAGGGCCAGGGCACAGGTCATGAAGCTTGATCTAAAGGAACGTGCAATGGAAGAAAAGGTATATGACATTATATTGAAATACATCAACAAAAAGTGATTAAATGCTAAAGCCTGTAAAGATGGTTAAGATCAGGGTTATCGGCCTCAATGCGTATAAAAACACCATAATAGATGATATGCACGATCTCAATGTGATTCAGATTGAAAACACTGATCAGGAAGTTGCAAAGATATTCAATATTCCCGCGTCAAATAGCACGTACAAGTTACTTGCTGATAATCTATCCAGATTCAAGGGATTTTTATCTATACTCCCGGAAAGACCTGTAAAAGAAAAGAAATATTTCAGTTCAAGGGAAGAGCTTCTTGATAGTGTATCAGAAGTGCCAATAGCCGGTGAGTTATCCCGGCTTAAGGATGATGAGGATAAATATTATTCCATAATAAAAGAAAACCAGATTATTTTAAAACCGCTTGAAATTATTTCAGGATTCAAAGAAGATTTGTCCATATTAAACAATGGATATGTCGAAAGTTTCATTATAGAGACTAAAACGGAAAATAATAACCTAAAAACAGATTATTCAGCAGTCACAGACCTGGGAAATGGATATTCAATAATTACCATCAATAGAAAAAATGAAGCTGAATTTCTTTCCATGCTTTCATCAAAAACCTGTGGGATTATGAAGGTTCCTGAAGTGAAGGGTACTGTTACAGAGAATATTAAGGCAAATAAAAAAATCATATCAGAGGCTGAGGCATCCATCAACGGAATAAATTCATCACTTAATGCCCTCTCTGATAAATATTATGAAACCATAGCACAGATAACTGAACAGCTTGAAATATATGTAAAGGAGGAGGAAATACTCAGCAATATAGCATCATCTGAAAATGCTTTTGCAATGGATGGGTGGATTCCTGCATCTGAATATGATAATGTTGCCAGTATTCTCAATAAGGATTCTAAGAATACAATTATGATAAGAGTTATAGAGACAAAGGAAGATCCCCCCACAAAACTTTCAAATCCAAAACATTTCAGGATATTTGAGTTTTTTATAAGGTTCTATTCTCTTCCTGAAGAGTATGAATTTGATCCAACACTTATTTTTGCCCTTGTTTTCCCTGTGTTCTTTGGATTAATGGTCGGGGATGCCGGTTACGGTCTTGTAATACTTTTAGTATCATTATTCATAATCCATAGGATAGACCACCCGCCAGTAAAAAGCCATATTCCTAAAAAATTATCCGGTTTTGTGTTAATGATAATGGGTAAAAATTCCCTGAAAACACTGGCAAAGGCCCTAATACCTGCATCTATTATAGCAATTATATTCGGTATAATATTCAATGAGTTCTTCGGTTTTACAATATATCCTGTTCCATTCCAGATTAGCCCTGCGCCCGTGCCTGTTACACATATAGGTTTGTTGCTTGTTATTTCAGGTTATATAGGACTTGCTTTCGTAACATTCGGATTTGTTCTCGGCATTATCAATAACTTTTACATTAACCATAAAAAAGAAGCCATAGCAAAGATAGGATGGATACTTATGGCGTGGTCTTTTGCTATTCTTGGACTCAATCTGATACACAGGATAAGCCTTAGCCCAACAGAATTTTCATCACTAATAGGATATATTATGCTGATTGTGGGATTCGTCATGGTTATTGCATTTGAAGGTACCTTAAGCCTGATGGAAATTCCATCAATTATTTCACATGTACTTTCATATACAAGGATTGTGGGCATACTGCTTGCGTCTGTTGTCCTTGCTCTGGTAATAAACACGGTGTTCAGGGCAACCCTTTCAGATCCTTTTTATTTTATTATAATGGGAGTGGTTATACTTGTGGTGGGGCAGTTATTCAACCTTGTAATTGCTGTATTTGAGCCGGGAATACAGGGGGCAAGGCTTCTTTACGTAGAATTTTTCTCAAAGTTTTACTTTGGTAATGGCAAACAGTTCTCTCCGTTTGGAAGCAACAGGCGTTTTACATTGAAGAAATTTGATAAAAAATAATATTTTTTTCATACTGAAAAGATTAATATTATATTCACTATTTATTAGTTCATGGAAACTATAAAAAATATTGAAATATTTGAACTTGGTTCGCCGGAAGAAAAATCATCGCCGTGGAGTTCTACCATATTGATACTGAAGTTAACATCATCTGAAGGAAGAATAGGATTTGGAGAGGTACCGACAACCATGATGACCCTTCCGGTAAAGGAGAGTTTAAATGAGGTTGCAAGGATATTTCAGGATAAAAATTATTTTGATGTTGAAAAAAACATACGGGAATATTACAGAAATGCATTTTATGTTACAAAATCTATTGAAGAAACAGCTGCTTTGAGTGCATTTGAGATAGCATCGTGGGATCTTATAGGGAAGAACCTCGGGTCCCCAGTATATAATTTACTGGGAGGGGAATTCAATGATAAAATCAGGGCGTATGCCAATGGATGGTATTCTGACTGTGTTACCCCAGATGATTTTATAAATAAGGCAAAAAAACTGGTTTCAAAGGGATATACAGCCTTTAAATTTGATCCTTTCGGAGATAATTATGATAAAATTACAGTTGAATCGGTTAAAAAATCTGCTGCAATAGTTGGTGGAATGAGAAATGCATTAGGTGACAATATAGATTTACTGATTGAATGCCATGGGAGATTTGCACCGAAATATGCGGTTATGGCTGGAACTGCACTGGAAGAGTACAATCCATTATTCATTGAAGAGCCTGTTCATCCGGAACTTGAACACTTTCTTCCAGAATTCAGGGCAAGGGTAAATATACCTGTTGCCCTTGGTGAGAGACTTCTAAATAAGGAGGATTTTGCCAGGTATATTTCCGGTGGAATGGTTGATGTAATACAGCCGGACATAACCAATTCAAAGGGGATACTGGAGGCAAAGAAGATAGCGTCAATAGCAGATTCCTTCGGTGTTCCTGTGGCATATCATAATGCATTTGGACCTGTACAGACTGCAGCCACCCTTAATGTTGATTACACGCTTTCAAACTTCCTTATTCAGGAAAGTTTCGAGGAGTCGTGGCCTGCATGGAAGAAAAGCCTGTTTACAGGATATTCTGTAGAGAATGGATATATGAGGCTATCAGGAAAACCTGGTCTGGGAATAGAGGTTAATGAGAAAATTTTGAATGATAGTGTTGTATCCGGGATGGAACCTCTGGGAACTGAACCGCCATGGGTGGTTTCCGGGACGTTTAAAAAATTATAATTTTATTTATTAAAATGTTTTATTTTTCTCTCAACTGAATTTTCTACATCTGTTCTGTTATCAATCCTTAATATAGTTTCAATACGTGGAAATCCAAGATTCTCAAGGAACTTTTCAGCATCCTTCACGATATCAAACAGTATATCCAGATTATCGCATTCTATTACAGTGGCCATGCTGTTTGGGTAGCATTTAACTGATTTGTTTTTTTCTATATGGTTGACTACTTTCTCTATAGCATCACCAACTGAAACTCCTTTTCCTATAGGATAAAATGTAACATCTGCCACTATCATAACAATATATCTAAAGTATGTATAAAAATTAATGGTTTATCTATCAATAGGATGATGTAGATATTATCATAATATTTGTAAAAATTTATATAATGTTTAAACATAAACATATGTTATGCCAAAAACTATCACAATCAAACAGTCAGTATATGATGAATTAAAGGGATTCAAAAAAGATAATGAAAGTTTCAGCGAACTTTTAGAAAGATTGATTAAATCACAGAGCAAGAAGGACATCCTTACATCGTTGAGGGGAAGTATTGAATTTGAAGATAAAGAGGAACTTCTTAAGGAGATTAAAAAGAAAAGGTGGGAGGATAGGAATTGATTCTACTGGATACAAATATCATCATCGAGATACTTGAAAAGAAATCAGAAAAAGGGGAAACGTTGATGGTTAAAATTATTGAGAGCGAAGAAGAATATTGCACATCCTCGGTTAACATGCATGAGTTACTTTATGGTATAGAAAAATACTCCAAAGATGATCATTTGGTTCTACAGATACCAACAGTGGAATACAATGAGAATGACAGCAAACTCTCTGCTGTTTTGGAACTAACTGCAGAAAGAAAAGGAAGATCAGTTCCGAGAATGGATGCAATTATAGCATCAATAGCGATAAACAACGGGTGTTCACTCTATACGTTGGATGAGCACTTTAAAGTTTTTACAGAAAATGGACTTAAACTGTTTGAATAGGAAGAAATATTTCCTTAGTAAAATAAATTACTATCTAATCCTATTTCTTTTTAGAAAATTAATTCCAGATACTTTTGTTACAATGTTATAATAACATAACCATTATCAAAATACTAAACATATAATTGATAAATTAAGTGGACCGGTCGGGATTTGGACCCGAGCCCTCCTGCTTGCAAAGCAGGCGATCTACCGCTGATCTACCGGCCCAGTTAATGGAAATTGAACTAGAATTATTAAATGTTTCTAAATAGATAGTATAAATAAGAAATATAAACAGATATTTTTAGTAGAGGGGGAGAGGTACATTTCCACTGGAACTAAAAAAATGTATGGGTGTGTGTAAGAAATTAGAGTTATAATAATATATAATATATAATATATAATATATAATAAAAGAATGTAATATATAAATAAATATAAAAGTTTATATTATTATATTATAAAGCGACACACTTATTTTTATTTATATAATATATCTATAATATAATAATAAATAATACTTATATAAATATAGTAAATAAAAAATAATTATTATGGTAAAATTTTAGGCTTTGAAACTTCTGCTTTTATAAACTTTCCACGAATCTGGATATCAACATTATTTCCTGTTTTATTGTATTTCCTATCTATATACCCCAATCCTATTCCTGTATTCAAGATCGGAGATACTGTTCCACTTGTTATATTCCCAACTTTTGATCCATTTACATATATACCAAAACCGTTTCTTGGTATATTCTTGTTTTCTAGTTTAAATCCTCTAAAAATATCTTTATATTCATTTTTTTGCTTCATCAATTCTTTCTTCCCGATAAATTCATGGTCGAAATTTACAATAAACGAAATTGAGGCTTCATATGGATTTTTATTTTCATTAAAATCCTGTCCTGATAATAACATTCCTTTTTCCATTCTTAAAGTATCTCTTGCTCCAAGGCCACATGGCAAGCCTCCAATCTTTTTTATTTCTTTTAATACAGACTCCCACATTTCCTCTGCAATTTGATTTGGAACTACCAGTTCAACTCCTTTTTCACCAGTGTATCCAGTACCGGATATTATAATATTATTATTACCTGCTATTACATTTTGTACATCTACTACATGATATAGGAATTTAAAAGTTTCAGGAAATTTCATCCCAAGATTGTTTACAATATTTATTGACTGAGGCCCCTGAATTGCAATATGGCTTATTTGATCTGAATAATTTTTAATATCCACTGCATAATTTTTCTTATTTTTAAGCATCCAGTTATATATCTTATCAATATTGGAGGCGTTTGGTATCAAGAAAAATTTATTATCAGATATTCTATATATTATTGTATCATCTATCATATTCCCCGATTCATTAAGAAAAGAAGTGTACATACACTCATTTTCCTTTAGCAATGAAACCTTGGATGGAAAAATATAATCAACATAATTATCTGCGTCACTTCCTGAAATAACTATATCACCCATGTGAGAAATATCAAACATACCTACATTTTTTCTTACAGACATATGTTCATTTATTATGGAACTGTATTCTAGAGGCATTTCCCATCCATGGAAATCGATCATCTTTGCTCCTAATTTTATATGTTCATCATAAAGAGCTGTTTGCATGGGTATACCTTTTTTTACTTCCATAGGAAATGCACCCCTCTCCCCCATTTAAGTACTGCCATATTATACAAACTTTCATATGTTATTTTTTTCCCCTCAACACCATTTAAAACACATATTTTCCTAAGGAAATGTACCTCTGTTATGCCTATTTCTTCAAACTCTTTTACTCTTTTGCTGTTTAGCATGATATAACAATAAAATCCATTATTTCTATTTATGCATAAACTAAAAATATAGAATTTTTAAACAGTATAAAATTAAACATTAAATTAAAAATTATTATTTCTTTACCAATTTCCTTGCTTCTTTTTCTTTTTCACTGGCTAGCCATAAAGTGAGCAGGCCAAGAAGTATCAAAGGGGCTACAAAGGATATAAGTCCCGAATCCCTCCATCCTGAATATTCTATTCCCCAGAATAGATAAAAAATTAAACCACTAAGTAGTAAAATCATCCCCGCTAATCTGTAAAAGAAAAATACATTAAGGTATTCTGAGAGTTTTTTCATTGTTTTAATGAATAAATCAACCTATAAATAGTTTCACAAATTTATTTTGTATTAAGTCTAAAATTCGTTTATCCTGTCAGTTCCTTAATAATTTATCCAACTCTAAATATTTAAGTATGTATAAAATATCAGTGGCGTATGTTTAATATCGCTGTAGATGGTGGTGCAACCAAGACTGTTGCAGCAATCTATGATGAAGATAATATCTTAGCAATTGGAGCAGCAGGCCCATCAAATTATAGGAATATTGGAATACATAACACAGTTGTGCATATAAGACAGGCTATAAATTACAGTCTCAAAAAATCAGGAATTGATGAAAAAGACATAAATAGATACGTATTTGCCCTTGCAGGGGTTAAAGATTCTAATAAATCTACCGAAATAGTTGATGGAATTACAGATAAAATATCTGGAAAGAAGGAAAAATTACTACTGAATGATGGAGAGGCAGGTTACTTTTCACGTTTCCTGGATAAAGATGGCATAGTAATCGCTCCTGGTACTGGTATGATTGCATATGGGAAAAAATCAAACAACATTCAGAGAACGAGTGGTTGGGGCTGGTTTATTGGTGATGAAGGAGGAGGATTTTATATAGGCAAGAAAGCCTTACAGGAAACTGCAAAGCTTGAAGATGGAAGATCCGAATATGACTCTGATCTGAATAATAAAATAAAGTCATTTTATAATGTAAAAAATGGCAGGGATCTTGTTAATATCATATATAAAAACAGGATGGATATAAGAACTATAGCCAGTCTTTCTACAATCGTCTCACAAATGGCAAACAGTGGTGACGATCTTTCAAAACATATTATACAGGAGGCAGCCATTGAAGCATCATTATGTGCTATATCACTTTACAAACGGTTGAATTATAAAAATGTCACAGTAAGTGGTTACGGTGGTGTTTACAGATCTGGAGATTTATACTGGAAAACACTTACAAATAATATTAAGGAAAAATTAGATAATATATCCTTTAAATATCCACTTTATGGTTATCACGCTGTAATAGGTTCTATCATAATGTCAAGATATATAGGCGGCTATGATGTTGATGAAAATGATATCGAAAAATTAAAAGAACAGATAGATAAATTGGTTTCCCAGCTTCCCGGTTCAATTAAAAAGAAATATCTTTATATATATTGAAAAGCGTGAGATATACATGGAAGAAATCAGAAGAGGAACTATAAGTTACCGCGATAGTCTAATTTCCAGCCTTAATGAAAATTTTAGGCCAGGAGCAGGGGCAAGAAACGGTATGTATAGCGAATTTCCACATTTATTTTCAAATGAAAATATTAGAAATACATATTTTATATATAAGGATGGAAAACCAGTATCTCAGGCCTCGGTATTTCCAATGTTTATATCTAACAGGAGTTCAATAATTAAAGCAGCAGCAGTAGGGTCTGTTTCTACCATGAAAGATTATGGAAATAGAGGTTATGCAACTTCTATTATTAAGAAAATAATTGATGATTTAACTACCAGACATTTTTCGTTGATGTTTGTTTCCGGAGAACTTGAATTATACAAAAAACAATCCTGCGTTAAAACAGGGTATATTTCAGATTTTACCATAGAATATAATAAAAATTATTCTGAAACAGATGTAAAAATCAGGGACGCAGAATATCGCTTAAACAATTATATGAATTATTTTAACCTATATAAAAAGGAACGTCTACGGCATATAAGGACACCGGAATTGATGAAGTCACTGTTAAATTCATTATGGTTTAAACGATCAGGATGGAATATGGAGTTATTTGATAATAATAACGGCAAATTTGACGCATATGCTGTTATATTAAAAAGAAATAATATGGAACAACTCAATGTAATGGAGTATTCAGGAAATAGAAAATCTCTTATACGAATATTCCACAAAGCAATGGATTATTTCCACGTAAATAAAATAAAATGGCATGTTTATAATGATGATACTGACTTTTTTCAATTATCAACAAAGTATCATATAGATAAGAAGATAACATATTTAGAAGGAACAGTGCGTGTCCTTAACGAAAGATCTTTATTTAATAATCTTTCTCCATGGTTCCTGGAAAATCTTGGCTGTTTGCCATCTATAAAAAAAACTGAAAACGATATATTTATATTAAAGATAAATAAAAAAACTCTTGAAATAAAAGGTTATGGAGAATTAACAAATTTTCTATTCGGTGGTACTGATCACTCGCTTAATATACCATTGCCATTTCCAGATGATTTAAGTTATATCTAAATTATTTCTTTTAATTTCTTCTATGCACAGTGAAATATCATACCCATTTTTTTCCAGTAAAGATTTTGCTCTGCTGTAATCCAAATTAAACTGGGACATAAGGATATTTTCAGCCCTATTCCTTAATTTTTGGTTAAAATTTGATTTCATTGAGGACATAGTATTATCGTAAGTTCTACCTAAAAGTATTGCTATTGCGGTGCTTATTGTATTCAATGTAATTTTCTGGGCAGTTCCCGCATTCATTCTGGTAGAACCCTGTATAACCTCAGCACCTGTATTCAATATAATTATATTTTTACAGTATTTTTCCATTGAGCTATTGCCATTATCTGTTATCCCTGCTGTATAATAGCCATTTTCAAGTGCATATTTTAACGCCTCTATTATATATGGTGTTTCACCAGATGCAGAAATACCTATTACCACATCATATTGAGAATGTATTTTTCTCTTTAAATCTATTATTGCCTGTATTTTTTTATCTTCTGACCCTTCTACAGCAGTATAAAGGGCTTTTTTACCCCCAGTCATTATATAATCAAACATATTATGATCTATATTATATGTTGGAAATAGTTCTATTACATCCTGGGCAGCTATTCTACCACTTGTCCCTGCGCCGATGTAAACAACCTTCCCGCCACGGTTTATGTGTTCTTTGATTATACTAACTAGTTTAGATATCTGGTCAGATGCATTTTTAACTGCTTTAAATGCATTGAAAGACTGATTTACAATTACCTTCACCATATCATCCACATTTAAATTATTAATCCCTCTTGTCTCATCGTTGATTTTTTCAGTTTCACGCATATTTACACTATTATATGGAAATATAATAATTTTGATTTTAAATACCGGGAAATATACTGTATATATAATTCATAATTTTTTTGGCACTTTAAATTTATCCTAACTCTTCATTATATATAAAATTTCCAGTAATTATATTTTTATATAATATAGCATTAATATTGAAATGAATGGTTTAAAGGAATCAGTAGAATCAGTAATTTATGAAAATTACAGAAAAACAACCTGTGGTTTGTCGATATGCATTTATAAGGATGGTGAACAGATATACAGGAATTCCATTGGAGAGATAGAACCACTTTCCTTTCATTATACAGACGATACAGTATATGATCTTGCATCACTTACAAAACCTATTATCACAGCAACAATAACAGGAAAACTCATAGAACGTGGTAAAATATCACTGGAGGATAATCTTGGCTCCCTGGGGTTCATCGATAACACTAACCTTTCCAATATTACAGTTAGATCATTGCTTTCCCATAGCACGGGGCTGATATGGCATTATCCCTTATACGAGCACGGTCATAATAAAGAAAGTTATATTGAAGCAATTAAATTACTTGGAGAACAGAGTAGGATATACAATCACGAAGAATACAGTGATTTGAATTTTATACTTCTTGGTTTTCTGCTTGAACATATTTATGGAAAGTCCCTTGATAAGATTGCAGAAAAAGAAATAATACATCCATTGGAACTTAAAAATACCGGATTTAATTTGGTCCGTGACAGCTCTATGATAGCTCCCACTGAAAATACTAAGGATCGTGGTCTCCTGCATGGGAAAGTACACGATGAAAACTCATATTATCTTGGAGGAGTGGCAGGTCATGCTGGTCTTTTTTCAAATATTAAAGATCTTTCAATTTTTATGAAAAGTCTTCTTGACGGAAAGCTACTTAATACCAAAACACTTGAATTATTCACATCACCGCAGAATCAGTATCTGGGTGGGACATATGGATTGGGATGGATGGTAAAAACAAAAAAAACAGAAAAATCATCCCTATCTTATGGTTTATCACTATTCATGGGAGATTACTCTCCCATGGGCACTTTCGGCCATACCGGGTTTACAGGCACATCAATTGTTGCCAACCGGGAGATGAATATGTTCTCAATTCTGCTCACAAACAGAGTTTATCCTACCAGAGAAAATGTAAACATACTTAGATTCAGAAGACTTCTAAACAATGCCATATTTTTAAATATATAATATATTATACTATCACATAAATCCAAGTATGGAATATATTGCATATATTATATTTTCAACCTTGGAACTATATGTACTGATATAGCCAATATCCTCACTTATTAATCCCTCATCCATTCCAAGACTGGTAGATACATAGACACAGATGTTACCTTTTGCCTTTTCATTAATAATTTTATAATTATAATAGAAGTTCTCATTACGCCCGATAAAAATTAGCTGTTCCATGTTAAATGACACATCATTTAAAGCATCAAAGGATATAAATTTGAATTTAAGATTATTGAATTCAAATTCTTCTTTTAATTTTGAATAATTGTTTACATCAGAATTTACATTTGTTAACGAATATGGCATGAAAATCAAATAAAATTCCTTCTCTGGGTCTAAGGTTACATGGCGCTTCCAAACAATGCTTTTATAAGAGATAATTTCCATTATCTTATTAGGTGGCTTAAAATTAAAAACCTTCTCCGGAATCAAATTTTTAATTCTTTTTACCTTATTACTTTCATCCAGAACTTCAATTTTTTCCAATTCATACTTTAAATTCTCTGCAGTTTCAGTACTTGCGCTTTCAACAATATCTGCACCGTTGTTTAATGAAAACTCTACCATTTCTTTATAGCTATAATTCATGGAAATAGCTTTCATATCCATAGAGTCTGTTATTATCACTCCTTCAAAACCAATTTCACGTCTCAAAATATTATACAGTTTTCCTGACAGTGATGCCGGATAAGAATCAATATTTTCGTATTCTACATGTGACATCATAATAGAATCAACATTGTTTTCAGAGCTTTTTACAAATGGTGCCATATCATTGTATATTTCTGATATATTTCTGGTGTCAACAGGCAAAATCTTATGTGAATCGGCACTGACAAAACCATGGCCTGGAAAATGCTTGGCTGTTGAAGCCACCCCATATTTTCGCAATCCCTTAATGTAAGCTATTCCATGTTCAGATACAGTATCAATATCGGTTCCGAATGATCTCTCAAGTATTACCGGATTGCTGAAATTTTTCAGAATATCCAAATCCGGAGCGAGATTCCAGTTTATACCCACAGAAGCAAGGTCATATCCTGTTTTTAATCCCGAATAGTAGGTAAGATTAATATCATTAATTTTCCCCAATGCAAGATTGCTCGGAATGTAATTCACATCGGACAATCTAATCACGTTACCACCTTCCTGATCTATAGCATAATACGGTTCTTCTATACCGTTTTCTATTCTGTAAAATTTATTTATATTTTTTATAAGTTCTGAGAGTTCGGCTGAATTTCTGAAATTCTTTCTGCTTACTAAAATGGATCCGGGCAATACTTTCTTAAGGTATTTTTTAATGCTTTCAAAATCATTACCATTTATGCCAGACTGTATAAAGTATCCTGGTCTCATCGATGAATATATTTACAGGTTATAAAAATATTTATTTTACAACCTTAACTCGCTAATTCTTAGGTAATATGTCCATGTTTATCTTCTTTAATAGTGATTCAACCCTTTTGGGAATCTCATTAAACTCTATCTTATTATCTGAGTATTCCACTGCATAGACCTTTGAC
>JAKAYM010000147.1 GCA_021826795.1 Thermoplasmata archaeon
TCTGCAGCACGGTTTATATCCGTTATTGCACCTGCTACAAGACATCCTGAATGTACATTATACATTTCTAGAATTTTTTTTGATACATTAATGTAATTAGCAGATGTTGTTTTATTCTGAATTTCAGAATTATAATGGTGCAGAATCCCTATAACTATAAGTGTCATCAAGACATCGATTATTAATAAAACTCCATTATATAAATTTATTTATTAGAATAACATAATTAGAATAACATTCATGCTTTCCCATTTTAAATCAGGCGGTTCTCCCACATATGGGTAAATATCTACAAAATTATTTATATTATAAATCGGTAGACACTGATATGAAATTGAGTTATAGAAAACTGAAATTGCCGCTGATAAGCCCTTTTACCACAAGCTTTGGCACCGATACAGATAAGGATGTTTTTGTTTTTATTCTGGAACATAATGGTATCATAGCTTATTCGGAAAGTGTAACGGACGAGAATCCATTTTATGGGCCTGAAGACAATTATACCGCATTCCATATTATAAAAGATTATCTTTCACCCATTGTGAAAGAACTGCCCGAACCTGCTGTATTTAATGAGAGATCACAATTAATAAAAGGTAATAATATGGCAAAAGCTGCTATGGAAATGTTACTATATGATTATCACGCAAAACTGAAAGACCAGCCACTGGATAAATTCATGGGAAAATCTAAGGGCCATACAGATGTTGGAATTTCCCTGGGAATGGACAAAATTGAAACAACACTGAAAAAAATACAGGATGCCCTGGACAGGGGTTATAAGAGAATCAAGGTAAAGATAATGAAAGGGAAAGAAATGGATATATTAGGTTCCGTGAGGGATAGCTTTCCAGATATCACATTAAGTGCAGATGCAAATAGCGATTATACTGAGAAGGATTTTGACCTTGTCAAGAAAATTGATAGATATGATCTTGTTTATCTGGAACAGCCACTGTATCATGATGATATAATTTATCATGCAAGACTTGCAAAGCAAATGTCCACACCAATATGCCTGGATGAATCAATAACATCACCTGAGAAGGCACAGAAAGCATTTGAAATTGGTGCTTGCAAAGTTATAAACATTAAGGAGGGACGGTTGGGTGGCATCGAAAATTCACTTCATGTTATGGATATAGTAAAATCATTCAATGGCCATGTATGGATCGGCGGAATGCTTGAAACCGGAATTGGCAGGGCCTTCAATGTATCTATAGCGTCACTGGAAGGTATTAATTATCCAGGCGATACGTCCCCAAATGATAAATATTTCTTACATGATATTGTTAAAAATCCATTCAAAATGGTCAATGGCACAATAAAACCTAACAAAGGGAAGGGTACAGGGATACTTATAGATAAGGAGTATCTGAATAAATACACTATTGCTGAAGGTGTTTTATAATGAATGATATGCTGGAATATTTCAATATGCAGAAAAATAATATGATTTTAGACCTGAAAACGCTGATCGAAATGGAAACACCATCAACGGAAAAACCAATGCTGGACAAATTTGCATCTTTCATGAGCGAATATATAAAGAAACATACAGGATTATATCCGGAAATTATTGATTCTAATATAGCCGGAAAAATACTGCGGCTTAAGATACAGGGAAAAAGAGAGGAGCAGGTGTTGCTTCTCTGCCATTACGACACGGTATTTCCTGCAGGAACACTTAAAATCAGGCCGTTCAAGATTGCTGATGGTAAAGCCTATGGACCGGGCATTTTTGATATGAAAACAGGACTTGTACAGACTATTTATGCACTTAAAGCCCTGATTAAGAATAATCAGTTGCTGAACAGTGTTGTTCTATTGATTACCTCTGATGAGGAAATTGAATCGGCTTCATCCAGGGATATTATTATAGACGAGGCGAAAAAGTCATTGTATACCCTTGTAATGGAGCCATCTCTAGACGGATCTTTGAAAACAGAGAGAAGCGGTGTCGGAACTATTACTGTTACTGTTTATGGTAAAGCTTCCCATGCCGGCCTTGACCCTGAAAGTGGTGCAAATGCAATATATGAAATGGCATTTATGATACCAGACATTATTTCTCTCAATGATAAAAATAAAGGAACATCACTGAACCTTGACGTAATAAATGGCGGAGATAGAACAAATGTAATTCCTGACTACTGCCAGGGTATCATGGATATACGGTACCGTATACCGGAGGAATCTGATAGGGTTATTAAAGCACTGAATGAAATTCCTGTAAGAATAAAAAGAACCAGAAGGCAGCTGGAATACACATTGAGGCCACCACTTATAAAAACAGCAAAATCTGAGGAACTTTTTAAAAAAGTTAAAAGAATTGGATCGGAAATAGGACTTGAACTTTCACAGGCCTCTGTAGCAGGGGGAAGCGATGGAAATTTCTGTTCCTATTACTGCCCGGTTATAGATGGCCTGGGTGCGGTGGGTGCTGGTGCACATTCAGACAGTGAGTACGTTATTGTAGATAAAATTCCGGAGCGAACTGCCCTTCTTTATCTCATATTGCAGAATATACATTGAATGTTATTTATGACATTATAATTATTCATCATTTTCCTGGATGATACCCGCAATGCTCTTATTTATATTTCTCCAGAGTTTGCTTCTTTTTTCCATGTAATTAATTTCATCCCGTGAAATTAATAATTTTGGGATAGATTGGGGTATATAGTAATTTTCATAATCTTTTAAAACAAGAGATTCCACAATACTTTCCATTACAATTATTTTATTGTTCATTCTGTTTTTTTTATAGCTGTGCTTAAAAGGTTTTAATCCTGAAAACTTACTAATGATAAATGCAGTATATGATATATAATATGGTTCCATATGTAAAATGTTTATATCCCTGAAATCATAATTTGCTCCTATGATAGCATCCCTGAAATCCCGAATTCTCTCTATTGCGGTTCTTTTCCCTTTATTCCTGTATTCAATGGAGTCATAATGATATGAAGGGAATGCAATTAAACTGCCTATCTGTATAATTCTTGCAAGTAAATCTATATCTTCATATTCTCGCAGGTTTCTCCACCCACCGGCTCTGTGTATTAAATCTCTTGGAATTATCATAATATCCGATATAAGCACTTTTTTCTCCTCCTTCTTCAAAAAATTATATATTATATCTGATATCTCTGCTCCGTATTTAATATGTGGATTGAATATTATCAGGATATCGCCTGTACTCTTTAAAAAGGCTAACTGTTTTCCTGCACCATATGTGCTGAATTTCGAATTAATAAATTCAATATTTTCAGATCTAAAATTAACTATTTCATGGGTTGAAACTATCAGTTCATATGGATACCCTATCTCCTCAGCTATGCTTATAATACTTTCCACTGATTTTTTAACCTCCTCTGTTATTTCTATTGCAACAGTACAGAATGATATTTTTATTCTCCTGGAATAGGATACAGACATACTTTTTATTTCATAGGATTCCATGTTACATTACAGTAAATCGTAAGTTGAATTAAAGTTTATTGGTTCAAATAGATTTGCTCATCCTGTAAGCATTCTTCGAACCGTTAACACTCATAGAATAATATGAACTGAGAAACTCAGATGTTTTATAGCCGTGCCTCCTGTAAAAATTTATTGCTCCTGTGTTTTTTTCCCTGACTTCAAGAATTATTTCCTTATATCCTCTTTTTCCTGCCTCGGCTTCCATGGAATCAAGGAGCATGGAACCTATACCATGCCTGTGGTGATCCGGAATAACACCTATGCTTTCCAGATCAACAGAGGTGGAATCCATTTGGTTCATTGTTGCATATCCATAAAGTATTGAGTTTTCTTCCGCAACAATAGTAAAGCCTGCAGGATTTTTAAGCATCATTTTAAGCATATAATTTGAATAGGCGCCGTCACCAAATGCTTTGTTTTCTATGTTACATATGCATTTGAAATCTGATTCCCTGTAAAATCTTACATCCATATATTCACTATTCCTGATAGGTATATATCTGATACCTTCATAATTATTCTCAATCCTTATTGTATTCGGAGATTGTATTATAAAGATTTATATGAAGACTCTGCAAATTGCTGTCCCTGGGTATGATATTTTTCAATGAAGCGCTTATCATGGGATCAAAAACCATGATTTCCTGGGGTTTTATTATATTTATAACAGGTAATACATACGTCCTGAACAGTGATTCTATTATATAATCAAAGGTAACGATTCCGTTGAATTCTGTCCTTCCGAAAAGATTCAGAAATGTTTGTTTTTCCTTTGTTCTCAGTGGTATAATATTTATCATTGAAACATTGCTGGATTTTTCAGTAATTAAATGGTACTTGTTTCTATAGAATTCTTTGTCGTCAAAATTCTCAGGATCATTCCCGTGTACTCCATTGAAATTTATTATGAGTTTTTCTGTTCTATCACCGTTCAGCTTCAAAACTGTAAAATCATCAATTGTAAAGAGCATGTTTATATCCTGATAATCCAGATCATCGTGCTCCAGCCCGCCTGGAATAAAATCATCTCGGTCCACATATGTGCAGTCTTCTATAATATCAATATTGAAAAGAAAATCTATCGCATTATTCCTCAACTCATCCAGTTCATCCATGGTATCACCAAACAGTGCTCATGAACGCCACGGGGGTGATTCGAACACCCGATCCACAAGGGAACCAGCTCTCAAGGCTGGCGCCGTACCACTGGGCCACCGTGGCATTAAAAATTATTT
>JAKAYM010000148.1 GCA_021826795.1 Thermoplasmata archaeon
ATAAGCAATTTGAATATGCCCTGATGGAATTAAATACAGAGATAGAAATTAATCCCAACTCTGAGGAAATTCATTATAAGAAAGCCATTATGCTGAATAAGCTTAAAAAATATAGTGAAGCATTAGAGATATCTTTATATCTAATTAAAAATAATTCAAGTAATGCACAGTACTATATCCTGGAGGCTGAGGCCTTGAACAAATTGGGACGTTATGAAGAGGCCTTGAAAGCGATTGGCAGTGCTATAAAGATTGATCCTAATGAACAGGAATACCATAATTATGAAGCTATGCTGTTAGAAAAATTGCATCACACCGAAAAGAAGTAATGAAACTCTTCTACTTTTTAACCTGCCATTAATGAAAGGATTTATTAGTACTTTTAAATGACAGGTTTATTGCTTTTCTCATTGTCATTTTATTTATATTTCCTGAACTTTTATAAATGTACATTGAAATAATTATATTATATAAATTTGGCTAATTTATTGCTTAAATGCAAATATTTATTAGGAGTGAGCTTTTATATTCTTAAAGGAATCTCCTAATTTCTTGACATTGATGATGATTATGGTGGGTGGACAGTATAATAAGATAAATGTAGCCATTGTTGGATATGGTTATATTGCAAAGTACTGGGAAAAGGCAATATCAAAGGATGGTAGAATGAATATTGCAGGAATATATGATAGTAACATAAACGATTCTGGCACCGGCAGAAATAAATTCTATAATACTCTGGACAGCCTCCTTGATGATGCCCACATAAACGCATGTATCATATGTACACCGACAGATTATCATTACGAAACTGCAATGGAAATTTTATCGTCTGGAAAGAATATAGTAGTGGAAAAACCATCAGTCCTGAATATGGAAGAATACAATAATCTGCTCGCAAAAGCATATCAAAAACACGCATTGATTTATAATGCTTTCCACTTTGTATATTCTCCTGAAATAGCCTGGTTTCGATCAGCACTACCAGATCTTTATAAACAGTATGGAAGGATAGGGAGCTTTTATTCCTATTTTTCTGACCCGTACTTCATAGGCGGGGAATTAAAGGATAAGGCATTGAGTCTTCTCGGAAGCTGGGTGGACAGTGGGTCTAATATTTTGAGCATGCTATATTCCATATTTGACAATATATGGTTAGATTCACTAACCTTCGGTGATAGTTATGCAGGCAACTTTTCCGATTTGTTTTCAACTGGATCCATGAAGTTTAAGGATTTAAAGGGAGATACAGGCTTTGGGCACACTGTTACGAACTGGGTTTCAAATTCATCATTTAAATATACAGATTTCATGTTTCCTCAAACAGATTCAAAAATCAGGCTGAATCATTCCGAGCTTACAGTAACACTCAGCAATGGTACCGGTAGCGAGCTTTTATTTTCGGCGGAACAAGAAAATCGGCTTCTTGCACATTACACCGGTCTTGTGCCTGCTGTATATGAGTCCCTGTCATCAGGCAAAGGCAATGAGGAATACGGGAAAATGGTCTATAATACAATGTATAGCAGACTGAATGGAGGTGATACAAATGCCGGAGAGTAAGTTTTCAAGAAAAACGCAGCAGGCGATTAAAAAGTTTACTGATAGAATAGAACCTTTCAGAGTGTTCAATCTCTGGCTTGATGCAATTGCCAGCGGGAAAATAGATAGAAAGGCACTGGTGTATTACGGTGTGGGAGGAATCGGAAAATCAAGACTTATATCTGAACTAATGGACACTGTGGATAAAAGAAACAAAGAAGCAATTGAGCCTACAGTAAATATTCTCTTTGCCGGGATGGACATACACGAATACAATTCACCCGCCACAGTTCTCCTGGGACTCAGAAAACAGATAAGGTTTCCATGCATTCTTTTTGACTATGGGCTGGTTAAATATCTATCCTCAGTAGGAAAAACAGCCGATCAGATTAAAGAATTCATACCTAAAAATAGCGTTCTCTGGGATATAACCGGGGATATCCTTGAGGCCATACACATTCCTGTAGGGCTTGTTGACAAAATTGCTATCAAGCTCAGAGAAAAATATTCAATACAGTTTAAGGAGTACCATGATGAAATTGATGCTATAGATGCCTGTATGAGAAATCCTGAGGCTATATCTGAGAGGCTCCCCCACCTTCTGGGAATAGATATTTCAATAGCGGCCAGGAGTAAAAATTCAATATTTGCCATCTTTCTGGATTCATACGAGTCTATATACAGGCGTCAGGATTTTGAATTATTAAATAGTGAGCCGGATGAATTTATACAGGAACTTTTACTTTCATCTGAAAGAGCATTGTTTATAATCGGGAGCAGGGAGTACCTGAAATGGGAGCAGCAAGACCCTTCGTGGAATGAAATACTGGATCAGCATATACTTGATTATCTCAGTGACCAGGATTCTGACTATTTCCTTAAATCAGTGCCCATTACAGACGAATCTATCAGAAAGTCCATAATAACAAGTAGCAAAGGACTTCCCCTGTATCTTGACCTCTGTGTTGAAATTTATTTGAGAAATAAGGATAACAATATATCAGGATATGATTTTATAATTCCAACAAATGAAATTATACCGAGGTTTCTATCCCACCTTTCGGATGATGAGAGGACACTGTTCACAGCCTTATCATACATTCATTTTTTTGATTTTAACATATTTGAGGTTCTGGTCAAGAAACTCAATATACCGGTTGCCCTTTCAAACTTTGAAGAAATAATTGACCATTCATTCGTTCTGAAGGTTGAAGATATAGAAGGTATATACAAAGTACACGATAATTTTTATGAATATGTTATAAATAATCCTACAATTAGTGGCAAATCCAGAATTATGGATAAAATTTTTTCAGCTGTGATAAATTACCTCAACGATAATAAACATAGTATTTCCTATGATTCAATCGTGGTTTTTTATCCGAATGTTATGAATCTCCTTTCATATATACCTGAACCGCCCATCAACATAGGTGAGAAATTTATAGAACTTTCAATATTCCTGATTGACGCCGGATACTGGAATATAGTTGGCAGCATTTCAGGTCAAATTATTAAAAAGCATCCGGAAGACGATCGCATTCAATTCCTTCTTGCTGCCTATCTCAGAAGAATCGGAATGCTGGAAGAAAGCATTAAAATACTGGAAAATATTAATTCCGAAAATCCATTATTTGGCAGTTATAAAGATTATGTATCATATTATAGAGCAGACACACTGCGGGTTATGGGGAGATTTTCGGATGCACTGGCCATATTTAGGGCAATCTCTGAAAAGTATAATAGCAATAAGGATAAGGAACTTTATCTTAAATCCCAGAACCAGATAGGAGACCTTACTTTCCTGTTTGGCAAATTTTCGGATGCAATGAATGGAATGGAATCTACATATGGCGAAGCGAATACGGATTCTGTATTATTTGCAGAAATGCTTAGAATAGAAGGACATATTTACCGGTTTAATTTTATGTTTGAGGATGCTATTGAAAAATATTTTAATGCTATGAATCTGGCAAGGAAATTCAACATTTTAGGTTTGCAGGGTAAATTATACAACAATCTTGCAGAATCCTATTGCTGGTTCGATCCGGAGAAAGGTTTAGAGTATGGAAAAAAATCAATGGAGATTAACTTGAACCTGAATGCGCCGGTAGAATACGGCAAAACTTATGCAGCATTGTCTATAGCCAGTTCCATGAAGGACAACTTTTCTGATAGCTTAAAATATTCTGACCTGGCTCTGGCAACACAGGAACAAATTAAATATCCTGGTGGTATGGTTTATGCACATGGAAGTTACTGCCTAATGTACCTTAAAAGCGGTAATAGGAATAAATTTATGGAACATTACAGTGAAATGAAAAGATTGATAAAAAATCTAGGAGCTATAGAATTTACGCTGCTTCCATATTATGTATATTTGAGTGCTCCAGAACTCATGGATATATCCAAAAATCTACAGTGGTTTGATTATGAAAAAACCCTGAAAAATATAAAAACCGTGTTAAAAATTTTGTAATTATTTCCACGGTTAAAAATATTAGTTTATATGCTTACCTTCCCAGGAAACTCTTGATCTGATGGAAAAAACAAGTCCCAGTACTAAAAGAAAGATAATAAAAGTGGAAATGTAAAGCGTATATATGGATCCAACTAGTTGCGCAATTCCTGTGAGAATTGTGATAAGTGCTATCAGATAATATACAAGAAATCCTATAGCGATTATCAAAAGTGGAACAGTAATCTTATTTGAAAGTGGTTTCATTATGTTATATTTATTCACTTTATTTAATATTTATTCATATTCAGTATTAATGTTATTATTGAATGTAGATTTTTGTGAAATTTCATTTTATACTGCATAACTTCTAATGTATTGAGCTAAATATAATTAGTATCTTAAAACGTCAGTGCTGAATTACAGGTATTAATTCATAAAAAATTCAGCTAATTTAATTGCCCCTATAGATTGAAAAGATGTTCAAAAGCAGATCTATTTATCATTATGCGGTACACATAAATCATTTTTTATCTATTAGAAAAAGTCAGATAGTTACTCTATAATCTATAAATTTAAATATTATTTTCTATTAATATGGCTGACATGGTATGACAGAAATAAGTGTTGATTCAAAAGCGTTGAATATAAAATCTACAACGAAATGGCGATTAATAAAATTTAGGGTAAGGAATTTCAGGTCAATAATAGACTC
>JAKAYM010000149.1 GCA_021826795.1 Thermoplasmata archaeon
ATGGGCAGGTATGGTGAAGGTGCAAATGAGGCAAAAATAGCATTGAGGTATGAAAAGGACAGTGAATATGCGTACGATCTTTTGCTTAGGTGTGCGATTAGGCTCAAAAGCAAGAGGTTTGACCCATTTAAAATTATCACGGATGCATATCTTGATACAGGAAATTTCAAATATATGAGAACGTTTCTGGAGACAGAAATATCTGAGGGAGATCCCAGCAGGGCAATAGAAATTCTTGATCTTCTCAGGGATTATGATCCTGATAATGTTGAAATAGTGGAATTTGAGGCGGATGTATTTTATGACATGGGCGATAAGGAAAAGGCAAGAAAAATTTACATGGAATTTGTAGAAGATTCTGAGTACCCTGATGATGCCATCTCCGATTTTGTCGAGTACCTTATGTTGAAGAAGGATGCTGACGGCATAATGGAGGCTGCCGATTCAAGCGATGTAAGTGATGCAAAGAAAGATTATTACAGATCCATTGCATGTATATCAAAAAATGACCCTGAAAACGGTCTTAAATTCATTAAAAAATCCATAGAAGAGAGCCCGGGCGATGAGGAAGATGAACATGATGTGTACTATAAATATTTTGATTACATAGACTTTCTGGAGCAGCTTGGAAGGTATGATGAAGCAATAGAAATAGGGTACAAAAATCTTGACCAGAATGATAGGGAGGTCATATTCCTGATGCTTGAATGTTATATTATGGGAGGCAGGTACACAGAATCAATAGATTATATAAAAAATGCCCTGAAAGAATCATCTGGTGATAGCAATGCGTTAATCTACGCTATAGATATACTGTTTAACAGAACTGAAAGCAGGGACGGGACACTTAATTACCTGAATATGTGTTCTGAGGCAGGAATAAAAGATAAAGATATTGACCTGCTAAAAAAGGTGTTTGAAGATCATGGTTCGGAAAACATAACCCATCAAATCACTGGAGATGATGAATCCCATACACTTATAGAAATGTACAGGACCGAAACTGGAAAGTTTGGGAAGGTAGTAGATGAGTATATAAGGAAAAACTGTGGGCAGAAATACATAAAAGAACTGGACAGCATTATAAATAATGACAGGAGTATGGGCATAGAAGACTTATAGCCCAGAATGCTGATACGTTTATATAAAATTCCTTTACAGCTTTTATATATATCAGGAGATATTTAGTAATAATCATCTCAGAAGGTCATAATGCACATCCGGGATTAATTTATATATTACCATGTTGCCAATTAATGTAAATATTCCAGCAAGCATAAAAATTATAAGAAACTGTGAATATCTTATTAGAAAAGCAATTGAAAGCATTATAATTGCCGTAAAAAACATACCAATCAGGGCAAACATGGATACGAATTTACTGTTATACTCTAATTTTGAGAAAACAACAGTTTCCGAAGTAGGTGACCTTATAGCACCTATCACGTCTATTACAAGCACAAGAAAAAGTATCATTATTATTGAAACACCATAAAAAAATGCAACAACCACAAAGATCAGGAATTCCATTATACAGAGAATTAGGTATTGCTTCCCAGAAATCTTTTTTCCAGTATATAAAAAGAATACTGCAGGAATGCTAAAGATTGCATAATATAAACTTATCCTTTCCGGGCTTGTAAGCGAAAAAATAGTTAACAGAATTAACGGAAACAGGGTTGCAATTACAGTCCTTCTCATGGAACTGGAAAAAGACATGACCAGTAATAATACACGATTGCGCTTAAGAAAGTTATAGGAATCCTTAAGGCTTGTTTCGGGCTCTTTGGTTTTAAGGGTAATGGATATAATAAGATTTAAAAAAAGTATGGCAAGAAGGAAAATTATAACATCATTCAATCCAGTGAAGCCACTTATGTAAAACAGAAGTAATCCAACCGTAGCAGCTCCCCTGGTAAAACCCATAAGCAAAGAAAAATCTCTCCGCCTGAATCCCTTCTGTATAACAACTATAGCGGAGAAAATCGAGTTTGATATTCCCATTATTATAGCTATTCCCAAAAATGCATAGAAATTTCTAAAGAACAGCAGGATTAGACCAATTGCAAGTTCAAGAACGGAGAAAATAATCAAATTTCTTTTCACATTCGTAACAATAATCATAAAATAAAACAGTGCCTGAACCACTATGGCAATAGTAAGAATAATGGCTATCTCGAAATCTGGTATTCCAGATATATTCATTATTGCTATATATCCAAAGCTCATAAATCCAGAAAATAAGGCGGACAGGGATTTAAATGCCATAACCGTGGTTTTTGAGATCATGTGCCGTCATTCGTGTACGATTTCTCCATCCCGGGGGAATTTTCTATGAAATCATCTGAATACTCCCCGGTTGACTTCATGAAAGGCTTCAGGTAGGCTTCATAAAATTTTGTCCTGTCCTCTGCCTCCTTATCAATGTACTCAGGTGTTTGTGTGAAGAAATATGCTGTAGGATCCTTTATTCCTGCCCTTTTGAATGCACGTTTTCTATCCCTGCATGGCATGCAGCAGCCACAATGTACCTTTCCTGAGACTATGCAGCTCCATGTTTTTGAGAAATCCACACCCAGGCTCTCACCGATTTTTATTACCTCATACTTTTCCATTTTAGAGAATGGTGTGGTTACATTTATCTTCAGGCTCTTCTCTATTTCATTTTTTGAAGGCAATAGTCTTTCATCCTCATGTTTCAAAAGCCCAAGCAATAATGTGTTTATGCCAGGATAGGCTGATAATGATGCCAGAATTTCAATTACAGGTTGATATCTTATTGTGTATTGCATGGATGAAACTGGATGGAGTAAAAAGGATTTATAATAGGAAGATAAATCTATTATTTTAAGATCAAAATCACGTGTTTTCGCTAACATTTCTGCTAATTCACGCTCCTTAGCCTGCACCGGGAATGAATAGTATAGAAATACTCCCTTAAGGTTGTATTCCTTCTCTGCATAATAGGTTAGTACAGTAGAATCAAGTCCACCGGTTAATAGAATAGCTGCATCCATAACCATAAGCAAATATACGGATAGAATCTATAAAATCTTTTGGCAAATAAAATATATATAACAATATATAATACATACTCTGGCGAATAAACATTAGAGAATTGAATAAATTTTCCTGCGACCCTCATGTACAATCTCTGTATTCTATTAGTTTAAGAATTACTATTTAGTATGGAAGCTTACAGATTCAGTATTATCCATTATACGCATATGCCCAGTTTTTTCTCAGGTTATTATTCCATGGTACCAGAAAACATATTTATGCCAAAATAAAAATTATAATGAGTTCCTGTGCTGGCATTGTTAGTTCAATACGTGGCAAACACAAAATATTTATTTATTCATCCATTTAATTATTATGGAACATAGAGAAATTCATGCACCGCATGGAAATAAATTAAATACAAAGGGATGGTCACAGGAGGGGGCATTCAGGCTGATAATGAATAACCTTGATCCCGCAGTTGCAAAGGATCCTGACAATTTAATTGTGTATGGTGGAAAGGGCAAGGCAGCCAGAAACTGGGAAGCATATGATAAGATTATAGAATCACTGAAAAGTCTGGAAAATGATGAAACCCTGCTGGTACAGTCGGGAAAGCCCGTAGGCATCTTCAGAACATCAAAGGATGCACCAAGGGTACTTATAGTAAATGCCCAGATTGTGCCACACTGGGCAACCGATGATGTATTCTGGGACCTTGAAGCCCGTGGGCTAACAATGTTCGGACAGATGACAGCAGGGTCATGGGTATACATAGGGACACAGGGTGTTCTCCAGGGAACATACGAAACATTGCATGCACTTGCAAAAAAGGTATATGGAAGGGACAGCCTTGAGGGAAAATGGTTTTTATCTGCAGGTCTTGGAGAGATGGGTGGTGCACAGCCACTGGCTGCTAAAATGAATAAATGTACAAGCATTATAGTTGAAATAGATAAGGAAAAGATCAGGAGGCGTTTGAGGGACAAATATCTGGACACAGATGCCGAAAACCTTGAAGAGGCTTTAAAATTAAAGGATGAGGCAGTAAAAAATGGGAATCCCATATCCATAGCAGTACAGGGCAATGCAGCCACAGTATATACAGAGTTGATGAATAGAAGAATTATACCAGACATAGTATCAGACCAGACAGCCGCACACGACCTTAACATTGGATATGTACCAGAGGGTTATACCATTGATAATTTCCAGAAATTCAGGGAGGATAATCCCGCTGAATTCAGGAAGAAGGTGTATGAAAGCATAGTAAAGGAGGTTAGGGCAATGCTATATTTTCAGGGCAGTGGTTCAGCCACCTTTGACTACGGCAATGACATAAGGACAAGGGCAAAGGAAGGGGGGCTTGATAATGCCTTTGATATACAGGGATATGTTCCTGCATATATCAGGGATTTATTTGCAGTGGGTTCCGGGCCATTCAGATGGCTTGCCCTCTCTGGAAATCCTGAGGACATAAGAAAAATTGATGATGCCATAATAAAAAATGTCGATGATCCGCACCTTACGGGCTGGATTAAACTGGCAGGAGAATATGTACATTTCCAGGGACTGCCTGCAAGAATATGCTATGCCTCATATGGAGAGCGTGAGAAGATCGGTTTAATGATAAATGATATGGTTAAAAATGGTGATCTTGAGGCACCTGTAGCCATAGGCCGTGATCACCACGATACCGGTTCAGTGGCATCA
>JAKAYM010000018.1 GCA_021826795.1 Thermoplasmata archaeon
TGAGGCACTTATTGAGTACGCCATTGAAAGAGCAGGATTTGTCACCGAAGGAAACAGGTGCAGGCTGCTTATTATTACAGGGCCATAGTAAAATGGTATGTTTATACCTGTTATTTCCGTAAATACGGCAAAGAGTCCCGCTATTAGAAGTGCACGGTTTATCCCATTCTTGGTGAATTCGCCAGACATAGTTTTCTCCAGGTTCAGCAGATAGTCCCTGGCCTTCATAACCTCATCCTTTGTTGCCTGTATATTTAATTTCTTCAGCGATGCTAAAGCCCTATCAAATTTTTCATGGTATATAAGCCATCTGGGTGATTCTGGCATCCTGAACCTGAAGAATAAACCTATCAGTGCAGGAATTGCGGCAACTCCCAGCAGGATTCTCCAGCCAACGCTGAATGCCATTGAAGGTGCTATAAAATATACAGCCATTCCAACCATATATGCCCCGAGAATTCCAACGGTAACCATCCATTGCTGTAAGACGGTCATATGTGCCCTCTTTTTCTTCGGGGCAAATTCAGCAACGTATGTTGTGGCTATAGCTGTATCGGCACCAACGGCAATTCCAATGAATGTTCGGAATATAAGGATTTCAGCGACGTTATAGGATAAAGCAGAACCTATAGCCCCTATTGCATATATTGCTGCATCTGCGATCAACAGTCCCTTCCTGCCTACACGTTCGGTTGTCCCAGCTGCAATAAGAGCGCCAACTGCCGCCCCGAGAGAGGCACCTGCTACCAGATAACCGTAAACAAATGAATTCGATTCAATGGCGCTATAGAAGGGCATGAAAGTCATTGTTGAACCTATATTTGATGTATCATATCCAAAGAGAAATCCGCCCAGCGTGGCAAGTATAACAATAGCCCAGTAAAAACTAGGTATATTTATATTATCCAGTTTCGAAATTACAGCATTTTCATTCATTATCAGTACACCTCCCTTAGAATTTTGGCAATATCCTCTTTGTCAGGGGACACCGGATTGCTTTCCATATCAGAATGTTGCATTGCTTCACTGGCGATTCCTTCTATATCAACCTCTGGCATACCGAATTCCCTCAGTCTTTTCGAAAATCCTGTTGATTCTACGAACGTTGCAACATTTTCATAAATTTCGTTTATAAGGTAATCGCGATTATCCTCTGAAATTATCCCAAGTGCTGCTGCGATGTCCATCAGTTTGCTATCTGGAATGAATCCAAGATTGTATTTTACAACGGGTTTCAGTACTATAGAACAGGCAACACCGTGCGGTATTCTATAATGTCCCCCCAATGTATTTGCCAGCGCGTGTGCAGCGCCTACACCGGAAAATGCCATTGCAGCACCTACCATGGCAGCCGAACCCTGTAACTTTTCCAGGGCACTGAAATTATGATTCATCTTAACAGCTTCCGGAAGCTCTTTTCTTATTATGGCAAGTGCATGTAAATTCAGTGCATCAGTAAACTCACTGGAATTTCTGGACATGACTCCTTCTATAGCCTGGGTAAATGCATCCATGCCAGTGGATACGATTACAGCTTCTGGCAGATTTTTTACCATTGATGGATCAAGAATTACAAACCTTGCGAAGAGCAAGTCAGATACAATTACCCTCTTAACTCCCCTCTTCAGGTCCTTGAAAACAGCACCTCTTGTCATTTCTGACCCACTACCAACAGTTGTTGGGATATTAATTAAGAAAATCCCGGGATTTCCTGCAAGAGTCCAGTTATCGGCCAGCTGAAGTAAATCCACATTATTCATTGCTAAAAGTGATCCAAGTTTTGCAGAATCTATGGAGCTGCCGCCACCAATCGCTATAACACAATCCGGGCGATACTGAATGAGTTTATCCCGTACTTTAAGTATACTATCCACGTCAGGATCAGGTTCTATGGAAGAATATATTTCAGATGCTGGAAGATAATTGAGGATCAATTCAATTAAACCAGTTCTGGCTATGTTGCTGTCTGTAATTATTATCGGTCGTTTAAAGTTGAAATCCACCATAATTTTTTCCAGACTTTTTAGTGCCCCATTTCCTGCAATCACATGCGGCCCGATCTGGAAATCATGGAGTTTATCAATCGGCCGAATTTTCATATTCTCTACCTTTTTGCTATTCATCTTTTAACCTCCTTCTTTTTAAATTTACCTATCTTTTCCTGTATCTCTCTGGACTCAAAGATGCTATTATTTATCTCCTGCTCAAATTTGAGAGCGGCCGAGACAGGCATATCCATACCCGTATTTATAGCCCTTTTAATATTAAAGCTGGCCTGGGCAGGATTTTTAAAAATTTCACCAAGTAAGTCTAGCGTTCGTGGTATCAATTTATTGCGCTGAACTATTTCTGAAACTATTCCAAGATCAAAGGCACGTTCTGCGTCAAAAAATTTTCCTGTCATCATGTAATATTTTGCATTGTACTTACCAGCTATTCGGGGCAACTTTTGAGAACCACCTGTACCAGGAATCATGCCAAGGTGAACTTCAGGAAAGCCAAAAATGGCATCCTCACTTGAGATTACTATATCTGTTGAAAGTGCAAGTTCCAGACCACCACCAAGTACATAGCCATCAACTGCAGCTATTACTATTTTTTCCATGTTCTCAATGAAATCGTACACTGCCTTTGCTTTCAGTTCAAAACGATAAAATTCCTGCCATTTGTTGAACGTTGCAAATTCACTTACATCCGCGCCTGCACAGAATGATCTGCTTCCACCTGTTATAACTATTGCATTTATTTCTGGATTATCATTAGCTTCCACGAGTTTTGTGTATATTGCTTCATATAAACCAGTGTTTAGAGCATTCAGCCTGTTCTCCCGGTTAATCTTTAGAAGTAGTATATTTCTACGTCTTTCCACCAATAATGGCTTATCCAATTCCGAGTCCATACCAAATTAAATGCATATATCTATAAAAATTAATAATACATCATGTTGTAATGTTAACAACTTATTACCGTTCGATTATCTAAATATTGTTATATTTTAAAGAAATGTTAAGTATAGGTTTTGCATAGGAATAAGTTGGATAATTCATTTTATAATAAATTTTGATTCATTATAAATCCCTATATAGTTAAATCGGGGGAATTGATCGTTTTTTTCTGACACTAAACCAATCAGTTTTAGATCAGATAGAAATATAAGAATATATCAATATTACAATTACAGGAATGGTTACTTAGAAAAATATATACTTGCCATGAATAATTTTCTTGATTACAGTGCATTCAACTGATGGACGTAACCCTAGGAAGACAATAATTACAGTAAAAGCGGAAGGCCTTATAAGATTCCAGGGATAGGAATATTATATTTGGCAAAGCTAAGGAAATTGGGGGAATTTCATTCAGGCAGCTGCAGTCAGAACGTTACTAAAAGATTCAATGAAGGATTATTAGAGTTAATAATAATTACAGCATAAGATGAAATGTTGAATTATACTTCTCTAGAATAAAAGGAAGGTTTGGGGAAAGGTTGTGTACAATATTATGTGTAAATATAAACCTCTTGTTAAAACAGTGATATTATTTCTAGTTATTATAAAATCAATTTCAAAATTTTCACTGAAATAGAATATGTCTATCCCGGGAATCCTCCTTTTTAGTCTTAATAATTCAATATAAACAACATTTTCAAGGGTGCAACAACAGTGATAACACTTCTGTTATGGTCATAATCCATTTCTGTGTCCAGTAATTTAACGTTCCGCGTTTCCTTTACCGCATTTTCAAGAAAGGTTATGATACTCCTATTTCTTCCATCGCTGAAGTTCGGAACCATTTCAACTAGCTTCATACAGATTCATAATAAAGAAGATATTAAAGTATAGCAAAATCTTAATAGAACCCGGTCTTTTCCATTATAGAGTTTCTGAAAAATTTCCATTTAAAAATTTAAGAAATAAGCTCAGACAACAAGGAGATGAGACAATCCTTATACGGGCTTATTATTCTGATCTACTGGATCTTTGCTTTTGCGCAGGGAACTTATGAACACTATAGACATCAGAAATACTGCAATAATAATTAGAGCTAAACCTATGGCCTCAGGAATCCATATTAATGTCAGAGTGTAAGTTAGAACCCCGAACGCTCCTATTATCGTTCCTGCGAATATAAAGTAAAGTACAGATTTCCTTTCTATTTCCATTCCGGATACGTAATGCATAAACACAAGTATAATCCCTGCAAGTAAAGGCATCAGGAAAAATACGAAGAGAAGATGTCCATTTGTGAATGCCATATCATATAGGTATCCTGGTCCTCCGTTTGGTGGTACGCCCGGGCTTCCGAAACCGTAGTATGCCTCATTGAATTCCATAGAATATCCTAAACCGATCATTACTGCCATTGTAACTATCCATGTGAACATTTCTGCTATCTGTGTGAGTCTTTCAGTTCTTTTTGAAGAGAGTATGTAATAAAGACCTATAATAGATATCAAAGCCCCCCATCCAACTATTCCGGTTTGACTATCGTCCAGAGCAAGCCCATCCATACCTCCAGGTCCGTACGGGGCAATTGTGGGTATAATATACGTTCCGAAAGATGATATCAGGTAAAGATAAGTCATTGATAAGGTTCCAAAAACCGCAATAATCATTCCTGCATTAACTATATTCCTCTGCCACGAATTTAGTTTTTCATAACCAAAACTCACTGCAGCTATAGCTACTATTCCACCCATCACTGCCGGCAGCATTTCATGTGAGTGGGACGTTACAAGATTGCCAAGGAAGGTTTGAAGACCACCCCATTGTGTGACATAGTGGTTGAAGAATGGTAATGACGAATATCCAAAAAGATTCCCGTATTCCAGCACCATACCCATAACTGCTGCAATTCCTGCTGATAACGTTGAAAAAACAATGAGGATATAAGCTCCCCATATTGACTTGAATTTCTCTTTTTTCCTAAATGGTAAAATAATAAGGGAAACAAGGAATATTAAAGCAATGAGTACCATCCATATATCTCTTATCGCCTGAAGAACATAATCAGCATTCTGCGTGGATGCAGGATAAAAGAAAATCATTCCGAGGAGTGTGAAAATTAATACGGGATATGTACTGAGATTTACTGCCTTTTTTGTAAAATTCTCAAGGTCTAGGAGTGAAGTTGTATATAGTATGAGGAGAAAAGCGAAGGGTATCATAACTGTATGGTAGAAATTAATCATGTCCAGGGTAAAATCTCCAAGCTTAAACCACGTTACTCCCGGCAGCAGAGGACTGATAACCAAGAAAAATGTAATAAACACCAGCACAGCGCTTATGTTATATTTTTCATTTAAAAGGAATTCCAGAATACCTGATCCGCTGGATGAATTATGCTTCATAAACTTCATAATTATCATTAATATATTATTCTGCTATATAATAAGTTATCGTAAAAAGAAATTTTTCGAGAGAGGATAGCCCTGGTTCATCGACCACTTATGAGCCAGAAATTGCGTTTTTCTTCTATCCTAAAAAGTGCGAATTCATGGAAAATCAAAGTTAATATCATAATGATTAGTATGCTGATAAGGTTATTTATTGAAAGATGTTAAGCAACGCAACATCGATCAACAACAATAATATGGAATACCAATTGATAGAATTAAGTCCTACACAGTAGCTAGAATATCAGTAGATATTGAAACAATAAATATCATAATCAAGAGTCAAAAAATAAAAAATTATTTAATATTCTTTTATTGCAGATTTAACCTTCTCAAACAGTTCTGGGGTTATTTCGTTTATTCCATGTGCATTTTTTGCATGTGCCTGTATAACCGGTATTAACTCGTCCACAGAGTCAGCCTTTACGTCAAATCCACAATCCATCCCTATATCCTTGCATTTAAATTCGTATCCCATTTCTATCATATCACTTATTATTCCGTAATATTAAAAATAGGCATATCACATGTGTAATGCATTTATAGATTATTAAAAACGTATTCCTCTATTATCTTTTCTATGCCACGTCTCAATGTGGCCTGTACAGATTTTTTGCTTATACCCATTTCCTGCGCTATTCCATCAAGGCCTATCCTCCTGTTAAAATCAAAATAGCCTTTTGAATATGCCATGTATAATGTTTCCTTCTGCCTCAATGTTAATTCCCCCGGCAAATGTCCATCGGCCTCATAATAACTATATTTTATTCCGGTAATGTTTTCCTGTAAATTCTTTAATGAATTTCTATTTTTTAAGAGAATTTTATACTGTACTTTCTGGTTCTCAAAAATTTTTACGGATATGATCATGGCACCGGAGACTGCTGATGCTCTGCATATTTCACAGCTTTTTGTTTCCATCCATGTTTTATCCCTCTGATTTTTATACACTGTTATATTATCATCCCTTAGAATTTCCCTATTTTTATAGTAATTCTCAATTCCCATGAGATGGTTTGTATATTCTATTCCCGGATTTATCTGGAATATTCTAGCGCTAATGTTAACCGTTGAAAGTTTCTTTAAAACCCCACATGATGGTTTTTCAGCGGTTAGTATAATTTCTATTAAGTTGGCAGGCATTACAATATAATAAAATGAATGTTTATAAATTATAGTTTTTGATACTGTTTGGCTGTAAATTAACATTGATAACAGAATATTGAAATATGCTTCTCCTAGTTAAATGAAATGGTCGGTGAGTTAATAAGGCCTCTAGAGTCTGATAATATTGAACAGGAAATTGCGTTAACTGTGTATTTCTGGAACATGCACAATCAATTATGGAAGGAACACTGATATGCAATCCTTAAAATATGTTGAATTAATTTTTGAAAAATAGTTATACCTGAATTTAAAGGTAAACTTTTTATCATCAATTCAACATTGATAATTTATGTCCTGCATTAATTTTGATTCTGTCACAAAGAAATATGGAAATAAATTCGCGTTGAACAATATATCTTTTTCCCTGGAATGCAATGCGGCCTATTCGTTAATAGGTCCAAATGGAGCCGGAAAAAGCACAATATTAAAAATTATTTCTGGGCTTATAAATGCTGATTCTGGTAATGTATCGATAAAAGGAAATAAGCCCGGTTCTGATGAAGCCAAAAGAATAACCGGATACCTTGCAGAGGAAGTCCTACCATACATAAATTTGACGGTAAAGGAAAATTTTCTGTATATCGGTTCATTGCGGCAGGTTCAGGATCTCCGCAACAGAATTTCATTTTTAGTGGATTTATTGGGTCTTGATTATTATTTAAATTCAATGGTTTCAAACCTATCAAGAGGAACAAAGCAGAGATTGTCCTTAGCATTGTCCATAATACATAATCCCGAAATAGTCCTGCTGGACGAGCCATTCAATTATATCGACATTCCAACACAGGAAAAAATCATAAGATATTTTAAAACAATGAATTCAACATTCCTGGTATCCACCCATGTAATGTCTATTGATCAAAATTTTACAGAAAATATAATAATGATAAATAATGGGAATATAATATTTAGAGGGAAGCTGTCCGAAATAGAATCGGAAAGGTCAGAAAACGAGACAATTGAAAACGTTATCGCAAGGATGATGTTATGAAATACACACTGATGAAGTTAATTTTAAAAACAAAAATTCCCATTATTTACTGGGTAGCAGTTCTCATTTTCACATTCATGATTTTTCCGTTCATTGGTACAGTTTATTTGACTGGTGCCAATTTACATCAAAGCCGGCTGGCAACAGTAGCGGTTTCAATTATTTCATTGCTTATTATTATATTTTCAGGGTTTAACATTAATAAATCCGACAATGATTTTTTATTGGATATCCCACTGAAAAATAGTGAGATGTTTATATCGTATTATGTATATAATTTTTTAATACTTTATTTTTTTATAGTACTTTTTATTATATTCTTTTCATTATCAATAAATTCACGTTTAATTCTTTTGTTAGTACCATATATTATATTATTATTCTTGACATGCATCAACATTGGAATTATCGATAAATATATGATAAAAATTAGAATGATTATTCCTCTATTATTTTTTATATTTTTAATTAACCCTGCATTTATTGGTTTTAGATACAGCATAACATCAATATTCTATGGAAATGAAACAACAGGCATATTGTTAACTGCTATGATGTTCCTGATTACATTCGTATATATAATAAAAAATGCAAATAAATTTAATTTGCATTATAGGGAAGATAAAATTTCTAATAATATAAGAACCCAGGACATTTCCGGTACACCAATAAAGGCTATTTATATGAAAAATACCTTTTTTATAAATACCATTTACGTTTATAAACGAATTTCAGACGCAAAAATACACACCATCAGAACAAATGTATACAGGAGCCTTGTAATGTTCACAATTATTGGTATAATATATTTTATTTTGAATGTTGAATTCTATAATACATTCATACTTCTGGCAATAGATATATATGTAGGGTTTTTACCGGGAACTATCTTTGCAACATCGATATCCCAGTGGCCTGTATTTATGGAACGTCCATGGTTATCTCTCACATCCATGAATGCACACAAATACGTTAAAAATTTTATTCTGTCAATAATCTTATCGGTATTTATATCTGTACTTCCTTTTGTTTTATTATCTTTTCTGGTTCTAATTTTCTATTATAACACATTAAATATTATGATATTCCTGTATTCGCTGACCATGCCTGCCATACTGGCTGCCACACTCATATTCTCTACCACAATGATAGCGCCAATTCAGATAACCGATTTTGATAACATTGTGAATTTTGTGAATAGCGGTGAAAATCTGGTGAGGCTAATTCCGTTATTTATCCTGCTTTTATTAGCATTTTTTGTATCTGTTATCTCGTCCCTTCTAAATAATTTGCTGTATGTTTCTCTATATTACGCCATCCTCCTATTTGTAATATTTATTATGTTAAATTCAAAAAAAATGCTAAATTATATTGCCAGCAAATTGATAAATGCAAATTTAGCATAGGAAAAAGAAATAAAATTACACATAATTTATAATTTTACAGTGGTTTTGATTATCTCACTGCAATACAATTACATGAATATAATAGCCGCAATGCCTATTTATAAATCTATAGTTTATATATAGATATTATTATATATCAACAAAGGATAATATATTATGGACGAAAATGATAATGCCATACGATTAATTGTTGTACGTCATGGTGATACTGAACAGGAAACCGGTATACCCGACGATAGCAGGCGGATTACCAAAAAAGGGAAAAAGCAGTTAAAAAGAACAGCCAATTTTATTGATAAAATGAATTATAATGTAGAGAACATTGTTTCCAGTCCGCTGGCTCGTTCCAGGGACTCTGCGGAGGTAATTGTTGATGAACTGGGCCTTGACCTTAAGATAGACATGAATGATAGCCTGAAGCCCGATGCCCCCGTCGCTTCAACGGTTGCATTTATTAAAGAATTAAAAAATAATACAATTATAGTAGGCCATAATCCCAATCTTTCATTATTGTTAAATAAGATCGTCGGCTTTAATGGGGAATTAAAAAAGGCTGGAGTAGCGGTGCTGAACCTTAATAAAACTACCATGAAATCTGATCTGGAACTTCTACTTGATCAGAAGGTTCTGAAATTGATTTAAATGCTCGAAGCAGTTGTCGATCTGGGATATAACTCTTTCCAGTTATGTATTTATGATCATTACAAATCAAATTCTTTTAAATTATTATCGAGATACAAATCCTTTGTAAGGCTCGGGACAGACCTATCTGAAGGAGAAAATATAAAACCTAAAAAAATAAAAGATGGGGGATACGAGATTACAAAATACCGGGAAATAATAGATGAATTGAATATAAAGAACGTGCATGCAGTGGGTACCAGTGCTTTCAGAATGGCATCTAATAACAATGAAGTTTCTGAACAGTTTTCTGAGATTCTCGGACATAAAGTAGATATTATAAGCGGATCACAGGAAGGGGAATATTCCGTCATAGGATCATTGAATACCCTTCCATTCAAGGATGCATTGATATTTGACCTGGGAGGAGGCTCACTGGAAATCGCAGTGGTCAGGAACAGAACAATAGAAAAAATAAATAATTACAATCTGGGTGCTTTGAAACTTCTGCACGAATTGAAAGGTGAAAAAGAGATAAGATCCAGAATTGAAAATGAAGTTGTTGAATTTAAAAATATAAATTTACCTGTAATCGGATCCGGTGGCAATCTCAGGGCTCTCGCAAAATATGACATGAAGAATATTAAATACCCTATTTCGAGCCTGCACGGATATAAACTGACAAAAAATAGCATAAAGAACTACGCAGGAAAACTTCCCGGAATAAAGCCCGCCGAAAGGTCTAAATATTCGGGAATAAGTAAGGAGCGGAGCCTCACAATCGGAGTGGCATCTATAATAATAGATGAATTAATGAATATTTTTAATGCAGAATATTTGCATGCCTCCCTCTTTGGAATGAGAGAGGGTGTGCTGATGAAGAGTTTATACAGTAATATAAATGACCTGAGAAGGTCATGGTTAGAGGCCTTTGCCAGTAAATTCAATGCAATTCCTCCATGGGAATACTACAATTATGCCATGGAAAAGCTGCACCTGGATGATAAAAAAAGGGAAATATCCGGAAATGCTGCATTTATGTCCAGGGTTATGGCGTATGCTACTTACAAGAGCCCACTTTACGCATGCGGTTTCACAATAAAAAATGCTGTAAATCCCGGGTTCACATCAGTTGAGCTGGCCGATATGGCTTCTGTTTGCTATTCAGGTTCTGGTAAGGCTAAGAAAAGCCTTGAAAAAATATCAGATTTATCCTCAAACGATATTAAAGAAATGGGAAAGCTAGTAAAAAATACCATTTACAAGAAGAGGTTTTTAATATGAATGGAAAATTAATCGCGTTTGAGGGAATAGATGGGTCAGGAAAATCAAGTCAGGCTAAATTACTGGAACACTACCTTCAACACAGATCGGAGACCTATCTTACCGAATGGAATTCATCTGACTGGGTACATGGCCTTAATAAAAAGGCAAAGAAAAAGAAGGAGTTAAATCCATTAACATTCAGCCTGATAAACGCAACCGATTTTACCGACAGATATGAAAAATATATTATAACTATGTTGAAGGCAGGCATCAATGTTGTTTCAGACAGATACATATATACAGCCTATGCGAGGGATTCAGCCAGAGGGATAAGTCTAAAGTGGATAAAGAATTTATATTCCTTTGCGGTTGAACCTGATGTAGTATTTTATATAAAGGTCAAGCCTGAGGAGGCAATCCTGAGATTAAAAACTGGCAGAACAAGCTTGAAACCGCAGGAAACAGGATCTGATATATTCCCGGAGCTGGCGCCGGATGAGGGATTCATAAAGTATCAGACCATGATATCCGATTTTTATGATAAAATTAGCAAGGAGAAAAAATTCTGTATTATAAACGGAAACGACTCAATAAAAAATGTTCAACTGCAGATACGGGAAAAGGTGGAGGAAATTTTATGGGGCAAGGAGTACTGATAGCTATAGACGGAGTTGAAGGTGCCGGCAGAACATCGCATGCAAACCAACTGGCTAAAAAACTTGAATATATGGGATACGGAACCATGAATCTGGATATACAGAAATCTAAGTTGTTCGGAAATGTGATAAATAAGAAAAAGAAGGATATATTTTTTGAAACCAGAACACTGTTCCTTGCACATGCAACGGCACTGGCAGACCTGGGTAATGCAATAAAAAATGCTGTGGAATCAGGCTTTATTGTAATCTTTGATGGTTATATAGATACTTTAAAATCATGGGGACTTGTACGTGGTTTAAATGAGGACTGGATGAACGGTATACTTTCCATGGTTATAAGACCGGATATTCAGGTGCATTTATATGCAACCTCAGATGAAATTATAAAAAGAATAATAAAGAAAATGGGGTTTCTTGACCCATTGACCTCCAGTATAGAACTCTGCAATGCCGATCTGTACGAAAGTTATATCAATTATATCATAGATTTTCAGGATATACTGGTTAAATCTTCAAAACATATCATTAATGTTGATACCACCGGTAAATTTACAAGGGCAAACGCAAAAATCGTAAGGAGAGTTTCCGGCAAAATAAATAAAAATAAAGAACTGAATGAACAATAACATATTATTTCCTTCATGTCTGCAAGGATTATTCTTACTTTGGTAGATCTCTATTTTTAACGTTCCTTCTCTTTCAATTCAAATTCAAGAATGTAATGTTCATTATATTAATCAAATTCTATTGCAGAATATGAATCTATCATTGTAGGTTGTGGTTATAGAAAACTCAAGTTCAATTCTGTCCGTGAGAACACCAAGAATCGAACAATTATAAATAACTTTAAGTTTTTATAAATATTAAGCTTTTTGAATGGTGTTTAATAAATGGTATAGGCAACATCGATTCATGCGTCAAAAGCAGAAAGACCTGAAGATATATGTCAAAAAAACCAGAAAAGAAATCAGATATCTTGGTAATATTTATTTTATCGGGCCTGTGCCTAAAATAAAACTGAATAAAAAAAATGATGAGCACAAAGGTGGTCAGGCATCACCGGTAATTAAAGAGGAAAAAATAATTAACTCAAAAATAGAAATTTTTGGAGTTGATAATGTCAATGAGGAAACTGTAGCACACGAAGTCATGCATACTATAAGATTGTTTAAAGTATATAAAGGCAATTTAAAAATTTACAGAAAACATTTTTCCAGATTGTATAGAAAGTCAGGACCTTTATTTATTATCTCGGCCATGTTATCCTCATCGATACAGGAAGCCTCAGCCGAGTTTTTTGAAATTATATACCGCAGAACCATGGTGCTGGATAAACACAATATAAAACAGGATATGGTACAGTATCTTAACAGATTGATTAACGATAATAATAATTTAACAGAAACGATTAACAAATGTATCGACGAATTGATTAAGATCTTGAACACAAATTATACGGCAGAGCAAATCACTTCAGAAGATATTATCGGGAATATCAGCAAAAGACTTTTTGATTATGATTATACTCTCAACTGGATTTTTGGAATATTCATTGCATACATGATACTGAAAATAAATGACAATGATATAACCAGGACACTACGCACCTTCATGTTAAAAAATGATCTGGTGATAGTTAAACTGATCAGCCAACATAAAGACTATTTAAATGACATTAGAAATGTGCAGTATAATACAGGCAATTGAGGATTATATCTTTAGATTTATCGAGAACATCTGGATAAGTTAAAAGGATGCTGGTGGAAATAGGATGTTATATGGGTTTAATTACACTACCGTTAATTTTTACTGGAAATTGTTATTTGGTCAATATCATTTATTTTGAAAGGTTAGATCCACCAATTTTTGCCTGCACAGGATGTTACTATTGCTTACATAAATTTATTAATATCTATATTATATAATCGGGTTCTACATTAATGAGAACCGAGATGAAAGAATGGATGAAGTAATGATGGTGACAACTAATTATGTGCCTGGAAAAGAAATTACCAAAGTTATCGGGCCAATATGGGGCATTACAGTACGGAGCAGAGGACTGGGCGGAAATATTATGGCTGGATTACGATCCCTCGGCGGTGGTGAGATTAAAGAGTATACTAAAATGCTCTCAGATGCAAGGTCAACTGCGCTGTCCAGATTAAGTCAGGCAGCGAAGGATATCGGCGCCAATGCTGTGATTGAAATGAGATTTGATTCGTCAGATATAGGACAGGTTATGACTGAAATTGTTGCATATGGAACTGCTGTAGTAGTTGAGAATGTTTCTGGAAACATTGGGAAAGTAAGCCTGTCGTGAAATAATATTTATTTCTGCCAATATTGTCCAGTAAGAAAGCAATTAGTCCTGATAGATGAGCAATAACAGTAGATGATATAAAACTCGCTATAATTCCCGGTTTTCTATTTGAAAGCTTTTCAACGCAGAAATTGCATTGAAATCGCTATCATGTGTAATTAATATTCCTTTAACTCCCATTGTAAAAGAGGCGGTCAAGATATCTACATCGTCTGGGAAGTATTTACTTTTGTATCTGGATTTCAATTGTTTATAGATTTCTGAACAACTTTCCGATATTTCATAATTTATTGGTTCAATTTTAATAGCCGTTCTAAAATATTTTTTTATTATACTCACAGCCGGATTACTACTGTTAGAAAAACCCCTGGCAAATTCATAATAATTTAATACTGTGGTAAGGATGAGATCCTTACTAAGTATATGTTTATTGAATCGCTGCATAAACTTTTCATTATTTTTTGACAGATCTATTAAGGCATTGGTATCAAGAATGTATTTCTTCAAACTTGGAACCCATTAATGCTTCATCATCAATTTTCTGCTTTTCCTGTTCATCAATTTCGCTATACGCATCCTGGATTATGGATAGGTTATTGAAAGATATCATTTTTAACACTGAATTTTAAATCCCCTACAAATTTATTTGCAATTCTGGGATGTCCATTTATAGATGTGAGCTACCTCATGCCAAAGCAATGAGGCTTCCTGATTCATGGACAATGTTTACCCTTACATAGGGACTTATATTTAGTCCTTCAAGGGCAGAGGCATCAATCTCCACAGGCGTAAATTCCCTTAAGCGCTCCGCAGGCACTTTTATATTTATATTATATTTCTTAAAATAATTGTTTATTATTCCTATTTACTGTTATTTTCCACTTAGAGCTGATTTGATATAATTTTCCATTTTCATATGAAGTTGAAATTGAGACTATGTTTGAATAGATTTCAGGAGATTCTTTCTGCTGTTCAGTTAGTCTGGCACCTATCTTTTCGGTTATTTCGTTAGGAACACCAAAAGTTACCTGACATCTTGCTTTTCATGAAACTAAATCTATAACTCTTTGTACCGATAAAACTTCCACCTCATATTCCATAAAGGTTAATAGTTAATTGAAGTATAAATATTTACAGGGTCGCACATATTCCTACCATGACACTGGAAGTTTACTTATGGTATTCTTATCAACGCTAAATAATGGCTTTAACGTCACGGACTGAATTCTTTTCCGAACAGTTTCCTTGATATGATTAATTTCTGTATATCAGGAGTACCGTCACCTAAAAGGAATCCTCTAGATATCCTGAATTTTCTTTCAAGTGGTGATGTTTTTGAGTATCCGGCTGCACCCAGTGTTTGAAGTGCGTCACTTACAGCGTTGAATGCAATCTCACATCCATATCCTTTTACAGCGGCGCTTTCTATGCTGTTGTCCATGCCTGAATTCTCCATTGATAGTGCTTTATATGCCAGTGTTCTGATAGATTCAATTTTTGCCTTATCCTCGGCCAGCCGGAATGATACCGCCTCAAATTTGGATATGGGTACCCCGAACGCCCTCCTCATCTTTGCGTATTCAATTGCCTCGTTCAGTGCTCCCTCTGCTATGCCGATTGCGTATAATCCCACATGCACCCTCTGAATGCTCAGGATATCCATCAGTAGCTGGAATCCTTTATTTTCTTCCCCTACAAGATATGTCTCAGGAACCATAACATTATCCATCCTGATGCCACCGAATTCTCCTTTAAACAGAGATGCCATATTTTCAATTTCATAGGATTCAATCCCCTCCATTGATCTATCTACCATGAGAATGCTGATGCCATTACCCGTTCTGGCTGAAATCATATAAACATCAGAAATTCCAGGATTGCTCACAAAACTCTTTTCGCCGGAAAGAATATAATTTGTTCCAATTTTCCGTGCCTCACTAGCAATATGGTATGCGTCTGAACCATGCCCTGGCTCAGTATACGCCCCACATATCACAGAATTCCCTGAAAGATAGCTTTTTATATATTCATCCCTAATACTCTCATTCCTGATATACGGAAGCAATTTAGAAAAATGTATCGTAAGAAATGCAGGCAACGGGAATTCATACTTTCCCATTTCCTCTGAAAGAATACCGAGAATAATATCATCAACTTTTTCATGATCATTCAGAGAAATAGTTGAAGGTAGCAATAGATCCGATAAGTCTTTCATTATCTTCTTCGGAAATATCCCATCCTTTAAGTACTGTTCATAGTATGGTACATATTTTTTCTCACAGTATTCGTCAAAGCTATTCTTTATTAATTCCTCTTCATCATTGAGTTTTCCATTGAGTTCCATTTTATTTACCTCTCCATTTAATTTTTTGTTTATTCAGAAATGCCTTCTGCCCGTTTTTGAAATCCTCCGACCCTGCATTTATAACCAGGTAGCTTCCAGCGAGTCTCTCAAGGGCTTTAAAATTTTCCTTATATGTATTTATCAGCCGCTTGGTATTTGTAACAGACATAGGTGCGTTCTTTCTGATTTTTTCTGTGAATTCGTATATCAGAAAAGGCAGCTGTTCAGGTGGCACAACAAGGTCAACAAAACCCAGATCCTTTGCCTGGTGTGCGTTGATCCATTCTGAGGTCAAAAGATATCTGAACAGTTTTCTTCCTGTCAGTGCAATTCCGTATGAGGCTGCAACCGGGGGCAGGGCACCTATTAGCCCCTCTGGAACTGAAAAAATAGACCTATTACTTGCTATAACAATATCAAACAACATGTTAAGTTCACATCCTCCTCCGAATGCAATTCCATCAACTACTGAAATTATTGGCTTGGCGCAACCTGTGATTGTATCAATTAAAGGATTGGCATACTGATCCAGCCACAGTGAGGCATCTACAGAATTATTCCATTCGCTCATCATCTTAATATCGTCTCCTGCGGAAAATGATCTGCCGGTGCCTGTAACAATAATTGATACTACCTTATCATCATTATTTGCCTTTTCTATTGCCAGTTTTAATCCCTTCCACATTTTCTCATTGAGTGCATTCAATGCCTCTGGCCTGTTCATAATAATATATGTATATCTGTCTCTATTGCAATATCTAACAGGACCGAAATTCGATTCATTATAATTGTACCTATAAAAACCTACCCCACTTTCAATCCCAATAAAATTTTTATCAACCATATCAGTGAGTTTGGTGCTTGCCATGAATAAACTATCACCTGAGTTTTTATAATTCTCATGCAGGTTTTCAACTATATGGTTTATTCCCACGCCATCTGCAATGGAAATTATTCCCTCTGTTGAACCATATTCCTGTGCAAAAAATTTATCTATATCATCAGGCTCGCATATTTCCAGAAGATTTGCTGCAACGTTGACTACAGGAGAAATCATGTCATAGGGATTTATTTTATAAATTTCATCATCCGGAATAATTGGGATATCAGTACTGTAATTATAGAAACCAATGCCTGCAGATTTACCAAATTTCTTTTCTCTGTACATTTTCTCAATTATATCGGGAACATGAAAACCCATGTTTTTATATGTTTTAAATATTTTATCGATCCCGTACATATCCGCCAGCTGAAAAATACCATGCGTGAGACCCAACCGGAATTTCAGGCAGGCATCTATAGTAGAAACTTTAAAACCCTTTTTCAATATGAGAAGTGCAGAATTAATGAATGTTAGTTGAAGTCTATCTATAACCCCATTTTCTATATCATTTTTTATTATGAGGGTGTTATATCCAAGATACTTCAACAAATCAACCATTTCATTGACATTTCTGGTTTCCAGGTTTCCATGCTGGAGAATTTCTATAAATGGCTCCATAGAAAGTTCTGGAAAACTTAAAACAATACATTCCTGTAAGTCTTCTCCTTTCAACGCTGCTGAAATTCCCTGAATGCTCTCTGATATAATATATAATACTCCCTTAAAGGAATGTTTTAACCGAATTAAATTCTCATCATCTTTTTTAATTTTTTTATCTACGAAAAAGAAAATATAATCCATGGAAAATAGGTCGCTTAAACTTTCTGTGCATGGTATTTGATTTAGTAATCCTCCCGACACTTTGACATCAGACAACATCTGCCCAGACTTTATAATGAAACACATAAACATGCTATCTCTCATTCTTATAAGTGATCTGATAAAGCCCTGATTGACTCTGTTATCTTCTAGAATGATTCCTATTTTTTTATCCATAATAATGTATAATTAAGATTTTCCATCTAATATATTTTTCCACGGGCACGTAATAATTGAGAGCCATAGACTATATTTATTCTAAACACTATGATCGGTATTCCAATTATACTTTTATAATTATATTAAGGTTTTTTCCTCAAAGAAAAATATAAAAGGCAATCAAATATGTAACAGGATATGTATAATAAAATGCCAGATGTATATATTATAGATGCAAAGAGGACGCCTATCGGCAAGAGAAACGGAGCCCTCAAGGATGTTCATCCCGTAGACCTTCTTGGAAACCTTGTCAGTCAGGTGCTCCATATTAATTCAATAAAACCTGATACCGTTGAAGAAATGATAACAGGATGTGTGAGCCAGACAGGTAATCAGGGAGGAAACATTGCAAGAAACGCATGGCTCTCAGCTGGTTTACCAGATTCTGTTCCCGGCGTTTCAATAGACAGGCAGTGCGGTTCAAGCCTTCAGGCTCTGGAATTTGCCAGAAATGGAATAATAGCTGGAGATTATGATCTTGTTGTGGCCAGTGGAGTCGAATCTATGACCCGGGTACCGATGCTGAGCACGATAGAAAAGGAAAATCCAATCACGGAAAACCTGAGAAGAAGATACAGTCTCGGGGAGAACTGGTTCAGCCAGGCATACGGTGCTGAACTCATAGCCAGAAAGTTCGGAATATCAAGAAAGGATATGGATCTTATGAGCTATGAAAGCCATATCAGAGCATTCAGATCAAGAGAACAATTCAAAAAAGAAATGATACCTGTAAAGGAAAATGGAAATATTATTCTTGATTATGATCAGGGTGTGAGGGAAAAGCCTGATCTGGAAAAAATGAATGAGCTCAGGCCGGCATTTCCTAATCTGGAACTTATAACAGCAGGGAATGCCAGCCAGATATCAGATGGTGCCAGTGCCAGCATACTGGCATCGGAAAATGCTGTGAAGGAATACGATTTGAAGCCAAGGGCTAAAATCCTGAATGTTGCAGCTGTGGGGGTTGACCCCGTTACAATGCTCACAGGTCCTATTCCCGTTACAGAAAAAGTACTGAAGAGAACAGGATTGGCCATAGAGGATATTGATGTTTTCGAGGTAAATGAGGCATTTGCCTCTGTTGTTCTTGCATGGGAAAAGGAATTGAAGGTAGATCACGATAAGGTTAATATCAATGGTGGAGCAGTAGCACTGGGTCATCCATTAGGCGCAACCGGTACGAGAATAGTATCAACCATGCTTAATATAATGGAAAATAAAAAATATCATTATGGATTGATAGCCATCTGTGAGGGGGGAGGGATGGCAAACGGTGCAATAATAGAAAGGGTCGAGTGAAATTCTGCTCCCGGTTTCACAAATATATCCTTCAAATATTTCAAGGTATGTTTTTCACTCTGTGCCGTTTATATAGGCATTTACAATCATCCAGAAACCATTATCGACGCTGGATGATTCTTCAAGATCATGCGAAACTTCATTCTCTGTATCAGGATTATACCTAACGCGCATTGCGTAATTTCCATCCTCATAAACGACCATAACTGAGACCGGTGTATCTTCAGGCATACTATTATCATCTTCCTGATCTCCGGACATATCAAGATATTTTTCTAGAGTACCGTTCCATATGGGTGCCACACCTGTCCTTTTAATTTCATTGATTACTTCCCGTTTTGTTTCTTCCATGCTTTTCATTGTGTCATACGATCAAACCGATATTCATATATAAATGCTCCGATATACAATTAGGCAGGATTTCAAGATATTAAACTGTTAAAAGGATATATACAATTCCTGTGCAATACCTGAATATGATGATTAAAAGCATAACTCACATTAAAATTGCCATACAATTTCTATTCATATTTTGACTTTTATTGTCTGTGAAGGTATTAACGACTTGTTCTTTGTATGAAAATAATCAGTCCTTTCCGTTTACGTTAAATAACAATATTTAATAAAATAATTATGAGTGAAGCTTTGAACAGGAATAGCATGACCTTCTGGGGCCTTGTATTCTATGCAATAATGGTTATTGCGCCAGCCGGCCCATTCGCCTTCACAGGTGCAACCGCAATGGAATATGCAGGAGAAACTGCACCTTTAACATTTCTTATAGGGGGTATAGCTCTCTTTCTCGCTGTAATAGCAGTTTATATTTATTCTGAGAAAATCAGTAACGCCGGAGGTTATTACAAATATGTGGAGGTGGCGACACACAGCAAATATCTCAGTAAAAGCGTTGGGTTTTATTATCTGTTTGTGGTACTCAGCAGTATTATAGGTTCAAGTGCGCTTCTCGGATGGTTTCTGTACATAGGCCTTGAGGTTATGCTAGGTTACACACTTCCATTTGTCTTTGTGGTAATAGTTTCATTTATTACACCTGTTATTTATCTAATAGTTGGAATACTGTCATTGAATTACAGCCAGAAAATTGCAATAGTAATGGGATTGTTTGATCTGGCATTTTTTCTGGGATTATCAATCGCAATAATTGTAAAATCACCTTACAATGGTGTACAGTACTTCAACATATTTAATTCGACTGGCGGATTACATGGCTTCTTCCTGGGCATGGTTACCGGAGGGTTTGTGGCCTTTTCCGGTTACGGATCAATAGTGGTTCTTGCCGAGGAAACTAAAACGCCGGGACGTACAATAAAAAAGGCCATAGTCACTTCACTGCTGATAATGATTGCCTACGATACATTTGTTATCTATGCCAATGTGGGCGGCCTGGGTCCCAATCTTCCTGCTGGGCTTGCATTTTTTGCACCCGGATTGTATGTAACCGACAGCTATTACGGAATCTATGTTACACTGGCTGCCTTCAGCATCTTCCTGGTTTCAGCATTAATATCGACGGTTATATTCGGAAACAGTGCCGCACGGGAGTTATATTCCCTGGCACGGGATGGAATACTCCCAAAGGTATTT
>JAKAYM010000150.1:0-336 GCA_021826795.1 Thermoplasmata archaeon
CACCTGCAAGTCCTCTTGTAAGGTCATTCTTTTTTATGGTATCATGGTTCCTTTTAATATCATTATAAATTGTGTTATTTGTGAACGAAACGATGCCCAGGTAAGAATTCTTGCTCACCGCCCATTTTGTATCCTTGACAGTCAGCCTGAAATTTCTCATTGCCTCAGATAAATTATAATTGTCCTCAAAATTAAAATCAAATTTAATGCCAAACTGCTCTAGTTTCTCCCTTAGAACAGGATTAAAAAATATATCCCCCTCTATGGATTCAATTGAATAATTGTTAAACATTTTCCTGGTTAGTGTAATGGGTACAAAAAATAGCTGGGTTTCTG
>JAKAYM010000150.1:346-4589 GCA_021826795.1 Thermoplasmata archaeon
TCTGCAGTCTTTCCATTGTCATCGTTCCATTTCAGTAGCCCGAAGGATATGAAAAGCACATTGGATCCATGTTCCTTTAATGCACTGTTTGCCTGATAAAGTATATTACCCAGAGATTTTTCCATTCCATCTCTTTTTGAGAAAATTATTTCATCCTTTTTTCTGTTTTCCTCATCACTGGTGATTCGTACACCCATTTTTTTATCCTTATTTACAAGGTCATCGAAAAGAAACAACATGGAAGGTGTATTGATCTTAAGAAAAGATTCTGGGCTGAAATAAAGAAGTCTGTTGTTTTTGGATGTGTCAATTACATCTTTTTCCCATTTTGTTATGCTCTCATCTATATTTATATCCATTGGAAGTCTAGAGTTAATCGGGAAAAGTATATATTAATCTTATTGTACAAACTTTGTCATCAATTGTTGGGGTAATCTATATTTACATTTCCCGTTTCAATTCCGTAACGGTGCCATACAATGGCAGCAACGAATCCAAGAAGCCACAGGCCAGTATTAATCAATATAAAAACTCTCAGGGAGACATTGCTGGTAAGGAAGACAAGTATGGGATAGACAATCATCGGTGCAAGTCTGACTGTTCCTATAAACGTTCCCCTTAACCTTGTAGGCGAAAGTTCGGGTTCCAGTGTGGTTCTGGAAGCCCAGGCAAATTCACTCATCATCATGTTTATAAATAATAGTGGATAGAATATTAGGAGGTTATGTAAAACAGGTACAAGGAGGAAAATTATCACAGTTGAAATAAAGCCAATTCCGTAGGAATATGTTGTATATACTTTTCTACCTCTGGATATCAACGGTGCTGCAATAAAACCAGCTACAGATGCGCCCAGAAGGGCAACAAATATTATCATGTCATCCGTAAATGGTTTGGCGAATTCATAGGGACCTATTATATAGGCCATTAACCCGAATGTGGTATACTGTGAAATAGCCATTGCCATGAGAACGAACAGCGTGAGGCGATAAGAGGGTTTTTTGACATTAATTCCCTCACTGTCTATGTAAAGTTCGGATCTTGTATTTTTTGATTTCTCGGTCTCACCGTGAATGTTTTCCCACTTAAATGATTCTGGCAGGGAAATCCGGGAAAATATCATTATAATTATGAGTACTGATGCAGCTACAAGGAGTACAATCCGGTCTACGAATGAGTTTACTATAACCACAAATAGCCCTGCAATGATTGCGCTTCCTATATTGTCAAAATCAGATATTATAGTAAGCCATCTGGCTCTCTGTGAAATTGGAGAATCCTCGGAAACTAAGGACAGAGACGGTATTTCCTCACCACCAACACCAAATTCAGCAAGCATAAGCCCTATTATCAGTGGGAGGAATGTATAACTCAGGGATATTACTATTATGCCTGCACCATAAATAATCATGGTCATCAGAAATATTTTCTTCCGCCCAAGACGGTCAGTAAGAAAGCCCATTATAAAATTCCCAAAAGGAACAAATAATGGCCCAATCAACAAAACAACCACTTTAAGAAAATGTGGCAATACTCCTATTATTGAGCCTGCTGCTGCAAGTGGTCCAAGTGTTCCAACTATTCCCCAAAACGTGAGCCCGGAAGCGCTTGACATCAGCATGAAGCGCTGTTTCCTGCTCAACATATTATCCGCCATATTTTTATAAATTTTCTATTCGTATCCATCTCCCTCCGCCGGTATTATCCGGATCAGGTTACACGGGTCGATCCTTATCCTCTCAGCTTTACGCTCCCCGGTATTTCCATATTTTTGAATTGTATATATATTTATCGCCAACCATATAATACACAACAAATACTAGATAAATATATTATAATATATCCAATAATCCTTCATGAATGGAAAAAAGCTTGCCATTGTTGTGATTACCGGAAACGGGATGATTATCAGCCAAAAAATTGGCAGTAAATATCCAGCAGATATATTTACAAATGGCAGGGGCGGCAGTACCGGGAATACCATAAATTTTATTTCCTTACAGCCAATAATAAAAGAACTTTTAGAGAAATATGATACGACTATTTTTATAATGGCCCTTGGTGCTGTCGTCAGGCTTATCTCACCATATCTGAAGAACAAGTTTACTGACAATACAGTTTTGTCAATAGATGATTCAGGAAAATTTGTAATACCAGTAATAGGAGGACATCATGGTGCAAATGATATGGCCAGAGAGATAGCCGATATTATTGATGCCATTCCTGTAATAACTACTGCCTCAGATGTGACAGGTGTTATATCCCTGGAATCCATAGCTGAGAAATATTCCATGGCATTTAAAAACATTGAAAATCTGAATAAGATATCAGGGGACATTGTAAATGGCATTCCTGTAAATGTCATAAATAAAACATGTTTGGATATACCAGAACTGAAGATTTCCGGTAATGGAAACAGAATAATAATAACATATGAAGAGCAGGATAACAGATATGACCTGATCATGGTACCAAGAGTCCTTGATTTGGGAATAGGGTTTTCAACAGACGCCTCATATACAGACATGAAAATAGCAATAAACACGGTAATGGAAAAATATAGATTTTATTCTGAGGCAATAAAATCCATTTCAACTATCAATATAAAGGAAGGAAATATGGGATTAAAACAGGTTGCAACAGATCTAAAATGCCCTTTGAACTATTATACTCCAGAAATGCTGAATAAAAATTCCAAAAACCTCTCTGAGGTTGTATACAGAGCCACAGGTGCATATTCTGTTGCAAACGCATCTGCCAGAATTGCTTCTTCTGGGGGAAAAGAGCTTGTTGCAAAGGAAATTATAAATAATGTTACCATATCGGTGTTTCTGCATGGATGTTAAGGGCATAATGATTGCTGCACCATCAAGTGGAACCGGAAAAACTACAGTATCCATAGGGATTATGAGGGTATTGTCCGATATGGGATTTAAGGTTCAACCATTCAAGGTTGGACCGGATTACATAGATCCTGGATTTCACTGGCTGGCATCCGGCAATAAATCATACAATATTGATACGGTGATGGGAAATGCCAGAACTGCCAGGGAGATATATTTTCACAATTCCTCCGGCAAGGACATATCTGTGGTGGAAGGCGTAATGGGGCTTTTTGACGGAAAAGCTGGAAACACCATTAAGGGTAGTTCCTTTGATATATCACTCACACTTGGGATTCCAGTTATCCTGGTTATTGATATTTCGGCATCAGGAAGAAGCAGCGCTGCTCTGGTCAGAGGGTTCAGGGACTTTGACAAAAGACTAAACCTCAAGGGTGTGATACTTAACCGTGCAGGATCAGATTACCACTGCAGGCTTGTAAGGGAAGCTATCGAAAAATCCACCGGAATAAGGGTGCTGGGATGCCTGAAAAGATATGATGATTTGAAAATAGGATCAAGATATCTTGGCCTTGTAACTGCCGGAGAAGAAAAAATAAATGATAGCTATTTCAAGAGGCTGTCAACCATCATAAAGAGTAATATAGACATTCCTGAAATAATCAGAATTGCTGGAATGGTGAATTATAAAAAAATCCCAAAACCGTCGCTTTACAATTACCGGGTTAAAGAGAAGTGCAGGATAGGCGTTGCCTATAATAAGGCATTTACATTTTATTATACAGAGAACCTTGAACTTCTTGAAAAATTCGGGGCAAAGATTGTATTTTTTGACCCTATTATTGATACTTCACTCCCTGACGTTGACGGGCTGTATCTGGGTGGAGGATATCCGGAATTATATGCTGAAGAACTTTCAGGCAACGTTAAGTTACTGGCAGAAATAAGGGAGAGCATAGAAAATAACATGCCAGTTTTTGCTGAATGCGGTGGCTATATGTACCTGTCTGAATCGATATCCATCGATGGGAAAGAATATCCCATGGCAGGAACAATACCGGGAAAGACTCATATGGAGAGCCTTTCACTGGGCTATCGCAAAATCATGCCAGCAACAGGAGGTGCCATATTGAACGATAGGGAAAAAATAATGGGCCATGAGTTCCACTATTCTAGAATAGTTTTCAATGCCAGTCATCCTGAGGCCTACAGATTTGAAAATGGAAACACAGAAGGATTCACTTATAAACAGCTTATTGCAGGATATGCCCATCTATATTTTCCTTCAAATCAGAATTTTCCAAGAAGATTTGTGGAAAGATGTGCAGAATATAAAATTGAAAAACGTGAAATAATATATTAATAAAACATATGGAAACATGGATGAAAACTTTATAATA
>JAKAYM010000151.1 GCA_021826795.1 Thermoplasmata archaeon
CTAATCGGGTAATGACTCAGAATTTTTACCAGAATATAGATGTAAATAGAGGATTAATTGATATCGAAAACGAGATCAGAAAATACTGGGAAGATAATAAAATCATTGAAAACATACTTCATAAGGATCGTGGGCTTAAGAAATATACATTTCTGGAGGGGCCACCTACCGCAAATGGAAGACCGCATGTGGGGCATCTCATGACAAGGACCGTAAAGGACACAGTAATGAGATATAAATACATGTCCGGTTATGACATAGGAAGAAGAACAGGAGGATGGGACTGCCACGGTTTGCCCGTGGAGCTGGAGGCCGAAAAGCATTTTGGGTTCAATACAAAAAAGGAGATAGAAAATTTTGGCATTGAGAAGTTCAATGAATACTGTCGCAATAGTGTTTTTACATATATAGACGAATGGAACAGGATTGACAGTGAAATAGGATACTGGATAGATGAAAATGATTCCTATGTTACCCTGAGAAATGATTATATGGAAAGCGAGTGGTATGCCCTTAAGAAGCTCTTCGATGAAGGCATGCTCGTAAAGGACTATAAAATTGTGCCATACTGTCCCAGATGCGGCACTTCATTGAGCTCCCATGAGGTTGCACAGGGTTATAAGGAGACAGATGACACATCAGTGTATGTTAAATTCCGGGTAAAAGGAACCAGAAACAGATACCTGCTTGCATGGACAACAACCCCGTGGACACTCCCCTCAAATGAGCTTCTTGTTGTAAACAAGGATTTCGAGTATTCCCTGGTATTATCAGAGGGAAATGAATACTATCTACTTTCAGATATGGTAAATTCCCTATTCAAGGATCCAAAAGTAATCAAGAGGATGAAAGGATCCGAACTTGAGGGTACAGAGTACGAACAGCTCATGCCATTTTTGAAGGTTGGCAAAAATGCACTTAAGGTTGTTACGGGGGATTTTGTAACTGCGGAGGATGGAACAGGAATAGTCCACGCAGCACCTGCATTCGGTGCTGATGACTTTGATATAGCTAAAAAATACGGTATAGAGCTTGTAAATCCTGTGGATACAGAGGGAAAATTTGATTCCAGTGTTCCATGGAAGGGAAAATTTGTTATGGATGCCAATCCTGAAATCATCGGTTATCTCAAGGAAAATAAACTTCTGTTCAAAAGCCAGAAAATAAAACATACATATCCATTCTGTTACAGATGCTCGACAAAACTTCTGTACTATCCACTGGATGCCTGGTTCATAAGGGTATCAACTATAAGGGATTTGCTCAAAAATAATAATGAAAAAGTAAACTGGTTCCCGGAATATCTGAAATATGGCAGATTCGGAAACTTTCTTGATGATGCAAAGGATTGGGCCCTTAGCAGAAACCGGTACTGGGGGACACCGCTACCGGTGTGGAAATGCAGCAGGGGGCATTACCTTGCCATAGGAAGCAGGGAGGATCTTGAGAAATATGGTGGAGCCATCCCGGATGACCTGCACAGACCATTCATAGACGCTGTAAAGCTTAAATGCCCCCAATGCAAAGAACAAATGTCCAGGGAGCCATATGTTATAGATACATGGTTTGATTCCGGAAGCGCCACATATGCTGCAATGCATTACCCTTTCAATAAAAAATTCGATACAGAAAGCATACCCGTTGATTTTATAACAGAGGCCATAGATCAGACCAGAGGCTGGTTCTACACGCTTCATGTAATAGCATCACTCCTATTCGGAAGAAATGCCTATGAAAATGTCATGTCCATGAGCTTTATACTGGATGAGCACGGGCAGAAAATGAGCAAGAGCAAGGGCAATTTTGTAACGGCAAATGACTTTATAGCCATGTACGGTGCAGATCCTGCAAGGCTATTTTTTTATACAGGTGCACCATGGAATTCAAAATCGATAGATAAAAAGCTTATAAATGACACCAGTAGGAAGGTATTCGGCACTCTATCAAATGTTTACTCGTTTTTTGCATCAAATGCAAATCTTGACGGGTTCATATTTGAAAAGCTTGAAGCTCCAGAGAACCTATTGGATAAATGGATACTTTCGAGACTTAATTCTACCATTGAAAATGTCAGGAAGAATATGGATGAATTTGATATGCACATAGGATTGAGAAATATCATGGATTTAATCAACGATTTTTCAAATTATTATCTGAGGCTCTCAAGAAAAAGATTCTGGGAAGGTGAACTGGATAAAAGCAAAATGAAAGCATATGAAACCCTTTACTACACACTGATAAATATAATCAAAATGCTCGCACCTCTTGCTCCTTTTTATACTGATTATATGTATCTAAAACTTTCTGGTCCAGAAAGATCGGTGCATTCAGAAAAATACCCTGAACCGGATAGTTATTACATAAATTCCAGTCTGGAAAAGGAATTCAAATATGCAATATCTGTAATGGAGCTTTCCAGAAGAGCAAGGCAGGAATCCAATATCAAGGGCAGGCAGATTGTCAGCGAGGTATTAATCTACAGTGATATGAACATCGAGCAATCCATAATTGATATTATATCTCCTGAACTTAATGCACAGACTATCAGATTTATAAAGTCAGATGAAAAGCCTGTAAAGGTAACAATAAAGCCTGTATTCTCAAAGGTTGCACCTATATTAAGAGGCAATACCAATGCTTTTACAGAATACCTGGCAAAAAATAGTATATATATTCAATTAAAAACAACGGGGAAAATAGTATACGAAGGACATGAATTTACACCTGAATACCTGGATGTGCACGAAGACCCTCTTGAAATATACGCATATGCCGGTGATGAAAAAACGGGCATATCTGTATATCTAAACAGGCAGATAGATGAAGATCTTATGCTTGCGGGATTCGCAAGGGAAATTATAAGGAGAATTCAGATAATGAGGAAGGATATGAATCTTGAATATTCACAGAATATAGTCACCGAAATAAATGCATCAGGTGACATAGGAAAGTCTATAGAGAAATTTAAGGGTCTGATACAGAATGAAACTCTCAGCATAGAAATAAAAATCTCCAAGACTTTCGATGGAAAAATCTGGGATATTTCAGGAGAAAATGTGGGAATCTCCATAAAGCCCGTCAGTTGATGCGCTTTATTACAACAAACTGCCTTATCAGAGATTTGTGCTGGTATACAGGCACTATATTATCTACTGTAAAATAATTTTTTGCATATTCTAGGAATTCAACATTATTTATTATAATGGAGCACAAATGGTCGCTCTTTAAAAGTTCATAAAATTTTTTGAATGATTCTTTGTACAGTTCGATAATATCATGATTATCTATTCCCGAGCTTCTTCCATATGGCATATCTGTAACTATTGCATCCACAGGAAATTTAAGATTAAGTTCAGATATATCTTTATTATAAACAGTGTAATCCTCCATTTTGAAATATTTAAAATTGAGCTTTGTCCCCATTACCATGTTAAGGGAGGAATCATTGCCTATTATTTTTCTGCCGAGCATGGCAGCCTCTATAAGTATTCCACCAGTACCACAAAATGGATCCAGTACAGTATCTCCCTCTCTGGTCCCTGAAGTATTTACAAGATATCTTGCGTATTTCGGATGAAGTGATACAGGTGAGAAAAATGGTCTCATTGGAGCCCGCCTCTCCTCGAAGGATTTTTTATTTCTTTCATAAACTACCCTGCAGAGATACCATTTGTCTATCAGTACTGCTCTGATTACGAAATCCGGATTTTTGAAAGATATTCTTCCAGTACCCCCGACATTTTTCCCTATTTCTGATTCCAGAATCTCTGATTCTGATTTTATTGCCCCTATTACTCTTACATAAAATGTTCCTGCAGGTATTTCATTTCCTGATAAGTTTCTGTAATCAGAATTTTCGTCAATAACAAGAGAAATAAAATTTATAAAGGCAGAACTCTTTAAATTATCCGGAATACCCTCAATAAGCACAAATTTTTGGCAGGATTCAATTATATCAAAGTTATGGTATGTTTTCTGTATGTATTTTATTTCTGTATTGGCGATTTCAAGGTTTTCACCGGATATCTCTAGAACATACTTACTGCTCATTTTTTTCTTTCTTGGCATCTAATTTTTCAAGCTCTTTTTCCAGGTCTGAGTAAAGTGTTTCATAAACTTTGTTCATTCTTTTTATTGTTCTTTTAATTGCAGCCTGTGGTTTCCCTGTACTTACCTTTACATATATGTGTGGATTATCTATTTCCGGATGTTTAATATAATAATAGGAATCAACTACCTTATCATCCTTTAATATTTCTTCGGCCAATGGCCTCAGGAGTGTATTATCATAATTTATCATTTCCAGTTTAATTGAATCCTTATCTTTTGAAATAATATTAAATTTGGAATCCATACAGCGTTATTTTAAATTAGTATATATTTATTATTATCAAAATGGTTTCAGAGTATTTCTGAAAATATAATAGATATCAATTCATATGTGTCTGCCTATGGATAAAACATAAAGAAAGATATTTAAATATTAAAGTATTATATGGTAAAGAAAGGATATTTAATCCTGATTAAAGGTGAAAGAAAATGGCAGAATTACCACATCTGAATTTAGTTATAATAGGGCAT
>JAKAYM010000152.1:0-699 GCA_021826795.1 Thermoplasmata archaeon
ATTTTAATGTAAACCCTGTTATTTTCAGTAATTTCTACATCATATACCAGTCCCAGATTAACCACATCCATACCGATTTCAGGATCCGCTACCTCCTTTAATGCCTCGAGAACCTCATCTTTTGTTATCATAATACATTCAATGTTAAATACGTATTTAAACATTATTTAATGTTTTAATTTACTATGATGTACATTAACATTAATATATTGAAATAAAAAAAATTCTTTATTAACCATTATTAATTTCATGTATGGGTTTAAAGGGGGACATCGCTTTATTTGCAATTATGGTTACATCATGGAGTATCAACTATCCAGTACTCAAAATAGCTCTGAATTACACAACACCATTCGTTCTATTATTTTACAGGATTCTATTTTCGTTTATCTTCATTTATATAATATTCAGACCTAAACTTCATTTAAAACTGTCACGGCATGATATTATTCCCCTTTTCGTTCTTTCGCTGCTTGATGTGGTAATATGGATGGAATTATGGTTTGTTGCAGAAACAACCATTTCAGCTTCTCTTACTTCCATATTAATATATACATACCCTATAATATCAACACTGATGGCAGTTATATTCCTGGGTGAACATTATAATAAATATGTGTTTGTTGGAATAATAATAGGCTTTACAGGTATAATAGTAATATTTTCTAATTCCCTGAAAGTAGGATTAAAACCAGGCAT
>JAKAYM010000152.1:709-4577 GCA_021826795.1 Thermoplasmata archaeon
ATCTGGGAAACCACCAATTTTTACCAGTTCGGATTTGCAATCATTCCCGCACTATTAATAGCAGGAGTAGCTAACCCGGATATTAACACATTAGAACTAACCCCCCTGCTTCTGGGACTTATACTTATAATGGCAATTCCTGGAACTGCGGTAGCGTATTATGCTTTTCTGCATTTGAACAGGAAATATGGTGTATCAACTGTATCCTCATTTCTATTTATTGTTCCTGCCCTATCGGTTGTATTTAGTTTTGTTATACTGGATGAAATACCAACGTTAATTGAAATAGCCGGTCTTTTAATGGTGGCAGCAGGAATATTTTTCTCCGCAAAGGGAACAAAGGTTAGAAGCACAGAAAAACATATTCATGCACGGAATTCTCTACCGTAAATGTCGGGGCGCATCCTTGGCATAAATGCATTTCTAACCGCCTCATATATGAGCATGCTCCTTGTAATACTATTATCTGAAATCATCCCTGATATACCCATTTTGTGGCCAATATTTTCAATCCCATATATATCTTCCATAAAATGATTGGTACTACTTCCAGATTTTATTGCATCCATGACTGGGTTGGGCATTTCAAAACCTGAACCGAATCCTGATGTAATATGGCTGTATCTGTCAATTACCGCGCAGTAATGCAAATCATAATATGTGTCATTTATTTTGTTATAAAATAATCCAGATTCTATGCCAATAGAGTAATCGTTATCCTTTAAACCGTACATTGCCCTTGTGGTAGCATATCTCATTGTATCCTCCCCGAAGGGTTGCTCGCTATCTGTTTTATAATCAGTATTTTTTGTTAAAGTATAGTTTTTCATTATACTTCTAATAAATTCTTCCCCTGCATCTATTTTCAGATTATTGCATGTAGAAACGGCTATCTTAACCGGTATTTTCCTCCTGCCCGTTTTCGTTATTTCCCCTTCAAGTATTCTAGAAGAACTTATTGGAAATAGGTCTTCTGCAAGCACATATGGTATTTTGATTACATTTAATTGTTCTTTTCCCATGGACTTGCGTTTGCCATTTATTCTCACAGCATTCATATACGTCTCCGGTGAAACAACAATGGTTGCATTTTCCACATCAAGTGTATTTCCAAATGTAGAATCCAGTGGATGTATTTCATAGTTATCCGTCAAGTTATCCATAAATTTCTTTACATTTGCTATTCTTCTATTATACGAAACCGCTTTATCCTTGTGCAACTTTACATATCCATCTGAGGTGACACCTATCATGACTCTGTTTCCTGTTTGATATGCCGCCATGAGTAATTTTTCATGCCCTCTGTGAAAACTATTGAATGTACCACCTACAAGTGTTATCATAAAAAGTAAATATGTAATTATTATAAAATATTATTTAGAGAGCCTGTTTTTCCTCTATTACAGTTTTTGCAAGCCTCTTTATTCCCTGCTTTATGTCATCATCACTGGAGTATGTAAAGTTTAATCGCATTGTATTACGTTCGGGTTCATTATGGTAAAATGCAGATCCGGTTACATATGCAACCTTATTGTTTATTGCACGTTTGAGCATTTTAAGTGAATCTATATTCTTGTTCAATTTTACCCATAGAAACATTCCACCGTCAGGTCTGGACCATGTTGCATCCTCCATATCATCATCCAGTGCCTCAAGCATTATATCTCTTTTTCTTCTATACAAATCTATGGTTTTTGGAACCTGTTTATAGATTATTCCCTTTCTAATATATTCATATGCTATATACTGCGACAATGAATTTGTTGCAAGGTCCATTGCCTGTTTCAGTTTGTTAAACTCATCAAGAACCTCGGGTTGTGATACTGTAAATCCTGTTCTCAACCCAGGTGCCATTATCTTGGAAAATGTACCAAGATATGATACCATCTCATTTTTATCCATGCTTTTAAGCGTCGGTATCTTCTGCCCGGAATACCTTAAATCTCCATAGGGGTTATCCTCTATTATTGGTACGTTATACTGGGTTGCAAGCTCAAGTAGATATTTTCTTCTATCCAGGGTCATGGTATATCCAGCCGGGTTCTGAAATGTGGGTATTGTGTATATAAATTTTGGTTTTATCCCTCTGGATTTGAGATCTTTTAATTTTTCTTCAAGCTCAGTGGTTATCATTCCCTGCTCGTCGAGGCTTACTGACACAGATTTTATCTGGTTAGCATTAAGGGATGAAAGCATTCCAACATATGTGGGTGCTTCGGTTATAACATAATCGCCCGGGTTTGCAAATATTATCGGAAGGGCGTATAATGCTTGCTGGGAACCAGTTGTTAACATGATATTATCTGGATTTACATTTATATTTTCATCCCTTTTCAGGTAGGCAGCTAACTGCTCTTTTAATTCAGAGAGGCCTTCAGTTTCACCGTATTGCAGTGCCGATGAGGCATAGTTCTCCATTATATCATTCAGGATAGCCTTGAGCTCCTCTGTAGGAAAACTTTCAGGATTTGGTAATCCGCCACCGAAAGATATCATTCCTGGCACATGTGCATATTTTAAAAGGTCCCTGATTTCGGAAGATTTCAAATTCTTCATATTTTCAGAAAATTCGTATTTCATAGCATATGATGAAAATAAAATATTTAAAGTTCATTATAGCATCATAAGTGGTGGCAATTGAAAGGAGGAATAGAGTACATTCATTTCTGGTTATCTAAATCGTAAAAATGTATGGGAAGATGCTGTTTTAAGAATACAAACGGGAAGCCAACACGTTAGAGTGGGAAGTAAGTAATACGGTTATTCCAAGAATTTATTTATAAATCTATTGATTTTAAACTATTTGCAATATAATAGAATCCTGAAACATATATAAATTATATAAAGAAATTTTCATCATTACAATAAATATACGCAGTCAAATAAAAAAATGTTTTATAATAGGTATTAATTTGACTCATAATGGCTCAAAAGCTAATATGGAAGGTTACTGTCACCGGTAAGAAAAGTTCAGGAAAGAGTTCTATTGTATCAGAGGCAGTATACAGTACAGCAACCCCAGTAAATAGCAAGGGCTTTATCAGAAAAAAAGTGAATATTGATTTCATGTCTAATGACTATGAAATAGATCTGCTATTTCTGGAAATGCCCTATGAAACTTTGAATGAAAAATTTCTTTCAAAATCAACATTTGTCCTGCTCATTGTGGATATAACTGACATGGATAGCCTCCTCGATGCTGATAAATTTCTCGAACAATACAACAATGAAATGGAAATATTTATAATTGCAACAAAGGCAGATATGAGGTATACTTCGCAGTTCTGGGAACCTGAAATTTCCAAACTTGCAGAGCGCTATGGAGTTGTGTATTTTATTTACAGTAACCGGGATGATTTTTCCAGTATTTTAAAGGAAATACTGGGATATACACTGGCAAAGATTTATAATCTAGGTAAATAATACCATATTATGGACATCATATGCAAGAACACTCATTTTAAGTTATCTGATATGGATGCTTCCCAGATAATGAATAAATACCATACAGGTAAAATATCAGAGGATAAAATGTTTCTTGACCCATGTGAATCCATATATCTGTTTATGAAAGGTAAAATAGTACCCGCTGAAAATATGAGTGTATCGGAAATAATTGCAAGCGTATTTGATGAGGATCTCTATGCTTTTTATGTATATTCTGTATTAAAATCAAAGGGTTTCATAGTTAAAAGAGAGGGAAATAAATTTTACTTTAGGAAACCCAAAGAAAAGTTCAGGATTCCTGCTATATTAATAAAAGAAGGAGAAATAATAGATTTTTCTTATCTTTATACAAATTCTCCTGCAATATTTATTACAGTTGATGAAGAAAAGAGTATAACATATTTCAGGGCAACTCCTGTAG
>JAKAYM010000153.1 GCA_021826795.1 Thermoplasmata archaeon
TGAGATTATTTCCGGATTTTTGTTTTCAGCATTTGGATATATATGACTTATAATAGGGACATCATATTTATTGGCCTGGATTATAACTCTGGAAAGTTCTTCTAATCTGCGCTGTTCCTGTTCTGCCCCAATGTACAATTCATAAGAAACTGCGACCGGATCATAAGAAATTGCTTCTTCCACGGTGGTAAACATAATAAGGTCATATGGATTCGGAGCAAGTGATGTAATGCCATTCAGCTTATAAATAAGCTCTGTACGGTTCAGTACTCTGGAATCAATAGTTTGAACGGTTCCTTTATTGAGTATTACTGCATCAATATACTGTGAATTTGTTTTTATTATTTCTTCTATATTATAAAGGCCCTTTTGTTCTCCCATAGGAATTCCATGGTCCATAGCCATTATCAATATCCTCTTCCTGCCGAACAACCTGAACAGTCTGTGCTCTCTTCCATATTGTGCCATTATTATCTCGCTGTAATTCTATTAATTATATTAAGATTGCCTGAATTCCAGGTATCCATACAAAATAATGGTTTATTCCTGATTTTTGAATTTATTAAGCACCGGTAATAGTATATTTCGATTTAAATACAGGCAAAATTATAGAAAAGATTAAATACAATATATAGTTGAAGTGGCATGGATGACAATGTTAAGCATACGCTTGGCAAAAATAAGATTGGTTTATGGGCTATGGCATTCATGACTGTAGCAGCCATTTATCCTATGGCAATGGCTGTGTCAAATGCTGCAGCTGCGGTTCAGTACGGTGGATTTGCGGCACCGTTGATTCCTATTATAGGGGCAGTATTGATATTGTTAGCAACAGTTCCTATTTTAGAATACAGTAGAATTGCCTCTTTCAGTGGTGGTTATTATGGGCTTGCTGAACTGGCTTTCGGAAAATCTGTAGGCAAGTTTGTAGCCCTTGAAAATCTCTTCTACTTTTTCTCCTTCGATGTTTTAACTTCTACAGCCTTTGCCTACGTAATATATACATCCCTGACTTATATTTCAGACTATATACTTCCATCATGGCTGTTTATTCTTATATCTGTTGTATTCATGTTTGCCATGTTTTTAATTACCGCCCTTGATCTATCAATATCGGCAAAAATAGTCATAATCTCTGGAATACTTCAGGTAATAGTACTGGTAACATATTCTGCAATAGTTATTATGAGGTCCCCTTACAATTCAGTACAGGCATTTAACCCGGCCAGTGCTCCCAGTGGATTGAGCGGGCTTTTCCTGGGCGTCATACTCGCTGGGTTCCTGTTCTATACAGGTTACGGCGTTCCCCTGTTTTTCTCTGAAGAGGGAAAGGCTTCATTCAAAGATGTCTGGAAAGCTATAGTAATAGGAGTTATAATTCCAACTGTGGTTGGTGTAATGGCAATATATGCAGAGGTTGTGGCAGTGGGTCTTCCCCATGCCTCCTTGCTGCAGAGTGATCTCAGCCCGGGGCTTGCGGCTTTCATCCCATATCTGGGTATTCCAGCTGCGATATTATTTGTTCTTGTAGCCCTCCTGGGTCAGGGATTCGGTGGCTTTGTTCCGGGAATGACAACCGCCAGGCTCTTATATTCCATGTCCAGGGATAATTTCCTCGGCGGAAAAAGCCTATCAAAAATTTCAAAGAGAGGCACACCTATAAATGCAGCACTTGTAAATCTTGTAATTGGACTTGCTGCAACGGTGATTGATGAAATCGTAATGATACATTTCTATGGACTAAGCCAGGGTGTTTTTGACGCTTTATTCCTGGCCGGAAGCATGGCTGTTGCATTCTGGTTCATACATCATATAATTCCTGATCTCAGCCTCGGAGTATATCTCTTCAGGAAAAAGGTAAGCCTTCTCAAGCCCAGAAACCTTGTCATATCGATCATTGCTCCGGCAGGTGCAATAATACTCTTTGTATATTCATTTTACGAGGGGTACAGTAATCTGACAGAACCATATTTCGGTGGGTTAGTATTTGTATTCATTCTTGCGATTGCCGCAATAATATATGTAGCAATAAAGTATAAAAATGATACCCTCGGGGATTCATATGTTACGAAATCGGTGGATATTACGAAACTGGAAAAATAAAAACAAATATTTTTTAATATCTTTTATATATATCTGAATGAAGGCTGCTATTTATTATGGCAAAGAAAATATAAAGATTGTTGATTCAGCAACCCCAGCAATTTCACCGGGTGAAATATTATTGAAAGTGAAGGCTGTTGGAGTCTGCCCGACCGATGTAAAAGCATATTATTCTGGATCACATTCAATCATAACTCCACGGGTGCTCGGACACGAGGTGTCCGGCATTGTCGAAAAAAGTATGAGTAAGGGTTTTGAACCGGGGGAAAGAGTAAATATTGCAGCCGACAATCCATGCATGGTTTGCGATCGGTGCCTCAGGGGCTTGCATAATATGTGCAGAAACCTTACAAGTCTGGGTGTCAACGTAGATGGTGGTTATAGTGAATATATGCGTGTACCAGCAGATTATATTAAAAATAATATGGTAATAAAATTGGTAGATAATATTTCCTTCATTGAAGGAACGTTTGTTGAACCAGTAGCTGTTTCCCTGAATGCCCTATCACTTGCAAGGCCAGAGAAAATTAAAAAGGCAGTTATTATAGGAGATGGACCCAATGCTATGATACATCTCCAGCTTTTGAAGCATTATTATAATGTCCCAGAGGTTTTCGTTACAGGCATGATGAAGGAAAGGCTTGATATGGCAACGAAATTTGGTGCGTCAAGAACAATAAATGTGATAGAAAATCCTGAAGAATTGCAGACTATAAAAGGTAATATGGATTTGATAGATATAACTATAGGAAACAGAAAGGCACTGGATCAGGCTATAGAATATGTAGATGCAGGGAGCACCATGGTTATATTCGGGGGATCTCTTGAAGACTCCAGCATCACAACGTCTATGAATCAGCTGCATTACAACCAGATTACTTTTACCGGATCAACGGGTACCACATTGGATCATTATGCTGAAGCCGCTGGAATTGTAAACAGAAAAATTCTGGATCTTGGAAGTATAGTATCAAAGGCATTTCCACTTAGTTCTTTGAAGGATGCTTTTCAATATTCAAGGGAATTAAAGGGTTTAAAAGGCGCTATAACATTTGACTGAATCCGGATACAATTATCCAGAAGGCAATTATTATATTTACAAACATATTATTCTTTAATTTATTATGGTTAAAAACAAACTGATAGCTGGTGTAGATGTTGGGTCTTCCTCAATTAAATGGGCTGTATATGATCTGGAGGACATGGAACTAGTAAGATCTGGAAATGTTAGATACCCTGGTGGTGCATTCGAAAAAGATAATGTAAATGTTGATATGGTGGCTGATATATACCTCCATACTTTAGATATGCTTGATAAAATGGGGGTATTATATGTTGGTATGTCTACAATGGCCCCAATACTCATCTGCATGAATTCAGAAAAAATTGCTTTGACAGGGGTTCCGTATAATTCATTACTGGGATCAGATTTTCTATCATATCTGAATAAAGATACTTATAGAGATATAACTCTCAATATCCCAAATGTACAGTTTTTTTATCAGAAACTTAAATGGATTAAAAAAAATGCTTCAAATATATTCGCGGCAACCAGATGGATAGTCGACCTCAATGGGTTTTTATTTACAAAACTAGAAAATTCAAAGAATCAGCCGGTACAGGATATCAATACTGCTCTGGAATGGGGACTTCTGAATCATAAGACCAGGGTATGGGAACCTACAACTGTACAGGAACTTGGAATTGAAACTAGACTTCCTGAACTTGTTCCACCTGAATATTCCTGCAAATATCGACATATGGCTGTAAGTATAGGTACAGTTGATACAATTGTTTCGGCCCTGGGCTCGATTAGTATGGATTCTAATAAATTCTTCATAACTAATGGCTCTACACTCTGTGCTGGATATGTTTCAAAAACGCCTGTTAAAAGCAATACATTGTATAATGATCTCTATTTCGAAGGAAGGTATTTAATAAATGGATGCAATTCCCAGTATTCAACAATTCTTGATTGGGCTGAAAGGAATTTTAAAAGAAACATAGATGTGAATAGGATTGATATGAATCCCAGGGCAATTACCTTTCTACCGTATCTGGAGGGTGAAAGGTGCCCAATTTTTAATACACAGATCAGGGCTGGTTTTTATGGCATCGACAGATGGTCGACAAACGATGATATGATAGCGGCTATTGTGCATAGCATGGCATATCTGAGTGTGGATATGATAGAAAATCTAATGAGATCGAATGAGGGTACCCATCACTTCAATGGCATAATTGCAGGTGGCGGAATGTCTAAAGTAAATATTGGATCAATTGTTGCTGCACTAACAAACCTCAGATATGAAATAACAGGGATAGAGCCTACTACACTGGGTGCATGTTTAATTGCTATGAAAGGTAATGGATTAATAGATAGATATTCTGTTGCAAAGCATCACCTATTAAAAATTGAGCACAAAATAAACCCGGACACAAGTATTCTGACCCATAAAATAAGCTA
>JAKAYM010000019.1 GCA_021826795.1 Thermoplasmata archaeon
AGTTGTATCTAATATTTGATTAACTTATCTCGATGAGCGGTCTTCCTGGCCAAGGATTTTTCTTCTGTATGCTGTCCGATTTTACAATATCTATCTCTATCTTTAGAATGGATTCCAGATATGATCTGTTTCTTTCTATTATATTGTATTCATCAAGATTTTCTTGCGCAATTCTGTTTTTGTTTTTCATATAATCTCCAATCATGGCGCGGTATTCCTTTTCCAGCTCCCCCTCAGGATAATCTTCCAGGAATTTTTTCTGTTTCTCTCCATAAACAGTTATTGTAGCTCTTCTGGCATTGATATGGATGATTTTAAGGATTTCCCTTATATCGGATATTACCCTGTTAAGGTAGTTCTCCGAATTTAAAATGTTATAATCTATCCTATCGTCTATATCCATATCAATTGTCTGTGTGCTTACAAAGCTATCAGCATCCACATGTCTATGCCAGTATTCCTCCGCTGCAAAAGGTATGATTGGAGAAAGAGCCTTAAGCCAGTCTGAAAGAACCGGGTTAAGAGCAGTATTTATGTTCCCTCCCCGGTTCTCAACACTTTTCAGGTCGTTCATGACGTTGTAAAATATTGCTATATAGGAATCCCTTATATTCATGGATTCCATGTCAGCAATATAAGTTTTCAAATTTCTATAAAATGAGGATTTGAACCATAAATAAATATAATTATCCTCAGCATTTTTACTGGAATAATTTTCAAGGATATCTGTAAAGTAGGAATATCTTTTAATCACCGATGAAAGGTCCTTTTCATTCCAGTCAAGAAGTGATAATATGTCGGCACCTGCAGCCATGAAAAGTCTGTATATGTCCGCAGAATAACGTTTAATTATTTCAAGGAGTGAAATTACATTTCCCTTGCTCTTTGATATCTTTGCACCATTGGATATTACGAGTCCGGATATCATGAGACCACCAGGTAGCTCCTTACCCCTGAATATAGCCGCATGGTTCATTATATAGAACGCGAGATGATTGGATAGATGTGGTGGTGCTGTTATCCTTAAATCATTTCCATACCAGTAGGCGAATTCATCTCTGGCTTTTCTGGCATTTGCCATTGTATATTCATCATGATTTTCCCTGAGCTCCTTCCCAAGAAGGATGTAATCAAATAGTTCATATGGTATCTTTCCCAGATGGGAATATATATTTTCAAGTTCCCTTTTATTTGTATATGCAAGCATATAGATGGTTGAATCAGATAATGATTCGATAACCCATCTATCATCGAATGGCAGTTTTGTTCCTATACCTCTTTTCCTTGCGCATGGTCTTTCCTTGAGCCAGTCAATTGCATCGTTCATAAGCTTTCTGTAGAGTTCAGGATAAAATCTCATTGAATTTACAAGACTATGTGCCTTTTCCTTGAGCCATTCGGGGGAGTAATCAATAAACCACTGATCATTGAGAACGGCAACTATAATCTCTGATCCGGAGCGGGTCACTGCCTTTCTGCTGGTTTCATAGAATATGAATGCCAAATGATTTTCCTGCATTTTATTTTTGATTGCCTCCCTGCCCTCAACCACAGACATGCCACTGTATATTCCAGAATTAATTAGCGTACCATTGTAAAATTCCTCTTTATATAGTTCCTGGGTTGCTTCTTTAAGTTTTTCACTATTATCTTCCAGATCATATTTCTCAACAAGAGATTCTACTGATACATTGCTGTTAACCTTTACCACTTTCTTTATTTTATTTTCTATACCATTTTTCCTATAGTAGACATAATCAAAAATTGAATGGCCAGGCACAGAATACACTATACCTGTTCCATTATCAGGATCAACAAATTCAGCCTTTAAAACTTTGATCTTTTCATTGCCAAGTGGAACCTGGAATTCCAATGCTATTATATCATCAGAAGAAATATCTCCTATATACTGAACATCATCATGCTGCATCGAGAATTTTTTACAGCCACTACTGGACATCACTATATTCATTCCCCTATATCTGACCATTTTATATTCTGCCCAAGGATTTATCCATAGATTTGTTACCCCAAATATTGTTTCTGGCCTCAGTGATGCTGCCATGAGATAATATTCCGTACCCCTGAACAGTACCCCGGTGAATTCCTCTATACTTACCTTATCCGTATCGCCATCCTTGATGTCGTCCTCACCTACTGCATTTTCCTCCTTGATGCTGTACAGTATGGGGTAGCTTCCTTTCTTAATAAGTCCCTTTTCGTTCAGCTGGTTGAACTGCCATTTTACGACCTCCTTGTAAAACGGGTCTGCTGATGTGAACTTCCTGCTCCAGTCTATGGAATATCCAAGATCCATAAAATCCTTTATTATTACTCTGGAAAAGTAATCGGCTATATTCTGAGGTTCCCTGAAAGATTCCAGTATTCTATCTATATCCTCAGGTTTTTCATATTCGGACAAATAATTTCTGTAAAGTTTGATTGTATCCTTATCGCCATTTCTTAATCTCTCTGAGAATGCAAGTATAGGTGTGCCACTTTCATGAAATCCCATGGGGAATAGAACATTATACCCTGTTAATCTTTTGTAACGTGCAACTATATCTCCCAGTGTATAGGTTCTTCCATGGCCAACATGCAGTGAACCATTTGTATAGGGCCATGGCACTGTGATGAAAAATTTTTTCTTTGTATTATCCGCAACAGGCTCAAAAATATGACTTTCCGCCCATCGGTCACGCCATTTTTCCTCTATGCTTCTTTCCATTCAAACCACTAGTACTGCTGCTGCTACTACTGTGGCCCATTCATCCGGCTTGAGCACAACTGTGGTTGCAGCGATATTTTTTGTTGTAAGTATCTTATCGTCCAGTACATACTCATTTTTTTTATCTTCCCATTTGAGGTGGTCATCCAGCCCCATTGTACTTGCAAGCATTTCTGCTGCAAGCTTTTCGGCAAAATGCCCTGAATCATTTTCTGTCTGGCCGAATGTATGATGCTCGCTGAGGTATCCCCATTTGCTTCTGTCGGATGGCACTGCAAAACCTATGGCAGCCGATATCATCCTGTTAAGTTCACTGGATGAATTCCTTGCCAGGACTGTGAATAAAATCTGGCCATATGAAAGTAATTTTATACCTTCGGATTTATCAACGATTTCAGCATATGGCGGCAGAATTGAACTGACACTTACCAGGTTATAGGCAGCGATATCAGCATCCCTTAAAGCATTCTCGAATGATTGCAGCTGTGTTTCTCCGCGCCCTATTCCCCTGGTGAAAAATATTTTCTTTGGAAGTAACATAGAGGTGTATTATTAATTATTTAAAATATTTATCTTATGTGTTCTGGCTGCCTTTATCTTAAATGATTCCAGTACCTATCCATTCAACTTGCCTAAATTCACGTTTGTATCTACTTCAAAAATTTTTCTGTAAACGTCCATTCCATGCCCAGTTTCGGATGGTTTACCCGGCATTATCCTATATGTATGTTCTCCATCTTCTGTTCTTTCCGCCACTAGGAATAAAGATTTGTTATGTACCTCTTCAACCACTGTGGACGCAAATTCGTATAAATGGGATACAAAAAATACTCTCATTCCATTTTCAAGAAGCGCCCTGGTAACTTCCATAGCTATTTCAGAACCCTCCCTGGTATTTGTGGAAGAGAATGATTCATTAAGAAGTATCATACCATTCTTTTTTATATGACTTACTATTTCATTCATCTTAGAAAGCTCGTCTTCGAATTTTCCTCTGTTAAGTTCTCTATCCTCCTCGTGTTTGAAATGTGTGTAAATGCCGGACACCGTATTTGCAGTAAATGTTTCAGCTGGAACAAAAATACCTGCCTGCATCAGAAGCTGTGCTTGCCCCATACTTCTCAGGAACGTTGATTTTCCTCCCCTGTTGGTTCCTGTTATTATAAATAACTCTGTACCTTTAGATTCCATACAATTTGAAACAATATTCACATCAGTGCTCAGAAGCAATCCGAGGTCATAGAGCCCTGTAAATGTTACCTCTTTATTCTCCCGGGGGATCGGAAAGCATATATGCCCGCTTCCTGTTTTAATTTTTTTGATCAGGTTGATTGCACCCAAATAGAAGCCCACCTCGCTCTTTATATCACTGTAAAATTCTATTGCATTCCTTGCCGCAATTGTGAGGGTGATAGCAACTTTTCTCAATCCCCGACTTTTTATTGCCTCAATCTCGGCTGCACCGTTTATATCCCTTTCATTTAATACATACGTATAGTGTTTTTCCAGTGTATCTTTCATGATCTTCTTTACCGATTTACCATTAAATGGTTCATGTAGAATGTAATCTATTCCAGAATTTCCCGGGCCAAGTGCCATGCTCAGTGTTACACTGTCCCTGAAATTGGCTTTATCGAGATATTTCTGAATATTTTCCATGTATTCAGATCCGAAATCTTCTGAAATTATCCTGCAGAATTTTTCCAATCCTCTGGAAAGGAATCTGATCGATGGTCTTAAAATTATGTTCCTTAGTTCTCCTGTGTATAGAACAAATTTCCGGAGTATGTCAGTTGATGCCGGGATTGAAAAAGAATCCTTATCACTGAACCAGAAAAGCTGCTTCTTTGCCTTAGTTGTAAACTCAAGTGCGTTTTTATATATTTTTCTTGCAGTTTCCTCGTTATTTATGAGATCCTTTAATATTTCCTGTCTGTACATTATTTCATCAATGGAAATTGATCCGTTGAGTACAAAGTTTATCGAATTTTTTAGAAGAAAATCATCACCCCCTGACATGGCATTGAATATAGGTTTTAACCCCAGGTCACTTATCATCATATCAGCATTCCACGGTATATTATCATGCCTCATTTTTCCATTAATGCTGCTCAGATATGTTTTCATTATTTATCCTCCTCGTGAGCTCTTCATAAGACAATCCATACTTTTCAGCAAGTGCATGTGCATAAGCTATTCCATTTGATTTCTGCGGAACTACCTTATATGTTCTTTTTCCTGGGTCATTAATATTTATCTGCGCAACATAGCTTTTAACTCCCTGAATCGATGCAAGTTCATGTATGAATGTAACGTAGAGTGCAACGCATCCAATTTCTTTTAAATTTTCAATGATTTTCTTCCCTATTTCAATTCCGTCCTTCAGGGTTGTGGAACTGAGCATTTCATTTATAATAATAACACTTTTAGACGTAGCAATTTCTAGTATAGAGTGAAATCTGATCAATTCTTCCTCCAGCCTTCCAACAGGATTTTCAACACTTTCTGTTTTTTCAAAATGGGTATATATATTATCCGGGATCTGGAGCCTTGCACTACTTCCTGGTACTGGCATGCCCAGGGATGCAAGATAATACACCTGACCAAAAACCCTGGCAAAGGTGGTTTTACCCCCGTTGTTAGGCCCAGTCACAAGTATTATTCTAGAATCATATTTAATGTAAAAGCTGTTTGTAACAGGGACTCTGGCGTTATTAAGAAGTTTTCCTGCAAGAGCAAGGTCATAGGAATCTCGGGAATAAAACTCATCGTCAGAAGAAACAATTTCAGGAATACAAAAATTTAACTTTTTATTAGTGAATCGTTGCATGTAGGTTATATACTTTAAATAGAATTTTATTTCATGCATGAATCTTTGAATTACAGGATCGATGAAATTCTGATGATTCACAAAGAAAGAGTCTATTATTGAAAACTGGTCCGGATAAAGCCTCGAGGTTAGTTCTACCAGTGCATTCTCTACATGGCCTGTACTGTATGAATTATTTGTACTGAAATCACATAGATCACCATCAAGAAACCGGCCAAAAATTTTTATTGCTTGGTCACCGAAATCATCCGATTCACCGTCCCTTCTGACAGTAATCCTGGTACCCCGTATAGTAATCATATACCTGACTGATTCTATCACTCTCTCACTATCACTTGATTCTTTAATTAATAGTTTGAAGGCATCTGACTCTATGTAGGATTTCAAATACTCATTGAAATTATTCAGTCCATGAGATTTTATCGTATCACCGCCAAGGCATTTCAAGAGTGACATAATGGAATTGCAGTAAAGATATGCAGAATCTAAAAACCATCTGTTTCTCTGCACTGAACCCATCTCGTTCAATTTTCCTATATTGTATTGCAGGGTATCAGCACTGTTTGAGAATGATTTAATTCCATTATATACACTGCTATTTGACAAATCCCGGAATATTTCCTGCCTGTATTTTATATCATCTTCAGATTTTAAAGGCATGTGTAGTATGGATTCAATTTCAGCATCTTGTATATACCCTTTAATAGCAGTAAAAATATCATCCAGTGCCAGATCCTTAAAGAGATCAAGTTTTCCATCCAATACTGTGTCTCCATGGTCTTCCCTATAAATTATGCTTTCAAACTCCAAAATATCACTTCCTGTTTCTTTCAGGAGTCATCAGCACAGAGGCATTCAGTGGAACTCCATCCACATGCATATGATGTTTATTTATCATATAAACTTTTCAGGAACGGTTAAACAGAATTGTAACTGAAATATTTTAAATAATATCCTGCTATTGGAAAAGAACAATGCCAGCACAGAAAAGAAATGTTTTTGATATGCTTGACCCCGCACTTAAAGAAAGTGTGGCCAGAAACGGTATAGTGGATCCAACAGAGGCACAGAAACTGGCAATACCTGAAATACTCTCAGGAGAAAATGTGCTTTTAATATCTCCTACGGGGTCCGGAAAAACTGAGGCTGCTGTTCTACCTATTTTGAACAGGATATATATTGATAAACCACAGGCCATAGCACTTCTTTACATAACCCCACTCAGGGCCCTGAACAGGGATATGCTATCAAGGCTTTTTGATTACTGCAATACACTGGGAATGCGTGTACAGGTCAGGCACAGTGATATAACCCAGGCACAGAAAAATGAAATATCAAAAAATCCGGCACAGATACTTATTACAACACCGGAATCACTGCAGCTCCTTATGATGGGGAGACGACTCAGGGAGCATATAAAGAATGTAAAATATGTAATAGTAGATGAGGTCCATGAGATGGCACAGAATGAACGTGGTTCCCAGTTTGCCATTGCCATGGAACGATTAAAGATTCTTGCTGGGCATTTCCAGGTTATAGGTTTATCTGCTACGGCAAGAAATGAAGATGAACTTGCACTTTTCATTTCACCATCAAAAGAATGTAAAATACTGAAACCGGTCATTGATAAAAAAATGGACATCCAAGTAATAATGCCGGAAAAAAGTGATGAGAAAACAGCCGAAATCATGGCATGCGACCCACAGTATGCCGGTTCAATAGTGAAGATTCATTCCATAGTCGAGGAAAACACAGGAACCATAGTGTTCGTAAACAGGAGGTATGTTGCAGAAGATATCTCATTCAGAATGAAACTATGGCTGAAAAACCCGGACATAGAGGTACATCACGGTTCACTCTCAAAAGAAACAAGGGAAACTGCTGAATCCGATTTCAAGGAAAACAGGGTTAAGGCACTCATATGCACTTCATCGCTGGAACTGGGCATAGATGTGGGCTCTGCAGATATGGTTGTACAGTTCAATTCACCCAGGCAGATTAATAAGATGATACAGCGAATAGGCAGGGCCGGTCATTCACTGGAAAAAATTTCACGTGGTATAGTAATCTGCAACGATGTGATTGAACTGGAAGAGGCGAAGGCCATAGTGGGGAATATAAAATCAGGTCAGCTGGAAAACGTCATGATCAGGAGAAATTCTCTATCAACGGTTGCCAATCAGGTGATGCTTGAGTTGAATTTTTCCAGGAAAATAGATTATAACTACTTTTACAAAGTTATTACAGGGGCCTATCCATTCAAAGATTTAACATTCGAGGATTATTATTCTGTTCTGGAATTGCTATCCAGAACAAGGAAAATCATTATAGATGGGAATTTTATAATCAGAAGATATTCAATTCTGAAGTATTTCATAGAGAATATATCAATGATAGCCGGAGAAAAAAATTACCGTGTTATTGATGTAATAAATAAAAAATTTATAGGAACCCTGGATGAGAAGTATGTGATAAATGAAATTTCTCCGGGGTCTTACTTTGTGATGAAAGGAAATACATGGAGGACAATCAGGATAGATGACGATAAAATATACGTTGAACCCTTTGCAACAGCTGCTATAGCCCCCCGCTGGACTGGAGAAGAGATTCCTGTACTCTATGAAGCTGCTTCGCGTGTATCCTCTGATCGTGAGGAAAAAATAATACCCGACTTTGTAAACAAAAATGGCAGAAAAGCTCTTGAAGAATGGTACAAAAATGACATGGCAACATTGAATAGAATTATAGTGGAGGCTCATAATTCCGAAATAGTCATACAGGTTCTGCTCGGGAGTCTTGGCAACTTCACACTTGCACAGATTATTTCAGGGCTGCTCACATCGATTACCGGAGAAAGTGTAGAAATGGATTATTCTCCGTACCATATTTACATGCGTGTATCCAGGAATATTTCAGCTGATGATGTAAAGACCCTGATAATGAATATTGACAGAAATAACCTTGATGGTTATGTAAAATCATCTGCCAGGCGATCAAGATTTTTCAATAATGTTTTTCTATATGAAGCACGAAAATTCGGCATTATAACAAATGAGGCTGACATAACCAGAATTAGATTCGAAAAGATAGTAGATTCATATTATAATACAGTTGTTTATGAGGATTCAATCAGGAAATTAATATTCGATTACATGGATATAGAAGTATTGAGAAAATACCTGGAAAATTTGAAGGATTCAAATTTCATACTCAAGGATAAAATTTCGGACTCATCAAACATATTCCTTTCACATTACTCGGAAAGAATCATGCCATTGAAACCGACAAAGACTATTTTAGAATCGATCAAGAAGAGACTGATGAATGAGGAGGTCATTCTTTACTGTACATCCTGCGGAAATAAAAGAACCAGAAAAATAAAGGATATAACAGATATACAGTGCCCGGTATGCCATTCCAGACTTGTTGCTTCTGTATCCAAATATGATGAAGAAATAATATCAAAAAAGATAGATGAAAAAACCCGGCGCAGGCTTGTTAAAAATGCACATCTTGTAAGGGAACACGGTATTACGGCAATAATGGTAATGGCAGCAAGGGGGGTTGGACCGGAGATGGCTTCTAGGATACTTGAAGTATCATACCTTCATGAGGAGGATCTTATAAAAAGGCTTCTCAATGCTGAAACTGATTTCGCCAAAAACAGGCAGTACTGGTGATGGTTTTATATATAATCAGTTATTTATTTATATCATATAATATAATTAGACCTAATATAGTAAACTATATATAGAAGTTTATTTTTACTTAGTTGATAATCATGATTGGTGGTCAACCCATATTTATCCTGAAAGAAGGAACTAAAAGAGAGAGTGGAAAGGACGCAATGTTCGAGAATATAGATGCTGCAAAGGCAATCGCAACATCTATTAGATCGACACTCGGTCCGAGGGGAATGGACAAAATGCTTGTCGATTCCCTTGGAGATATAGTTATAACAAATGACGGGGTTACAATACTCAAGGAAATGGATGTGGAGCATCCCGCTGCAAAGATGATGGTTGAGGTTTCAAAGACACAGGATAGCTATGTTGGAGATGGAACCACAACAGCTGTGATAATAGCCGGTGCATTGCTTGACCAGGCTCAGGGACTTGTGAAGCAGAATGTACATCCCACAGTAATTACCGAAGGATATAAAACTGCAGCCGCACAGGCAAGCAGGGTTCTGGACGAAATATCAAAACCTGTATCAATAAAGGATAAAGATATATTAATGAAAATGGCAAAAACATCACTCAACAGCAAGAGTGCATCCGTTGAAAAAGATCTTCTGGGGGAAATCTCATACAATGCAATAAAAAACATAGCCGAGGAAAGAGATGGGAAGTATCTTGTGGACTTCGATAACCTTCAGATCATAAAGAAAAACAGCGGGGAAATTGATCAAACTGAATTGGTTGATGGAATAATACTTGACAAGGAAAAAGTACACCCGAACATGCCGAAAGTTGTAAAAAATGCAAAAATAGCACTGCTGGATGTGGCACTGGAGATAAAGAAGCCGGAATTTGACACCAATCTTCAGATAAGTGATCCTTCTATGATACAGAAATTTCTGGGTCAGGAAGAAGACGTTCTCAAAGAAATGGTAGACAAGGTAAAGGCAACCGGCGCAAATGTCGTTATCACACAGAAAGGGATAGATGACATGGCACAGCACTATCTTGCAAAAGCAGGGATATATGCAGTAAGAAGAGTAAAGAAAAGCGATGTAGATAAACTCGCAAAGGCAACAGGTGCAGCCATAGTATCATCTCTGGAAGAAATAACAGCATCAGACCTCGGAATAGCAGCAACTGTAGAAGAAAAGAAGGTCAGCGATGACTACATGACCTTTGTCACGGGCAGCAAGAATCCGAAGGCAATCAGCCTGTTAATTAGGGCGGGAACAGATCATGTTGCCGATGAAATAGAGAGGTCATTAACAGACTCACTTCATGTGGTTGCAGCTGCAGTAGAGGATGGAGCCTATGTTTGTGGAGGCGGATCAGCTGCAGAGGAAATTGCATTCAATCTGAGAAACTATGCATCTAAAGTAGGTGGAAGACAGCAGCTCGCCATTGAAAAGTTTGCAGATGCCATGGAGGAAATTCCAAGAGCACTTTCAGAAAATGCCGGTCTTGATCCTATTGATATGCTTATAAAAATAAGAAGCGAACACGCAAACGGAAAGAAAACATACGGCATCAATGTCTTTTCAGGAAATGTGGAAGACATGGAAAAAACTGGCATCATAGAACCTATCAGAGTTGGAAAGCAGGCTGTTGAGGCAGCTACTGAAGCAGCAGTAATGATACTGAGAATCGACGATGTTATAGCAACAAAATCTTCAAAAGGCGGTTCGCCAGGTGGAATGCCTCCTGGGGGAGATTACTAAAAAATAATTTTTATTTTTATCCAATTATTTATAATTAAATTTTATTATTGTTGTTTATATTTCAATTATCAGATATGTCTCGAATACACACAATTGTTTAACGCAAATATTTATTAGAGCCAGTTCAATATACAAATCATGATACATGTAGGTTTGTACTACAAGGTAAAAGAAGGCCACAATAAGGATTTTGTCAGAACATTCAACAGTGTATTGCAGTTACTGAAAAGCAAACCTGAAACCGGCTTTATAGATGGAAAACTCTATCAGGAAGTGGACTGTCCAAGAGAGTATATGATTTATACAGAATGGAAGGATAGAACAGCATTCAAAAATTTTATAGAAATGAGAGAATTTAAGGATACCACAAATTATGGGAGCACTATACTGGAAGGAACTCCGAAGAACAAGATCTTCGGTGAAACCAATGGGCAAACTTATTAAATCATTTCATATATACAATCCATGGAAATATCATACAAGGCCGGCAGTATAATATCAGATGAAGATTATGCCGGAATATTTTCATATGACGAAAGAATTAAAAAATACCGGGCACCGGCATACCGGTATTCAGATATAATAAAAAAACCAGGAATCATAGACAATGTTTTTTCAAATAAACAACTGGATATTAAATCTGAAATCAACTTAAGGCCATACCAGAAAAAATCACTGGAAATGTGGGCAAGAAATAACTATTCCGGCACCATCGTTTTACCCACCGCCGCAGGAAAAACTATACTTGGAATATACGCAATAACCATGCTGAAAGTTCCTACAATAATACTTGCACCAACAATAGAGCTAATCATACAGTGGAGGCAGAAACTGAAAGATCTCCTTAACATAGATATCGGCCAGATAGGAGGTGGTGAAAGGGATGTAAAAGATATATCGGTTTCAACATATGACTCCGCATATCTTATGGCCGAGGGATTGGGTAATCGTTTCAAGTTTATTATAGCCGATGAGGTACATCACATGGCATCTGAAAGCTATCTGCAAATTGCTAAATTTTATGCATCCCCGTACAGACTTGGCCTTACGGCAACCTATGAAAGGGATGATAAACTCCACGAAGTACTTGAAAAATACATGGGTGGAAAAGTATTTGAACTGGGATATGAAGAGTTGAATGATTTCATTTCCAATTATAAAATAGTAAGGATACCGATTGATCTCAGTGATGAGGATGAAATTGAATATGAAAAGAATCATGAAATATTTCTTTCATACTTAAGAAAAAGAAATATCAAATTAAATGGCAATATGAACTTTGAAAATCTCATAATGTCATCATGGAACCCGGAAGGTAAGGAAGCATTGATGGCATGGAGGAAATCCCGGGAAATAGCATTCAATGCTGAAAAAAAGGTTGATTACTTAAGATATCTATTGAGCAAGCATCCGGGAGAAAAAATAATAATATTTTCTGAGGATACCTCAACTGCATATATGATTTCTAAGGAATTCCTTGTTCCTGCACTTACCTATATGACTCCCGGAAAGGAGCGGAAAAAATATCTTGAAATGTTTAAAACAGGTGAAATTACAGTGCTGGCAACATCAAGAATACTTGATGAGGGCGTTGACGTTCCTGACGCTTCCATTGCAATTATAATGAGTGGATCAGGCAGTACAAGGCAGTTCAGGCAGAGACTTGGAAGAATTCTCAGGCCGTCGGAGGGAAAATCCAGTTATCTGTATGAACTTGTTTCAGCCGGTACCGCAGAGTACGGTACTTCAAGGAGGAGGAGAAAAGGTGTTCCCATCGGACTTAATGATAGCTCGTAAAACCAAAAATGGTTTAATCTTCCCTGTTTTTATCTCTGACGAGAACAGTGATTACCTTGAAAAGGTCAGATCCATATTTATCAGGAACATTGGAAATAAAAGAGAAACGATTGTGAAGGATCTAAAGGATCTAGAAGTCAATTCATCCAGTACAAAGACAGTTAGAGCACTATCCCTCCTTTTCTTCCGTAATTCTGTTTTTGAACCGCCGGTTAATGTGGATTCAATGGCACTCCGTGAGGATGTGTTCAGGGCAGCAAGAATACCTCCAGTATCCTCTGAGGAGAAACAGTCAATTCTCATGCCGGTCGAGGAAAAATACGGGCTTAACCTGGATGAAATCATGAATGGTCTTTATGCAGATAAGGAAAGTGAGTTAATCCTTAAAGAGGTTTATAATGGAGATGCTATGGAATTATCCAGAAAATACAATCTTGAGCAGCTTGAAACAATCATGGGAAAGTGCAATTCACTTACCATTACATCATCTTCAAACTGGAGTTATCTCATCACATCCATCAAGAGGCTTGGCCTGCTCTACAGTACCAATATTTCGGGTTCTGAATTGAAATCCATAGTGGTAACAGGCCCGCTGAATATCTTTGAAAATCCTGATCGTTACGCGAGCCGGTTTGCACAGCTGATGCATAGAATAAGCGGACTGGATCATTGGAGCATTGAGGGCGATATAAAGGTAAAGGACAAGTTCGAAAAAACCGTGAAGGTATATAAACTGAACTTAAGTGATGCAGTATCATATTATTTACCTCAAAATGTTCATAAGGAAGATGATTCATATGATTTTGTTCGAAGGGCTGAACCACTGATAGTTGAAGGCGAAGTTTATTTCCCCGATTATGTAATTAAAGTAGTTGATAGGGACATTTACATAAATATAACATCTAAATACCGCTCCAAAGAGGATGAGGAGATTAAGAAAAAATTGAAGGGAAAAGCTGACTGGGAAAATATATACGTTCTGGATCAGAAAGATAAAAAGGTAAAGGATGGAATAATTTTTTATGGCGATATAGATTTTCACTCATTAAGGTCTATACTGGAAGAAAAGTATTCAGGGAAAAAGCAGTTAAATTCAGAGCTTGATGATAGTTCAATCAATTCTATTAAAAAAGAGCTGGCAAACCTGTACCCGGATACTGAAAGGATGTTTGCATATATTGAAAGCCAGGGCCTGGTTCCTGAAAGGGTACTGCCTGCCATGGGATATAAGTTAAAATGGCGCGGCCTTGATATAGTAGTCACGAAGAAGGATTAGAAATAATTCCAGAATTTGTCCTGCCAGAGATCATATTCTTCTGTAAGTTCCTTTATTTCAACCTTCTGGAAATTATCCTTCCTTGATGCTGAATCATATTCTGCCATAAGTGCATTATAATCTGTTTTACTCAGTTCATCAAATTTATTTTTAACTCTTTTCTTATTTTCCGGATGGAGGTCGCTGAGTTTTTCTCCCCTGTACAGCACCCTGTAGTACTTATCCTTGTCCAGTGTTACGTGGAAAACTCTCCATGTAATATCCATTTTCTCATCCTGCTTGAAGTAATTTCCGGTTAAGTTTGCAAGCGCCAGAACAACATTTTCCTCTTTATCATTATTAAGCTGAAATGCTATTTCCACTCCATTCATCTTCAAATATGGGCTGTTAGTATAATTAATTTATGGAAAAATATAATTTTCTTTCCATCATATATGATAGCCGGAATAAATCCTTCTGATGTCAGTAGGTTACGATTTCTGTTAACCATGTTAACAAACACCTTTGGAAATGTTCATCTTTTTAATGCTTAAACTTCGTGGGTCTAACCAGATATCCTCGAGCCCGTTCACAAATGCTTCATGGATTACTTTTTTTATTATACTGTAAGAAGCCTGCAGATCGGCATTTATAAGAGTTCCATGTGCTGATCTGAAAATCCCTCTTTTTATCCTCTTTCCAGTATATGTTTTATGTTTATTTATCTACTCACTGTCAATGAAAGAACATTTAGATGTGTATCTCTTTTCCTGCTTAACTACATTTATTCCGTATTCTTTATATTTGTAGTATAGCCGATTGCTTCCATCCTTCATTGTGGCCTATGGTGCTTCCAGCTTAATAAGGTTAAATGAACCCATTTTCCATGTCTTTGTAATTCTTGATATTTGAATTGGCAAACTTCAGATCAAATTTCTCAGGGTCGTACTCCCCGAGCCATTCAACAGTAGCCTCATGATTGGGGTCATCTGGATTACCGGCTTTTCTAAGAACATCATAATAACCGAAAATTCCTCCGCAATCTTCTGGCGGGCAGTTTCTTTTACCACCGGTACAGGCAGGAAGTTTTAAACTTGAATCAAGCGGAAGTATTTTCTCTACAGAAATTGTGTGTTCCCACCCGTCTCCAAAATCATATGTATATTCAAACTTGTCCCTCTCATGCAGATTAAGATCTTCTATAGTGACCTTAGTTGAGTCAATTTCATCTGGATCGGATTCCCACTCATCACTTGGTTTTGTATAATAAGCCAATCCATCAAAGAACTCATAAAGATGATAGTTGTCCCAGCCAAAAGCAGACTGAATCATAAGATGCAAATCATGAAGTTTTGTATCGGACCTTACCAAAAGCTTTCTCCATATGGGTGGGCTTATGCCTTTTATGCGCACTCTCAACTGCATTACAGTATGTACTTTATTTTTATTGCTTTTCTTAATTATATGTTGAGGTTTTTTATTACCTTCCTCGGTAGAAAAAATCTCCGTCAGAAATTTTTTAAGTATATCACCAGGTGGTGAAGTACTTATAAATGCATAGAATAGATCTCCCCTGAATTCATTTCCGTATTCCACCTCAATATATTTTTCCCTGAATTTTATCATGCAAATTTGTATCGCGACCTTAATTGGATCCTCAGTATAACAGAATACCTCCAATGGTAACGTATTATTTTTCAGGTCTACATCTGCCGGAATTAGAACCAGTTTTATACCATTTACTTTTTTGGTAATTTCATGCTCCTTAAGTGTCTCAAGCATGGTCGCCAGTTTCATGGAGCTAAAGGCATCCAGTGTTTCCGATATTACAGGACTATTCTGATCATCATCTGTAAAATCGCCACTTTTTTGTATATCTACGGGCAGGCTATCAATTTTATTTTCCAGCAATCTTGCCTTTCTTCCCTCTCTTGTATTGCTTTTAAGGATAAATCCATTAAGTATTTTCTGGAATTTATAAGCTTTATAGAGTTCAGCATCCATATCATAAATTCTTCTTGATCCATTCTTTTCCTTATTTGCATCTATAAATGTTCGCAGGTCAGCGGATATGTTTTCATGATTTCTTTCATATCTTGTTAATCCTGTTTCTGGATCTGGAAGTAAAATATTGAAGTAAATTCTCCCAATCTGCACTGCCCGCTCTATTTTATTAATCTCGTAAAATTCCTTGTCCGGCATAATTAATTTTAAACTCATTCAGATATCACCTTCAATGTTAATTATATTCTCTGGTATGTATTTATTACACGCAAACTCAAATAATTTATGATTTTTTAATTACCCTGTCTCTTATTATATACCACGTTCCAAGTGCCATAACACCCAGTTTTCCTTCCGCATCGTAGAATTTAATTTCAACAATAACTGCTGTTCTTCCGGCCTTTACAACTTTTCCCTCTATCCTGAACGGACCCTTTGCCATGGGCGCAAGGAAGTTAATTTTTACTTCCTGTGTGACCTGATCAATACCATCGTTAACCGTCATTGTAGTGATGCCACCTGCATAATCAACTGCACTCATTATCATGCCCCCGTGCAGAACCTTTCCGGCCCTTGTAATTTTCTCATCATAGGGTAATTCCATCTGACAGAATCCATTTTCTATACCTGTAATTTTTAGCCCCATATAATCAAATAAACTTTCGCTCTCTTTAAAAGTTCTGTTCATCTTATCCAGATCATCTGAAAGTCCCATAATTTGTTCAATCCGGCTTGTCATGTGCCCTTATCCATTTTTTGTTAATAAATTATAAGGTAGGTATTCATTTAAAATGAACAGCTTATGATATCTGCAGGAATAGTTGATGATTTATCCAATTTTAAATAAATTATATTAGACTAAGTCAACTTAGTCTAATTGAGATTAGATAAGTATTTATTTTAGAAGTTAATATATATCTATGTTCGTAGATCGGGATTATGAACTGGAATATTTAAAAAGTCAATATGATACCAAAGAAGGTAATTTTATAATCATATATGGTCGGCGCAGAATAGGAAAAACCTATCTTATCAATGAGTTTTGCAAAAATAAACCAGCTGCCTATTTTCTCAGCACACAGGAGAATAGTAGAGAATTAATAAGAGCTTTTTCAATAAAAGTGTCTACACTTTTCAATGATAGAATAGTCTCCGAGAATCCCTTCACATCCTGGTCTTCTGTGTTTGAATACCTTGCCGAGAAGACCGAGAGATTAACAGAAAAAATAATAATAATTATAGATGAGATAACATATATAATAATGTCTGATAAATCATTTCTCTCAATTTTCCAGAAATATTATGATTTATATTTAAAAAAAAGAAATATGATGTTCATATTAAGTGGTTCACTGATAAATATTGTTTATAATGATCTGCTCGGCTATTCATCCCCTCTTTATGGTAGAAGAACCGGCAATTTAAAACTTGATGAATTCCACTTCTGTGATACCTATAAATATTTCAACTATCCAGATTTTAAAAAAACTATAGAAATTTATGCATTAGTGGGAGGTATACCATATTATCTTTCCTTAATTGACCCTGATAAGGATTATTTTGCCCAATATCTGTCAAAAGGTAACATCTTCTATAACGATGCAGAATTTATACTCAGAGAAGAATTATCAAACCCAGAAAGATATTTTACAATTCTAAAATTGATCGCCTCTGGAAAAACTGGCGTCTCCGATATAGCAGATTCAATGGGTTATAAAACTAATGAATTATCTCCATATATAGATAAATTAATGTCGCTCGATATAATAAAAAAGGAATATCCCGTATATAATAAGAAACGAAATAATGGGTTATATAAAATAAAAAGTAACTATTTTTATTTCTATTTCAAATATATATTTGAAAATAAGGAGTACATAGACGGAGAGAACGTAAGAATTTTAAGAAATATAATTAATAAAAATTTCAAGGAGTATACATCAAAAATATTCGAAGATATATGCACCGAATTCCTGGTAAAATACTCACAAAACATTCTAAATGCTGATATAGTAAAAATAGGCAAATGGTGGGGAAAAAATGGGAAAACAGGAAATGAGTATGTTATCGACGAAATAGATATGCTTGGAGAGGATTCTATTGGTAGACATTTTTTCGGAGAGGTTAAATATAGAAATAGAAAAGCCAATATCGGGGTTCTTGAGAATTTAAAGGGAAAATCAACCAGTTTTGATTTTGGGCGCAAAATTTTTATTATATTTTCGGAAGCAGGATTCGAACCAGATTTGGTAGAGTTATCGAAAATAGAGAAAAACGTAATACTGATTGATGGGAATACAATGGAAGAAATAATAAGAACGAAAACTGTACTTTTATAAATATCTATTATTTTGGAATAAAAAAATTTAAGGCAATATACGATTGGTAGAGATAGAACACGGGTATGAATGACAAACACTGCAACATTACTTTTATAATATCTATATGATAAGAATATTTATAAAGAAATTTACATTTCTTTATTTATGCCAATGTATGAAACAGAAAACAGTTTAGATGAGAAGACAAAGGATATGTCAAGGGCCAGGCAGTCATTAATAGAGGAAATGCAGGCAATAATGTTCTATGATGAGAGACTGGATGCTACAAAGGATTCTGTATTGAAGGATGTAATAAGGCACAACAGGGATGATGAGAAGGAGCATTTCTCACTTCTGCTTGAATATCTGAGAAGAAACGATCCTGAGCTTGACAGGGAATTAAAGGAAATACTATTCTCCAAAAAGGAATTAAAAGAATTGGGCGATTAGATATTTTAAGGTAACCTATTTATTTTCTATTCGCATAGACGTTTGATTATGTATCAAAATAAAATTTCCGGATCAATCGTTATTATAGATGGCAGCAATGTAGCAATGTACGGCATGAGTAAATCCGGAAAGAAAAAGGCTAAACTAGAAAATATTTTAACTGTAATCAATAAACTTAGGGAATATAAAGCATCCGAAATAATAACAATTTGCGATGCCAATATAAGGTATACCGTGGATGACAAGCAAAAACTTGATAGTATGATTGAAGATAAATCAGTAATTCTAGCGCCTTCAGGTATCCGTGCAGATTTATTTATACTGGATTATGCAAGAGAAAAAAACTGTCTCATAGTTTCCAATGATAAATTCAGGGATTACAGAAATGTCAAATGGATCAATGACAATATAGACAATATAACTCTTGGATTTATTTTTGTGGGAAAAGATGTTCTGCTGGAACCTGTAAACCATAAACAGGTGGCTCCCAATGAGGAATCAACGAATAAAACCAAAAAATGGTGGCATTTTTTCAATAAAAAACAATAAATCAACAAATACAATTTAAATAATGAAATTCAGCATAATTATATATAGATTATTTTAATATCGTTTTGGAGATAACCTCGTGAATATAGAATAAACACTATAAAAATAACCATTATGATCGGGGGTATTTTCACCATAAAGGGGTGAATCATAATGGAAGTAGAAATTAAAAATGAAAATATATCAAGTTCGGTCCTTGAGGGGGATGGAATTTATTTTTCATATGATAACGGCTATGATGTATTTGAAAATATTAATATTAGAGCCGATACAGGAAAATTTGTTGCAATAATAGGGCCATCCGGAATAGGCAAATCAACACTTCTCAGGATACTTGGTGGTTTTTTGAAGCCCGATAAGGGGATAGTTAAAGTGATGGGAAAAATTCTCCACGAGCCTATACCGGAAGTTGCTCTCATACATCAATCCATAGTTACATTTCCATGGATGGATGCCCAGGAAAATGTTATGCTATCGATGAAGACAAAGAACATGTCCAGGGATGAAATGGAAACCAAGGCGAAGGAATCGTTATCAAGAGTTGGGCTTGATGGTTTTGAGGATCTTTATCCCAAGGAAATGAGCGGTGGGATGAGACAGAGAGTTGCAATTGCAAGAGCCTTTGCCGCGGATCCTTATGTCTTTTTAATGGATGAGCCATTTGCCCATCTGGATGAATTAACAGCCGAGGGGCTCAGGCAGGATATATATAATATTTTGTTCAGCGGGGAAACTCCATTAAAATCAGTTATCATGGTCTCACACAATCTTACCGAGGTGCTTGAGCTTGCAGATGAGATATATATACTGAACAACATACCTGCAACGGTTGTAGGAAAGGTAGAAGTTACAATGCCCAGGCCACGAAATCCCAGAAGCGATAATTTTAATGCAAATTTAGATATGCTTTACAGTTATCTGACTCCGCCGAGGAAAAAGAAATGAGGTGTGGTTATGTCGGCAATAATACTTATAACACTGGCCGTATTGGCTACGGTGGCCCGTGTAATCGGGCTGATAATACTCTCCATAATTATGGGATGGTTCCTGGCATATGCCTCGATAAAATCAAAATTCTTTGAGAATATTTACATAATCCTCATTGAAATATTTGAATCGGTTCCAGTAATTACGTTCTTTCCCATAGTTCTGATTATTTTTATTACCAGAATCGGGGGAACGCTTGGTGTGGAACTTGCAGCT
>JAKAYM010000020.1 GCA_021826795.1 Thermoplasmata archaeon
GAAACCGAGGAAATAGAAAATCATTCCAATAAATCTGAACAACACTGGATTTGATGATTTATTCATTACCTTGAATATGGGATACTGCAACAGCACAACAAGTATTCCATTGAGCGAGTATATATATGCTAAATAGAGTATGGGCAAACCTTCGAAATCAAAGGCATACAATGTCAGTGACGCTCCTCTCTGCCTTAACATGAATGCCATTACTATGCCTATTATTATGAATACTATAAAAAATCTATCCTTATAGGCAAGTTTTATATCTGATTTTGTGAGATATAGTGCCTTTGACGGAAAATAAGTTTCTCTCACACTGAAATAAAGTATTCCTATTTCTATGAATGTACTGATTCCGGCTAGCAGAAATATGTACTGGAATCCGTACACAGAGAGTACCGCACCCATTATGGGCCCTATTGCTGCACCTGCATTTGCAAGAACCCTTATAATGGTATATCCTGAGAGCCTCTGACCCAGAGAAGTGACATCCGCTATTGATGCCTCGATGGCTGGATACTGCAATGCATTTATGATTATTGTTGAGTAGAAAAGTAAAATCAAAAGAATTGCGGGCATTCTGTACAATACGGTAAAATACATGGCAATGTATAGCAATCCCGCCGGAATCGGTATCAGTATAAGAAACACACGCCTGCCTATCCTGTCTGTTAGTATACCAGAATAATACTGCACTACGGACATAATAAGTATTGCAATTCCAAGTACTATACCGGTTTCCAGGAATGATATATGGTATATGAATACAAATATCAGTGGCAGGAAAATAAATGTGGAAACCCTGCCTGAAGCCCTTATCAGACGTGTAAATCCAAGGTACCATACTCTTTTATCTATACTATTCATTTCACGCCTCTGCCTTTTCAGCCTTATCATATTTACCCGGGCGCCACGATTTTATCATAGTGTAATAAAGTACTCCGCCAATAGCCTGCAATGAACCGCCTATAACAAGCGGAAAAGCGAAATTTAAATCCATGAGATAACCGGAGGCACCACTTGTGAGCTGTGATGCCCTCCCGGAAACACCCTGTATGGCAGTAGATGTGCCATAATCCTCCTTGTCAATCCCACGTACATTGATTGCACCCCTCATCGGTGATCCTATCCCGGCAATTCCCATTCTTCCCACATAAATTAAACCTGCAAGGAAGAAGAACGGTGTAAATGCCATAACAATGAATAGTGCACCCTGCAGTACATGGGCTATTGATGCAATTTTCAGTGAGTCAAACATTCCATTTATATATTTCCCTGATACATAGGATCCAATTGCTGTAACCGCATACCCAACTGTGTATGTATATCCTATTACACTTGGGTCTATATGGTATTTAAGTTCAAAAAGGAGTGGAAGCAGTGGCATGGAAATTCCTATAGCGGCCGCATTTATGCTGTTAGGCAAGATAATTCTCATGAGGAAACCGAAGCTCTGTTTCTTCATAACCTTCGTTGTTTTCTTCGGTCTTCTGTATTCTTTCAGTCTTGAAAGAGATATCAGTGATGCAAATACAAGCATAAATGAAACAAAGAAAAATGTGCGGTAGAACATAATCACTCCAATAATATTTTCTATGAATACATAGGAACTCAAAAATAAACCACCAAATATTGAAAATGCAGAAGCGGTTGCTAGTAAAAGAGACAGTTTTCCAACCCTGTTGTTTTCAGCTCCATAGTTATTTGCAACAAACGCAGTCATTCCCGGTGAGAACGCACCACGCATGCCGCCGGCCCCTCCGGTTATTCCCGCTATTATAGCACCAGTTCCAATAAAATATATATTTGTGGATACTGTGATTAGAAGCATCCCGACAACCGGAAATATTTCCCCAAGAAACAGTATTCTGGAATACCCGATTTTATCACCAAGTCTTCCAAGAATCAATGTCAGAAAGACATTGAATAATGTAATGGGAACATAAAGGAGTCCTATAAATATTGCAGAAAAATGCAGAAAATGAAGATAAAGGGGCAGTGCAAGTGTCACAAAGATCAAAGCCGAACTCCTTGTAGCCCTTGAAATAATAAGATACTTAAACGAGTTGTTTACTTCTTCAGGAGAATCAGAAAACATATCACACTATATTCTTTATTAGTATATTATTTATTTGTTTAATGATATATTGCGCCGCTTTCTGGCATTTAAAACTCTCACAAAGAGATATATTACAACAACTGCAAAAGCGGCAACACCCACATAGGAATATTCATCAAAATACTTTAGAAGCAGCTCCCAGTGAGATCCGAAAAGTATGCCGAGATAAATTAATACAGCGTTGTAAATCATATCTCCTGTAAGTGTATAAATAGAAAATTTTTTAAAATCCATTGTAGCTATTCCTGCCGGTATGGAAATAAACGTTCGGAATACCGGAATAAATCTAGTGGTAAATACAGAAAGGTCCCCGTATTTATTGAACCAGACCTTTGTCCGGTCTATCGTATCACTCTTCAGAAGAAAATACTTACCATAATGGATTATGAATGGGTCACCACCGTATTTACCAACTGCATAGGCAATCCATGCACCCACGAGATCTCCAACCGATCCAGCAATAAGCAGCAGTACAATAGATGGATATGGCCCGAAGGAATCCATAAGCCCGTAAAACGCAAGATACCCTGAAAATGTCATTACAACTTCTGATGGAATTGGGAGAAGCATTCCCTCCAGAAGCATGAGGAAGAATACTCCAGTGAGGCCCAATTTGACGATTAACACCTCAACGAATTTTATCAGGCTGACCGTAATGGATGTAATAATACTCAATTCAATAAACCCAATATATTCTATATAATTAATACTTACGGTCAACAAGTTAAATCAATTAAAGTATATGGGCAAAATTCTTTAGGCAAATTATAATAATAATTCATGACAAAAATTCTTGTTACCCGGCAACTCCCCGGAAATTATTTAAATGGTCATGAAAATTTTGATATACAGATTTTTTCCGGGAATGGAGATATCCGGCAGTGGCTCCTTTCCAATATAGGAGATGCAGATGGAATACTCGTAACTCTTAACGAGAAGATTAACAGGGAAATAATTGACCGTGGAATTAAATTGAAGGTTATAAGCACATACAGTGTGGGATTTGACCATATAGATGTTGATTATGCAAAATCCAGAGGAATCACTGTAACCTATACGCCGGAGGTGCTCACTGAGGCTACTGCTGACCTGATATTCGGAATAATGCTTGCAGCGGCAAGAAATATAGTTTCCGGTGACAATTTAATTAGGCATAATGGATGGCAGTCCGGGTGGAAACCGGGATTCATGCTTGGATCTGAGGTTTATGGAAAAACACTCGGAATAATAGGCATGGGTCGCATAGGAAAGGCTGTGCTTAAACGCTCCACTGGATTTGATATGAAAGCAATCTATTACAGCAGGAACATACATAATGTTGATGCAGATTACGTCGATCTGGATTATCTCCTTTCCGAATCAGATTTTGTTGTAATAGCCCTTGATCTCAATAATGAAACATTCCACTTCATGAACTATGAAAGAATTTCAAGAATGAAAAAATCGGCATTTCTTATAAACGGTACAAGAGGAAAGGTTGTCAATGAAAAAGACCTTATAAGGGCAATGGAAAATCACATGATCAGGGGCGCTGCACTGGATGTATTTGAGAATGAGCCTGTAAATAAAAGCAATCCACTTACATCAATGGAAAATGCCGTACTTACACCGCATCTGGGAAGCGCAACATATGAAACCCGGGATAAAATGGCAGAAACTGCAGTAACAAATCTCTTTAATGTACTGGAGGGGAAAAAACCTCTGTATAAATTATAATAGTTCCTAAACATAAGGTACTATGGATGATAAACGGGCGGTGGTTTTGATATCCGGGGGACTGGATTCTCCAACAGTTCTTGCCTATGCACTGGATCAGGGATATACCATATTTCCACTGAGCTTTGAATACGGTCAGAGGCATATTAGAGAAATCCAGAGTTCAGAAAAAATATGCAGTTATTACGGCCTTGAGCTAAAGAAGATTAATATAAATCTCAGGCAAATAGGAGGTTCAGCACTCACAGATAACATCGAGGTTCCTGAGCGTGGCCTCGATTCAATATCCGGCAGTGTACCTGTAACCTATGTGCCAGCAAGGAATACCATATTCATCTCACTGGCGGCAGCTTACGGGGAGGTTATAGGGGCAGGCACCATCTTCATAGGAGCCAATGCCATAGATTATTCTGGATATCCTGACTGCAGGCCGGAATTTTACAATGCCATGGAAAAAACACTAAATCTCGGCACCGAATATGGAATAGAAAATGGATTTAAAATCAATGTTCCATTACAGTATCTTACAAAGGGTGATATAGTAAAGCTTGGCAGAAAATTAGGGGTCCCATATGGTCTTACGTGGTCATGCTACAATGGAAGGGAGAATGCATGCGGAAAATGTGATTCATGCATCCTAAGACTAAAGGGATTCATGGAAGCAGGCGATTTTGACGATATAGAATATGAAGAATACCCGGATTTTTATTCCAGGTACCTGAAATCCCATGGAAAACTTTGAACTGAAAATATTTAATTAGCCTGAAATGATAATTGGGGTATGTTCCCTGTTGAAAGATTAAGAAGATACAGATTAAACGGCAATATCAGAAATATGTTCAGGGAGACCAGCATAAATCCTGATAAGCTCATAATGCCGGTCTTTGTTGATGAAACCGAGAAAAGCAAAACGGCTATTAAATCCATGCCAGGCATTTACCGTTACTCGCTTTCTGAATATGAAAAGTATATAATGCATCTGGAAGAAATCGGTGTCAAGAACATCATAATTTTTGGAATACCGGCCAAAAAGGATTCCTGCGGTACTTCTTCATACGATAAAAATGGCATAGTACAGAGAGCTATTGCATCGGCAAAGAAAAACACGTCACTGAATACTATAGCGGACCTCTGCCTCTGCGAGTATACAGATACAGGCCACTGCGGTGTAATAGAGAATGCCTATGTAAATAACGATAAAACCCTTGAAATTTATGGAAAGGAAGCAGTTAGCTATGCAGATGCGGGAGTGGATATGGTGGCGCCATCGGGGATGATGGATGGGCAGGTTGGTGCCATAAGGAATGCCCTGGATAATGAAGGATTTATCAATACACTGATCATGGCATACAGCTCAAAATTCGCATCAAATCTTTACGGTCCATTCAGGGATGCAGCAGATTCGACTCCCCAGTTCGGGGACAGGAAGAGCTACCAGATGGATTACCATAACGGCGATGAGGCCATGAGAGAGATAGGTCTGGATGTACAGGAGGGAGCAGATGTTATAATGGTAAAACCAGCATTATTCTACCTTGACATGATTTACAGAGCAAAGGAATATTATAATATGCCTCTTGCAACATATATGGTCAGTGGTGAGTACAGTATGATCAAAAATGCAATATCATCTGGGCTTCTGGCCCCTGACACTGCAGTTGAGGCATTAACATCCTTATTCAGGGCAGGCTCTGACTTAGTGATAACCTATTTTGCGGAGGATTATATAGCAAATCATGGTAAGTTCTGACATTCCAATCTATTATCCTGTATGCGGCAGACCCCTGTACAGTACCATTGTATGCTATTAAATCCAGCGTTATATTATCCGGAATTGTTTCCCCACGAACAGGGTAAAGCATGATACTGGATGTTCCATCTTTTATTATATTTCCCGAGTAGTTGAAAAGAAGTCCATTATAATTTGTTTCATTTATTATTCCCCTGAAGTAAATGGCTTCAGGCTCAGCGCCAGTGTATGTTACGTTTACCATTATTGCACTAGCATTTCCATGGCTTACAATCATATATACGGAATCTATTTTTACTGTATCGTGTGTGGTGTCATTATAATAGGCACCTATAACCATGACAGCTATTAATATTGCTACAGCGTATGCAGCATAACGTTTCAATGCCTTTTTGTCTATGGCAAGCTTCCGTTTATAATCTATGTCCTCTATGGAGAGCACAGATATGATAGGCCAGAATGCCACATATGTGATAAGGAGCCTGTAGTTGAATATCATAATAAATAATGGAAAAACGAATAGGGTGAATTTCAATGTGTCATAATGTATGACATACATTGCGAGGAAGAAGAGGAATGAAATCACCAGAATTGCTGTAAAAAATCCAGCAGGCAAATGAACAAAATTCAGGAAGGAGAGCTGTGATGGCCCGAAGCCTATCCCGATTAAATCCATGGTTTCGGATGACAATATGTTCCTGAAATATAACACCGGAGATCTTAAAATGAAATAACCATTTATTGCCATGATCAGTATAAATGCAGAGAGCGTCCACTTAAACGCTTCTCTTAATCCCCTTTCTCTATAAATCATGTAGAACATGAAAGGGAATATGAAGGCAGGGAACTGCTTTGCGGATAATGAGAGCCCGAAGAATAATCCGGAGTAAACTGGTTTTTCTCTGAAGTAATATGAAGCCATAAGGAATACAACCCATACAAGTCCTACAAGGGAGAATGCCGCGCTGTAAATGAATATAACATTGAGCAAAATAGAAAGCATGGCATACAACGCAATCTTCTTATCCCTGAATTTCTGATATATAAATATAAAAGGAATGAATGATATTATAGATATTATTAAATTTGCAAATTTTCCAGCATAGACATATGGTATATAGATAAGAAATGCCAGGGCCGGGTATCCGAGCAATGTGATATCTTTTCCTGACATAGTTGGGGTGACGTTCAGATCAAGATTAAAGGTTTTAAAATAGGAGAATACGTCTGCAGTTACTGCCGGATTATATGGATTGAAGCCCTCAAGGAATTTCATGGCAGAATAGAGGTCTATTAGGAATTCATCTGTTGGTTCAAATACAAATATTACAGAAATTACAGACACTGTTATAAGAAATATTATGGCTATTATGATATATGCCGGTCTGGAAATGGCAGTTTTCCCCCTGAGAAAATCATACATAGATGGATTTTTATAAAATTTGTAGGAAACAAGAAGCAATGATGTGGTGGCAAGTATCAAAAGCATGATTTTTAAAATCATATCTGCTACTACCATATCTATAGTCATGTCAATGAGAAGCATCAAGGAGTAAACGAATGTCTGCAGGTACACATTACCGAATTTGATGTATCCGTTCAAATTTGATATTACCAGAATGACAGCAGAAATTAATAGCAGCACAGTCTCCAGAACTATGGCATATATATTGAGATACCCGAAGAGACCGTACGAAATGAAAGCACCCATGATTAGAACAGTGGCAATCTCATTCATTATTATCCGTTGAAGCCTGTCCTCCCCTTCTTTTTCCATACTACCACACAATTAAAGTTGCAGTTGTATAAGTAATTATAAACGCAACAAGTATGCCAAGGAAATCGGCTACATATATGTTTGTTTTATAAAATATGGCAGAATAATAAACCCCCAGATTTGCACCGAAACCTATTAGATTAAAGGCGTTGTACTTTGCGAGTCTCATATAGAAATGGCCCCTTCCCCGGAATGTGTACCTGTTATTAAGTACGAAGTTCCAGATAATGGATATTTCAATTGCCGGAAGGATACTCAAATCCCTGCCCAGAACGCTATGCAACATCAGGAGTATAACCTCGTTAACCACAACGCCCGATATGCCCACAATAATATATTTGAACATATTTCCCCTTTTAATTGTAAGGTCCAGAAAATCTCTGAATGTAATTGTTTCACTGCATTTTATACCTGTATTCACGATATTATACTGAAAGCTCCTATTTTTCAAAAGCATTGCATTCCCTAGAATCATATTTTTTCCCTGCTCTGGTGTCATATTCTTTGACAGCAGATAATCATAGGCATTTTTGGAATAAATAGTTCCAAATGGAAGTATCTTACCCCTTTTTATAGATAACGATAATTTTATGAGAATTCCATAGATGAATACCAGTACCCCCTGTTTTCCAAAAAGTAATATAAAATCATTATTGTCAGAATAGGCTGAACTGACAATGGCATCACGTTTTTCATCCTCTATTTTGACGTTTGATATCAATATATAGTCAAAATCATCATTGTATGTCGCTTTGCCATTTCTATATTTCTGAATCATCTAAGAAGGGAATAATACAATCCTTTTTATTTTTATTGATTGAAAAAATAGGGTTTGTGTTCCTAAGTAATATCAATAAATCTAATATACATCCTGAATATCTTAATTAATGGATATACCGGATTATACTGATGAGCCTTTTGAATGGTATAAAAAAATGAGGAAAGAATCACCCATAATTAGATCCGGAAATACAATTCACGTCTTCAAATATATGGATATCTCTGAAGTACTATCAAATTACTATGTTTATTCTTCCCAGTTCAGGGATCTTTTAGGCGGAGAACTGGCAGAAATGATGAACCAGAAAACAAGCCCGAGCATACTTATACTGGACCCGCCTATACATACTATCCTGAGAAATCTAGTAAGCGATGCTTTCACCCCTGCAACAATAGAACCATACAGGGGAAAAATAAGAAAAATAGCATCCAGACTAGTTGAAAATATGAAAGATATGGAATGGCAGGATGCTGTAACAGAGTTTTCCTATTTGCTGCCAATTACTGTTATTTCTGAAATGCTCGGTGTTCCAGAATCAGATTCAAACTTTTTCAGGGAATGGTCTGATAAACTGGCCACATCACTGGGAAGAGAACCTGATATTGAAACTCAATATGAGATGGCAGATTATTTCTACGGAAAGATTGACAGGGAGGGACGGAGAAATAATCTTATAAGCAGGCTTTCACGAGTCGAGATAGAAGGCAGACAGCTCTCGGATAGAGAAATAGCAGGCTTTGCCATACTTTTACTTGTGGCAGGAAATGAAACTACCACAAATCTGATTACAAATGCTTTTCTGTCGATCCATGAATCCACTGGAATGTACAGTAACATCAGGAATAATCCTAGCATTATACCATCCGTTGTTGAGGAAACACTCAGATACAGGTCACCTGTCCAGTCAACCAGGCGTTATGCAAAGGTTGATACAGAACTAAATGGAATCGAAATTTTGAAGGATGATATACTAAATCTTTATCTTGGTTCTGCCAACAGGGATGAAAGTATATTCCAAAGAGGCGAAATTTTCGATCCTTACCGGGCAACAAAAAGGCATATGGCCTTCGGACAGGGAATACATTTCTGCCTGGGCGCATCTCTTGCTAGACTTGAAGCCCAGATTGCACTGGAAGAGTTTTCAAGAAATATAGTTTCTTATGATGTTGAAACTCCAAAACCTGTGGACAGGATCGATAGCGATATACTGTACGGATTCAGAAAATTGTTGATAAAGCCTGAATTCAAAAAAATGTGAAAATTTTATAGCAGGCATTTCAAAAATAAGGGCAGACCTCCTGCTTTTAAAGTTAAATTTTGCGTTTAAACCCAAGGACTTTATAAAATTGTGCACTGAACTTTTATGAACAAACAGGTTCCCGGCAAAAGGTTGTTTATCCTCTATTCTGTAATTTTGATTCTCATGGCAATATCAATGCGAAGCACGAACAATATGGTTGTTACCACGGTTCCCTTGTACTCAAAATATATTCTGAATTTTTCGTATATAGGAACGGCACTGGTTACAGCAATAATATATCTGGGAACTGTTCTTGCTACTTCTTTCATCAATCCACTCATGGGCTCCGTTTTGAGGAAGAGAATGTTTATAGCAACAAATTTTGCATTAACTGGACTGATGATATCCTATTATTTTTCCGGGGATATAAGCGTATTCATAATATCATTTGTAATAGGATTGGCATACGGCATAATATTGCCTAACATTGTAACATCTGCTACGTTGTATCCTGATAAAACAGGCAGAGAGAGGCTTCTGGGAATATATTCAGTGGGACTGAGTTTCAGTCTGGTGTTCGGGCCAAGTCTTGAAACCTATCTATTAACGATAATAAGTTACAGAACATTATTTTTATTCTTCGCACCTCTGGGCCTTATAGGTATAGTTACATCATTCTTCATGGAATTCCCGGAAAATAAAAAAGAGACGCATGGTAGATTCATTAGAAAAAATAAGGGATTTATTTCTTCCATACTCACAATTACCACATATAACGTTCCATTTGCCGCCCTGACAGTTTTTCTTGCAATATTTGCTGAGACAAGATTCCATGTCAGCAGCTATATGGCATATTTACCGTTTGTTTTCTTCTTTGCTGTCTCCATGGTAACCAGAATGTATATTAGTATCAGGCCATTTAAAAATCTCAGAATACCGCTTATATTTGCCCCTGTAATAACCGTTTTTGCACTTGTAATGTTTCCCTTTCTGCCAAATTACATAGCTTTTGTTGCCGTGATGATGCTGCTGGGAATTCCACATGGATCAATATTCCCTGTATCGACAGTAGAAATTTCAAGGGGGTCAACTATTGAAGAAAGGAACGCAGTGAATTCTTATTATTATTCTTATAATATGAGTCTCTTCATGGTAATACCATTAATATTTGCGGCAATAATTCCCTATATAGGCTTTGAAAAAACATTTGCACTGTTAACAATACCTGTGCTAATATCAATGGCCATAATCTATAGGAAATACTGGAAGGATGATGATCTTCTTGGTCCTCAAAAATAGATACAAAATTGTAAAAACGACTTATTTTTAAAATAACTAAAATTTCAAGTTATGCTAAAAGAAATTAGATAGTTTTTATCTTCCAGCAATTACATTTTTCTGGGATAGATAACGGTGAATTTGTCATTAAGATATTTTGAGCTGTTTTTACCCATTTCTCTATCAAAGTTGTATATAATAGATTTTAAATTGTGTTTTTCGTCAGAAGAAAGATTTCTATATTCATAATCAGGTATTTGATGTCCGGAATAATATTTTCTGGCATAAACCTGTGCATCTTCTGGTAACTCTCTGATTATATCGATAAAGTTTTTTCTCATCATTTTAATGTACTGGGATTTTTCAATTATGCCGGCAATTTTCAGTGATTTTAACATCCCTGCTTTGATCGGATTTGATGGCTGCACTCCTATATTCTGGCTTTTAACCCTCCCCCTGATAAATATTCTGCCACCCAGCATACCGGATCCTATATACTTTCCAAAATTTCTCCTGCTATTAGATAATACTAAAATTATACCGCCTGCCATATATTCTCCTAGATAGTCATCAAATTTTCCATTTACCACAACAATTGGAATAGAACTTCCATACTCCCTCATCTGGATGCATGATCTATTTCCCACATTTCCATCTATGTATATTTGCCCACCACTCAGGGCCTGTCCGAGCACATCTCCAGAGTCTCCGAATATTTTCAGTATACCTCCACTCATGGAGTCGCAGCAATCATCTGCTACGTTTCCTCTTACTGTTACACTATTATTCTCATTAAGGTTCATGAGGCAATTACCTGCGTTACCGTACAATGTAACATTGCGGCGTTTCTCTGGAAATGTTATGCCTATATACCTGTGGCCAGCCACATTATTTATGTACACACTATCATCCCTGGATTTAATTATTTCACTATCTAGCTTATTATATTCTATATTTACCGCATCAATTCCATGTTCATCAATGTTATATACCATCTCTTTGTTTTCAAAATTTTCTCTTCCATATCTTATTATTCCATTTTTTACGGATGATATAAAAAACGATCCAGGTTCAAGAGTCCATATTTTCGCCTTCGGGCTTATAATCCTTATCTGGCTTTCCTCACTGGCTATGAAAATGTTATTGCTGTCCTCACCGAGTATGGCAGGCCTGAGCTTTGTCCTGTCCGCCATTGCAATCATGTATATATCCTGGCCATCATCGTAACCTATTATAAGTGTATAGGGTCCATCCAGCACACATCCCCTTGTTTTATACGCAATCTCTGGGTCATTAATATTTCCTGACATTATTTTCAATGCAGTAATGAGATCATATTCTCCGATTAATTCTTTAAAAATGTGGGCTATCACCTCACTGTCAGTACCCACAAAACTTGTTACTCCCTTTGATTTCAGGTACTCCCTGTTGGCTCCGAATGAACTTATATCACCATTGTGCACTATAGCAATATTAAATGTGGAAAAAGGATGTGACCAGTAAGGCAAATATCCTGGAGAATTTGTGGGCTGCCTGGTATGGGCCAGCCACATATCTGCCTCTTTTTCACTTAAATCATATTCCTCGCCGACTGCATCCGGATACCCGACACCTTTGTATACAAGGAGTGATTTTCCTGCACTGTACAATCTTCCACTACCATCATCCCAGAGTTTTGCATTAACCTCATCCAGGGACCTGCTGTCTTCAAACGCTATATCGTAACAGCAGCTTTTTATGAATTTTCCATTTTCTCTATATGAACTGTTTATTCCTATCCCGTGTTCATGAAGCAATGTCCGTAGTTTCTCTTCCTCATCATTGTAAAATATTTTTACTGTAAAGCTATTGGTACTGTTCAAGTTAAATGATGCGTATCCAGAACCCTTATCGCTGCCACGATATCTTATATAATCAAGGCATTTAACCGGGATACTTCCTGAAATTTTAGCAGAATCTTTTTTCCTCATTATTCCAAAAAGGCCGCAGCTTGAAGGTATGTAGTTCATGTTGATCCTGCCTCCGTCACATTTATTTTTTCGGCTATTGTATTATCAAGATTTATAGCCCTCAGCAATTCAGTATTCCCTACAATAGAATACTGCAAATTCGCTATTCCCATTGCTCCAGAAATCAGACTAATTTCTTTTTTAATACCCATAAGGAAGTTAACAGCTTTCTCTCTGAGATTACTATAACTGTTATTCAATCCATCTTCAAATATTTTATATGAAATTATTAGAGAATCGCAGCCCAGCGCCAAATACTTAACGATATCTCCTGTATTCCTGAAGTAATCAATTTCTCCAATAATGTCATAATTTTCCCGTATTCCTCTTTCTTTTAATTCCTGATCCAGAGTGACTATATCTATTTCCATGTCATCGTCCTGTTTGATAACAAAGCCGGCGGTTGAATAATCCTGTTTTCCGTCTGTGGAATAACTGTGTTTTTTATATTTATACACAGTTTTTCCAATTATAGAAATACTTTTAAATTCTTTCTGGACTTGTTCATCAACAATCATAGTTCCGGTAAACATGGCAGCCCAGGAAAGTGCATTTTTTATTTCTGGACCTGCACCACTGACCTTAATAATCACCGGCATCGATATGTTTATTGATCCACCACACAGATAGAAATTAAGATTTATATCCTCCCTGTAAGGATCTATAGATGGCCTGGTAACCTGTGCACCATCAAGCCTGAGCCAGTCAATTATCCTGGAAGGCAATTCAACATCAGGAGGCGCATTGCTTCCCATGCTGCTGATTACCGGTTCTCCCTTAATGATAAGTTCGTTGATATACTTTTTATCTGTATGGAATATTCCCTGCTTGAAACTTAGATTTTGAGGTGATTTAGAATTAATTCCCAGCACCTTTAAGGTGTTTTCAGAAAGTCCTTCACCGTAGAGAAGGTCTGTATTCCCTACTAATTCTTTCATGTTTCTTATTCCGAGATAGGACATCATCTTTGTTATTTCAATTTTAAAACCATTAACAAAGTTAACAGTGCTCTCTATTCCAAAATCTAAATCTAACAAGTTTTTGTTGTCTGCTTTATTTGTAAGGGCTGCCGGGCAGTATCCCAGGTTACATTTCCTTACCATAACGCATCCCATTGCTATCAATGCGGATGTTCCCAGGCTTACTACATCAGCTCCAAGAGCATATAGCTTCATTGCATCTGTGGAATCAGAAATCCTGCCGGCAGCTATTATGCTGAAATTCTTTCTCAGGCCTTCTTTAACAAGAATATTATGCGATGATGCCACAGCCATCTCTACAGGTATGCCGAGGCTATCCCTGACAGTTACCGGTGCAGCTCCTGTTCCCGCACCGTGCCCATCAATAATTACTCCTGCAGCACCTGATCTTGCTATTCCTGTTACTATGTAGGGTATATAATTAGTTGCGGCAACTTTCACATATACTGGTTTTCCTGACATTATTTTCAATGCTTCTATGCGCTGAGCAAGATCCTCTATGGAGTATATATCGTGATGCGGCGCAGGTGAAATAGCATCTATTCCCTCAGGAATTTTTCTGGCAATTGATATATCGTGAGTTACCTTGCTTGCGGGCAAATGCCCCCCTATTCCGGGTTTAGCTCCCTGTCCTATCTTAATGACTATACCGGCGCCGGTTTTTAGCTCATCGTAACTCACACCGAATCTGGCAGAGGCCCATTGTATAAATATCCTTTTTGTATTTGCAACTGAACCATAAAGGCCACCTTCGCCTGTACCTGCCATTGTTTTTGTTATCTCAGCTGTTTTCGCTATGGCGATATTAGGATTTCCACTGAGGGCACCATATGACATATCACCAAGATAAACCGGTACGTCAAGTTCGAATCCGGCAAGTGAAGTTTTTGTAACTGGAATATTAGTTGAATTGTAATCAAGCATATTGGTCTTAAAATTAATCCTGTCCACAATACGAAGGCTTTCTGTATTTTTAACAAAAATTTCAGAAGCTTCAGGCGAATATGATAGTCTTCTTATATGGTTTATTTTGTCACTGGACCAGAAATCCGTAATATTTTTCTTTGGTATTTCTATATACTTTGCAACTACTTTGCTCATAACAGCATGATAGTAACTATCTATCTATATATAATTTTGCAATTAATTTTTTTTTATTATTTTTACGGGTAAACTATGCATTCGGGTAATTTATATTACAATTATTATACATATTGAACCATTATAAGATACTATTTATGGTATCCCGTGAGTTGCATAATTCATTTAGCCAGAAATTTAAGTTAAATGTAAATTCCCAGTACATTTTGATGCAGTAGATTGATTCAATTTTTATGGCAATAAAATCTATCATTTTTTGCTCCATCAACGGGAACTTTGGATATATGAACCCATGTAACAGTTGCATCCTTAATGCATTTAACAATTTTTCAGTGAAGACTCCTTCTGCAGACTCCCAGCCAAGTTTATAAAAAACTTTTTTATTGCACAGTTCTTTCTTAAAAACCGATCCGCTCTTTGTATTTTTTTGCCCTTATATTTAATCTTCTGAAATTTCATGGGGTTCGATAGAAATCAAAATAAAAATATGAATAAACTATTGAATAAGATACGATACATAACCAAGCGAGGATTAAGACTAAATTTATTCAATAAAATACTTACCATTAAATAGAACTATCAATTAATATTACATGAAATCTATTTGTCCTTTTTGCGGAGTCGGATGCGGATTAGAGTTATTGCCTGTTAATAACATAATTACGGCTGTAAAACCCACTCCTGAACATGTTGTTAGTCACGGTCATATATGTGGTAAGGGTGTAGCTGCACATGAGGCTTTAACCATGTGGGATAGAATATACTATCCGCTGGTTAGAACAAAAGGAAATCTTGAGAGAACAGACTGGGACAGTGCATTGAATCTTGTTGTGAAAAGAATAAAAGAAATACAGGGCAAATATGGTCCGGATTCCGTTGCATTTTATGGTGGATGCCAGAATACACTGGAAGAGGTTTATTTATTCCAGAAACTGGGTAGGGCACTAGGCACAAACAATGTGGATTCCTGTGCCAGAGTTTGCCATGATCCATCAGCAAAGGCACTCAAGGAAATGGTCGGTATAGGTGCCGGTGCCACATCAGTAACTGAAATTCCAAAGGCAGATGTGATAGTTATAGCGGGAGAATCCATCACAGATAGTCATCCGGTGCTATCACAGTATTTTGTAGAGGCAAAGCAGAATGGTGCCAAGGTCATAGTTATAGATCCGAGAACTACAAGAACAGATGTTTTTGCCGATGTTCATATAAAGATAAAGCCACGCACGGACATTTTCCTTTTCAATGCAGTTGGGAACTATCTGATACAGAATAATCTTATTAAGAAGGATTTTATTGCTTCAAGAACAAATGATTTTGAATCTTATAAAGCCACGGTTTCATCATATACTCTCGAACTTGCCGAGGCCAGAACAGGGATTCCAAAAGAAACTATAAAACAATTTGCCGACCTTGTTTCAGGAGGAAAATCTATTTTTTCCTGGGGACTGGGTCTAACCCAGTCAACCGGCACAAAGGGTATAAAATCCTATATAGACCTTGTGCTATTAACCGGTAACATAGGAAAGGAGGGCACTGGCATTATAGTTTACAGGGGGCAGACAAATGTTCAAAGTTCAGGGGATCTGATAAAACCTGATATATTCCCCAACGGCCCATTGAATGAGGCAAACAGCGATGAACTATCCAAGGTATGGGGATTCAAACCACCTATCTGCAAAGGGACAAACATACCGGAGGCATTTTATGGAAATGAAGGAAAGATAAAGGCACTGTTCCTCATGGGTTACAATCCAGTAAGAAGCCTGCCGGATAAGACAAGAATAGAAAACTTTCTTAAATCCCTGGAACTGGTTGTTGTTGAGGATATATTCATGACGGAGAATACGGATTACGCCCATATAGTACTGCCGGCTGCAGCATGGGCAGAGAAGGATGGTTCGGTTACCAGCCTTGACCGGCTGGTAAAGTGGAGATTCAAGGCCGTGGAACCTCCAGGAGAAGCACTGCCTGATGGTGAAATTATTGCAAGAATTGCAAAAAAGGCAGGCTTTTCTTTTGAAACATCGCCGGAAGCAAACTTTGAGGAGATGAAAAAAGTTTCCAAAATATACTCAGCAGTGAAAATAAGCGATGTCAAGGACTATTCCCAAAATTCAAGGTATCCCAATGGAGAACTTCATCTGTACAGCGAAAAATTCTCACTTCCAGATGGAAAGGCAAATTTTATCCCTGTTGAGGCAAAGGATGAAAGCAATGATTTTATACTCTCAACGGGTAGAACAGTTACAAGGTATAACACTGACGAGGTAATAAACAGAATTCCTGGAATGCAGAAATATGTTCCCACACTCTGGGTCAACCCGGTTGACGCAAAGAAATACGGTGTAAGTGACGGCAGTATGGTTCTGTTGAAGTCAAGGGTTGGTCAGATCGAAATCGCGGCAAGAATCACTGAGGATGTACTCCCTGGTGTTGTATTTTCATACATGCATAATGCCGACATAAATTATGTTGTGGATGCTGAACTGGATGACGAGACCGGGACGCCGAAATACAAATTTACTCCAGTAACCATAACTCCGGTTATACACAGCTCTTCATGAGTGACGCTGAGAAGAAATACTATTACAAGGATTCCGCTGAAGGATTATTCAAACAGATAAGTAGTTTTAACGGTCAAATACAAAAGTAATCCTATCCGTGAAAGAAATAATTCCATATGTGAAAGATACTTTGCATGAGATTGATCAAGGTAAATTATGTAGGGCAATAAAAATAAAATTAAGATTCCGGGAAATACAAACAGGGCAATAATTATCAATACAGCTTTCACTCAATTGTGATAAACCAATGATATTTTGCTCGTTTCGACATGTCTCTAATTTTTGCTTATCATCTCTAATATTCCTTCTGCAGAAAATAATGGATGCGATTATTTCATAGATCGAATTAACTGGCAAATTATAAAGCCATCTATATATTTTTTAAGAACAATAGCTTTCAATCTCTCACGTTATCAGTACTGAAGTCTAGTTTTAATCCCATAATTTGTAGAATTTCTACTCCTATTATGACGGGAAAATTTATATTTTCGAGAATTATGAATTCTGGTTCAGAAAACATAATGCCGTTTATTTCCAGATTTGCGAATGTCAAAGACTTATGTAGTTCCCTGGATATTGATTCTGGAATTGAGACGGGAATTTCACCGTAAGACAGAAACCCAAGCTGTTCTGGCTTAATTCCATTGGGCAACACAGCACTGATATAATTTCCCTCAGCACCGGAATCTATCAAAGCGGAGACTTTGGTACTCCTGATTGTACCCTTTAGTTTAATCTGCTCTATGATCAATCCCATATGAAAAGGCTCCTTATGTTGGGTTTTCTGTGAATACCTCGACTTTGCTGGTTGTATCATTTATTACCAGGGCGGCGATTATGCCTATTTTTTGCCTTTTATCTGCAACTTCTATATCTCTTGAATAGACAACAACACTCCAATAACCCTAATTGAATTTTGCGGATACAATCCTAGCTGCTCCTTCTATACACAAATCTTTAAGGTACTTTTCAACGGTGAGTCCCACATCTTTAATGTCCATCTGGATTTCTTGATCCGTAGTATATATATTATAGCAAGTTTAATAAACATTGTTTTAGATTCCAATCTATAGATTTTCTCTTGAAAATACAATACGAGAACAAGGTTGTAAGTTTTGAAAAATATAATTATATCCCCATTATATTTATGGGCCCGACCGGATTTGAACCGGTGACCACCGCCTTGTAAGGGCGGTATCATAACCACTAGACTACGAGCCCTTATTGGATAAGTATTTAATAATATAATAACCTTTTTTTAGTTGCTGATTGAGAGAGAATATGTAGTCCCGCCATTTAAATATCATTGTTGTATTTATTGAATGGAATGCCGGGTAAAATTATGGTCTCAGCTGATGTATTTCTTGACGGGGCCAGGCTGGAAAATGCGGTTGTATTTATTCATGTTAAAGGCTATGGCAGGGCTCGGGTTACACATATAGATATAGAAGATAGAAAATTCAATAAAATACTCCCACCGAGGCACAGTGATTATCCTGAAGTTGTATGGAACTCATCTACAGTAAAAATACCTGTGAAAGACCATGAACTTATTATTGTCAGTAAAACTCTTGGAGATATTATTCATTTAAACGGGAAATTATATATTCGTGGAAAGGGAAAAGGGATATTTTTTGGATTGCATAGAGAACAAATAAAAAAAATTGAGGATTATGCCGCATTTCTGGGCATACCTCCAAAAAAACATGGAAAAGCTTAGAATAATCCTTTCTTGAATTTCTGGTCAACTTCTATTGCCTGAATGTCCCATGTTGGTTTCATTGATTTTGCGGTTTCCATCAGATGGTCAAGTGTATCCACATCCCATTTGCAAACTGCTTCATTTTCCTTCTGACCAAGGAATAATTCCTCCAGTTTCAACCCAGCGGGCAATTTCTTTGATTTTGCCATGTCCATTATACTCGTTGCGAACTTCATAACATCTGCTTTCTGCTCATCTTTCCATTTATGTATAACAATTACTTCTGTCATAACTATATATAGTCACACAGGATATTTAAATATTCCTTAATATATTTTATAACAGTATAAATTGACCGGGATTAAAAATATTTATTTAGTATTGTTAATTGTTAGTAGATTGCTTTGGTACTCAATTTAATTATAGCAGAAAAAATGGATGCTGGAAGAAGAATATCCTACATACTTTCTGATAAGACCTCCAAACAAAAAAAATCTAAGAATATCAGCTACATAGAATTTGAAAGGAACAATGAGCAAAATATAATGGTTTCCCTTAGCGGGCACATACTCGGTGCAGATTTTCCGGAAGAATTCAAAGACTGGATAAAATCAGACCTTGACCAATTGATCGATTCAAGTATAATATATAAGGTCACAAACCAGCGTGCCTATTCTGCACTGAAGTCATTCTCAGGAATAGATAATGTAATTATTGCAACTGATTACGATCGTGAAGGAGAACTCATCGGGGTGGAGGCACTCAAATTCATAGAATCCGGTTATACAAAAATTAAAAGGGCAAAATTCAGTGCACTGACATCACAGGAGGTGAAGGACGCCTTCGATAATTTGCTCGAGGTAAATTATGGATTAGCAGATTCTGCAAAGGCCAGAGAAGAAATAGATCTACTCTGGGGTGCGGTTCTTACAAGATTCTTTTCGGTAACAAGCAACCGCCTGTGGAAAGATTTTATATCTGTAGGCCGTGTACAGACACCGACTCTGGCAATTATCGAGATCGGAA
>JAKAYM010000154.1 GCA_021826795.1 Thermoplasmata archaeon
ACTCTGGCCATACCAGGGTCAACTGCATTTGCCTCAGCTACTCTGAGTGTAATTCCATCATCTGGTTTCATGGTACCATATTTACTAAATAGTATTTTAAAATATTGATATCTATTAATTATCCAAACATGACAAGTAATGTAATTTAACCTAGAAGCTTGAAAAAAATAAGTGTTATTACCTGGAATCATATAACATTAGATAATTAATTTATTTTATGAGTTCATGGGATTATTATGGAAGTCACAAGGCGCAGTTATTCCTCGTCAGCCAATCTCGGACCGGGCTACGATATATTATCGCTTGCCCATAAAGCATTTTTTGATTCTGTCACAGTAAAAAAAACTGGAGGAACAGGTATAAAAATTATATCTGATTCTACACCAGAGAATCCTGAAAACAATTCTGCTGGCCTCAGTGTTCTAAAAATACTGGACGATAGGGGCATTAAGGATGGTATAGAGGTGAGAATTAATAAAGGCGTTCCCATAGGTCTGGGACTGGGAAGCAGCGGGGCATCCTCATCAGCGTCAGTAAAAGCGGTAAATGAATTATTTGAACTAAATATGAGCTCCGATGAAATGGTATACTATTCCATGTACGGTGAAATCGCTGCCTGCGGATCAGCACATCCTGATAATGTCTCCTCCGGGATATACGGTGGATTGACACTGATAAGCTCAACATCTCCGGTAAGGGTCAGGAAAGTTAAAATCAATTATGAGATGGCATTGTTACTGATCATACCGTACTCACATGTGGAAAAGAAGACCCAGCAGGCAAGGTTAATGGTTCCTGATAAAATCAGCATAACAGACCATGTACTGCATGCAGCAAGAATTTCTACAATGCTTTATGGCTTCATGAATGGAGACCGTGATGCAATAAGGGAGGGAATGATGGATGATATAGTTGAAAAGTCAAGGGAAACATTATTCCCGTATTACAGGAAGATAAGAGAGAAAGCCATATCAGAAAACGCAATATCAGTATGTGTTAGTGGTGCAGGACCCTCGATTTTAATATTCACCGATGAAAATACAAAGAAGGATGAAATTATATCAAATACTGGTAGAATAATGAAATCGTACAATGTTGATTATAACATTAGGGAAACATCCATTCTGGAGGATTATGATGATTAGAGATGATATTAATAAAATATATGCCAAACCTGTCACGTTTCCCATATATCAGACCACTTCGTATATTGTGCCTGATGGTGAAAATTACAGGTATACCAGAGAGTATAACCCCACTGTAGAAAATCTGGGAAAACAGATAATGCGAATGGAAGATTCTGAGGATTATAATGTGTTTTCCTCCGGAATGGGGGCCATAACAACGACATTGATGGCACTTTCCAGCCCAGGAGATAGAATATTGACGCATCTTGATATCTTTGCACGGTCTTACCATTTCATAAAGGATTTTATGGGAAAATGGGGTGTAAATACTGATATATCGATTCCGGGCACAGAAAATATTATAAAATCTATCAGGAAAGATACAAAAATCGTTTTTATTGAAAGTGTTACTAATCCAATACTGAGAGTAAATGATATCAAGGCAATATCGGAACGGTGCAATGAGGTAGGATCTCTGCTAATTGTGGACTCCACTGTTCCGACTCCATATAATCTTAAATCGATTAAACTGGGTGCGGACGTAGTTATACACAGCTCATCAAAGTTTATTGCCGGGCACAATAATGTTATTTCCGGACTGGCTGCAGGGAGAAAGGATTTAATGGAAAAAATTGATGCCATGAGAAGAACACTGGGAACAACACTTGACCCGAATTCTGCATTCCTTACAGAGACTGGCATGAAAACTCTCGATATAAGAATGGAGAAAATAAATTCAAATGCAATGGAAATAGCTGGTTCCCTTAAAGATAATCCGGGGATTAAGAGGGTAATATATCCTGGACTCCGGGGACATCCAGATTATGATACTGCCATAAAATATATGAAAGGTTATTCTGGAATAGTTTGCTTTGAGATTATAAATAGCGCTCAGAAATTTGCTGCAAACCTTAAGAGAATAATACCTGCTAATACAATGGGCGGTGTTGACAGTATAGTGTCTACGCCCAAAACCATGTCTCACAGGTCTCTCACAGTTGATGAATTGAAAATACTGGGCGTGAATGATAACTTTATAAGGCTATCAGTTGGAATAGAAGACCCTGAAGAAATTTTAGAGGATATTAATAACGCACTTTCATTCATATAATCGATTTTATATAGTTCTTTATTTCAAGTTCAGTTCCGGAAAAATCCTTATTATCTACAATCAGAACATCATTCCCGCACTGATCAAGCGAATATTTTTCCATTACACTATATACAGGTAGCTGCTCTACAAGCCTTTCTCCGGGCGAATTCAAATGAGTATAATTTACCCTTTCTTTTAATCTGCTGCTATGCAAATTCCTGTCTGATATGCGTATATATATTTTGATTATTTTACCCCTGATATCCTCATCAAGCATTTCTGGAATAAAATAAAGCGTCTCCAGTATAAGTGGCTCACCGTTCTTTATGGCCCTTCTTAATATTGCGTTAATTCCTGGATACATATATTTTGATTGTTCCATGTAGCCCCTTATTATATTTTTATCACTCTTTTCGCCGAATATTGAATATGCACTGTAAACACTCACATCCATGAGTTCACCATCCGCATATGGCCTCAAAAACTCCCTCAGGTAATCCCCTGAAAGCACTATATTGATATTGAATTCCCTTCCTATATATCCAGAGATGCTGGTCTTTCCGACACCGGGAATTCCACCGATCAATACCACAGGAATCATGTCGGCAGTATCATGAAAAGATTATTAATTTTTGTTAAATTATGGAGATAATATAGCTCTATATATGCGTATAAATGTACTTTTAAGCTGTAAGAATTTCAATAAATTTTTAAATGATAAGCTAATATCAATATGATAATTATGGCTACAGAAACATGGGAAGTAAAGGAGAATGATAGACCTAGAGGATTGGACGGCATATCAGACAAGCAGATAGACTACCACTTTGATTTCCATTATAAGGGATATGTGGCGAAACTTAACGAAATATGGTCAAAATTGCCCAGCGTTGATCTAACAAAAGCCAATCAGAATTACAGCGACCTCAGAGAAATGAAGCTAGAAGAGACGTTCAACTACGATGGGTCAATGCTCCATGAATACTATTTCGAGTCATTGAACAAGGAGCATGTTGTAATGCCAGCATCAGTAAAATCAGCTCTAGAAAAGGATTTTGGAAGCTATGAAAATTTTGTTGCTCTTTTCAAGGCAGTTGGAACTGCATTCAGAGGATGGGCGCATCTTGTATTCGACCTTAATACCGGGAAGCTAAGAGTGCTCGGTGCGGATATACACAATGCCTCAGCAATATGGAATGCGCTTATGATACTTCCACTGGATGTCTATGAGCATGCTTACTATACTGATTACGGTGCAAAGAGGGCTCCTTACCTGGATGCTTTCATGAAGAATGTGGACTGGAAGGTCGTTGAAAAGAGACTGGAAAGGGCAAAAAGAACGTATGAAGCCTTCAAGAAGGATTAAAAATTTTTATTTTTTATGATTAAAGAAGATGAACTGTCCATTAAAATAATGGAGTCAAAAATTTTATTTGCTGGAAGAATAAACGAGCGTGTTATTGATTTTATTAATATGGGAAAATCTAGAAATGATTCGCTTTTCATAGAGCTGTGTTTTTGTATACTTACTGCAAACACTTCAGCCGAAATGGGAATAAAGACCCAGAGAACCATAATGAATGGTTTCATAAAATATCCGGAGGAAAAATTGAGAGATGAACTGAAGGCCTCTAAATACAGGTTCTACAATAAGAGAGCGGCATATATCGTAAATGCACGCCATATAAGGAAAAATATTAAAAAACTTATCTCTGAAAATGATCATTTTTTTCTCAGGGAGTATCTTGTAAATAATGTAAAGGGTGTAGGGTATAAGGAAGCATCGCATTTTCTAAGAAATATCGGTATATTTGATTTTGCAATTCTGGATAAACATATACTGAAGCTCATGAAAGATTACGGATATATAGATGATATAAAACTCAATACAAGAAAGGATTATCTTGAGAAAGAGAAAATTTTCAATTCCATAGCATCCGTTTACGGACTTATGCCTGGCGTTTTTGATCTTTATTTATGGCAAATGGCAACAGGAAAGATACTGAAATAATATTCAGTTATTCAGAGTATATTCTTTTTTCAAGTTTTTTTCAGTAGAATAGAATGATTTGAAGCCGTTTGAAATCATTATTGAAGACGCATATGCACTGTTAAGACCCTTCTTGCAGTAAAAAAAGTATACTTTACTTTTATCTCCTGATTTTATCAAAGAATTTAATGACTTTAAATCCATATTGGTGGA
>JAKAYM010000155.1 GCA_021826795.1 Thermoplasmata archaeon
TATATTTCAATAGCAACTGGAACGTTTCCAATATTTCATCCAGCGACTCTTCCAGTTTTTTATTAAATTTCAATGACCCTGCCCTTAGTTTAAAAATTGGTATTACATCGTGTATCTTAGGATATTCAATCTCAAACTTTAGAAATATTGATTTTAAGCCTATCTCCAGTGCCATTTCAAGGGAGTATACGCATGTATCATAGTTACCATCGTCATAAGCATCGGTTGCTGTTTTATACCATCTCTTAGCATTATTTACTGCATTCACTGCTTCATTTTCCATGTTAGTTCCACCCCCGCAGCGGTAAATTTTCTTGTATGCTTTATTTTATTAATATCCACCATAAATTTTGTCACGGTATCTCCTTTTTCATAAAGTATTATACCATAATCTGCAAAATCGAAATAAATTGACCTAAATGAGGTCAGGTCACTCAGCGATAGTACAAAGGGGCTGAACCGGTAATATTTTCCTTTTTTTACAAACTCTATTTCCACTGGCAGTATTTTTTTTCTTATTTCCCAAAGTTTTTTAGAGTATTCATATGTGTCCTGATCCACTATTACCAGCATATCTACATCACTTATATTATTATAATTTCCTTTTGCAACGGAGCCAAATAATACCACTCCTGCGACTCTATCATCTTTTAATAATATGTCTTTCAGTTTATTTATATAATCGATTAATTCTTTCTCAAGATTGAGCACCAACACGGAACGACGTAGCATCAGATCTATTAGCGTACTAAAGCTTTCCTGCGATGCATAAATTTTATTAAAGTTTTTTTTGGCTATGTTCAATTTATCGTATTCTTCTTCGGTTATCATAATAGATCTATAACCAGGACTTACCATATTTATCTTATACTATTTATCTTATATAAATATTATGCATTATACTATGACGATTATTGGCTATCATAAAAATTCCATGGTAAAACTGGATATAAGGTCAGGATATAATTTACAGAGAAGCGTATATAATCGCTTTTAATAAATAATAAATATTACTAATGCATAATTCTCCGTGAACCCATTTATACTGTTCTTCAAAAAATTCAGGAAATTTTCAAGAAACCATATAATGAAGGCTTCATTGCTTGCAGTATCAGTAATTGTATATTCAGTATTCAGTGAATATTATATTGAAAATACAGTACCATCAAGCGGCATACATAATCTATTTACGAGTTTATGGTGGACAATGCAGACAATCACAACAGTAGGTTATGGGGATACACCGGTTTACGGTTTTTATGGCAGAGCCAATGGTATAATTATCATGGTACTGGGAATAGGTTCTCTGGGTTACCTGATGGCCGCATTAACCAGTGTATTAATTGACATAAGGCTGGCATCAAGGCTGGGTGATAAAATGGCAGTGGAAAAGAAACATGTAATTTTATGCAATTATAATGAGACAACAAGAAAGGTTCTTGAAAAAATAAAGGGTGAGGGCATTGATATAGTGATTTTAAATGATAGTGAAATTAAAGAAACCCCTGAGTTTACATTCATCAAGGGAAATTTTTTAAGGGAAAATGATTTAATAAAATCCGGTATTAATAAGGCATCGTCTATTATTTTGTTTTCCAGGGATACCGGTGAAAAGTATTCACTGGCACTGGATGCGGAAACAATACTGGCGGCAATGGTTGTAAGGAAACTAAATAAAAACGTACGGATAATTGGTGAGATATTAAATCCTGATAGCAGGGAACATGCGGTAAATTATATGGATGATATAATCATAAAGGGTGATGTTTCCTCGATGTTAATTTATTCCTCAATTATGATTCCGGGAATACCGGAGTTTATCAATGAATTATTATCGACAAAGAGCATTATTGAGGAGGGGATAAATGATAATTACCGGAATATGACATATACACAGTTTATATCCGAAATGGAAAAAAATAGTAAAATAGTTCTGGGTTTCAGGGAAAATGATAAAATATATTTAAGGAAAAATAGTGATGAAAAAATAGATGTGGAAAGTTATATATTTATAAAATCTTACTGATATAAACCCAGATCTTCCGTCTTTTTCCTCTGGGCTATATCATGTCCCATTGTCACTGCAAGGTCACTGTAGAATTTTATCACGTTTTTATCAATCGATGGCCTTATTGTTGTCATTGCCTTTAGAAAATCATCCTGGCTAACCTCAGTTGCATCCGGGTTGGACCTGTACGCCATCATTCCTGCCTCCCTGCAGAGGTTTTCAAGATCTGCGCCGGCATAACCCTCGGTCTTCCTTGCAATTTCCTTTAAATCTGTCTTCTTTGCAAGTGGCATTTTCTTTGTGTGGACTTCCAGTATTTTTAATCTACCCTCCTCATCTGGCGGTGGTATGTACATGATTTTATCAAATCTGCCAGCCCTTAGCAGTGCCGGATCGATTATATCAGGCCTGTTGGTGGCGGCTATTACAACAACGCCGTTTAAGACCTCAATGCCATCCATTGATGTTAATAACTGATTCACAATTCTCTCGGTTACGCCGGAATCCATAGATGCCCCCCTTCTAGGTGCGATTGAATCTATTTCATCCATGAATATTATTGCTGGTGAAACCTGCTTTGCCTTTTTGAATATCTCCCTTACGGCCTTTTCACTTTCTCCAACCCACTTCGAGAGAACTTCTGGACCCTTTACGGATATAAAATTTGCATTGCTCTCATTGGCAACTGCCTTTGCCAGCAGGGTTTTACCGGTTCCAGGTGGTCCATATAATAGAAACCCCTTCGGTGACCTTATTCCAAGCCTTGTAAATACACCCGGATTCAGTAATGGTAACTCAACAGCCTCCTTTAATTCGGATTTAACACTTTCGAGTCCACCTATATCACTCCATTTTATATTGGGTACCTCAACGGTTACCTCCCTTAAACTGCTTGGCTCTATGGTCTTTAATGCCTCCATGAAGTCATCTTCTGTTACCGTCATTTTTTCCAGGACTTCTGTAGGTATGGGTTTATCAAGGTCTATTTCAGGTAAATACCTTCTCAGGGCATTCATCGCGGATTCCCTTGTTAATGCGGCCATATCAGCCCCAACAAAACCATATGTTAAATCCGCCATTCTTGAGAAGAACTGGTCACGTGCGTCCTCATCCATACCCAGGGGCATACCTCTTGTATGTATTGCTAATATCTCTATTCTACCCTTCTTATCGGGTACACCTATAGTTATTTCCCTGTCAAATCTACCTGGCCTTCTCAACGCAGGGTCAACAGCATCCAGTCTATTTGTTGCACCTATTACTATTACATGGCCGCGGTCCTTTAGGCCGTCCATCAGGGTTAATAACTGTGCAACAACCCTTCTTTCCACTTCACCCTGGACATCCTCCCTCTTCGGTGCGATTGAATCTATTTCATCTATAAATATAATTGAAGGTTCAGATTCATCCGCCTTCTGAAAGATCTCCCTCAACTTCTGCTCACTCTGGCCGTAATATTTGCTCATTATTTCCGGTCCATTGATTGCGTAGAAATTTGCACCACTTTCATTGGCAACTGCCTTTGCTATTAAGGTTTTACCGGTTCCTGGAGGACCATTTAATAAAACACCCTTTGGTGGTGTTATTCCAAGCCTCTCAAACAGTTCCGGGTGTTTCAATGGTAATTCAATGATTTCCCTGATTCTTCCTAATTGTTCCGATAATCCACCAATATCCTCGTAACTTACCCTTGTTACCTCTTCGAGAACCTCGGATGCGGGTTCCTCCCTGATTTCCACCACGGTTGCATCGCCGACCTCTACAGGTACCTTACTGGGAACCGTTTTTATAACCTTGAATAATAATCCCGTATGTCCTGCAAGTGTTAATCCCGGAACACTGATGCTGTCCTGTTCTATTAATGGCCTTCTGATTAGGGCTTTCTGAACAAAGTCATCGATGCCCTCACCGAACCTCAATCTCTGGTCCTTCCTTATTATGGGTGCCAGAACTACCTTCTTTGCCTCTTCAACCTCAACCTTTTTTACCTTAACCTTATCACCTATGGATGCACCACAATTATTTCTCATTACACTGTCTATTCTGACAATATCCTTATTTTCATCCTCGGGCCTTGCCCTGAAAACCCTGCCAACCGTGGCCCTTACCTTTTCTATGGAAACAACATCACCGATCTCAACATCCAGATCAAGTCTTGATATTTCATCCAGTCGTACTCTGGCCATTCCAGGGTCAGTGGCATTTGCTTCGGCTACCCTGAGGGTTATACCATCATTGGCTTTCATATACCTATATTTACAAAATACTATTTTAAAATATTGGTATTTGTATAGCTTCATCAGGCATTTACTCAAAACCCACGAAACAACCATTTTCCGAATATTGTTACTGTGCCAGATGAATGATTAAACAACATTCTGATAAATATGAAAACATTATCTGTTG
>JAKAYM010000156.1 GCA_021826795.1 Thermoplasmata archaeon
AATAGAAAGATTAATATTCATATTACGTATACTGTGTAATATGGTAGAACTTCCAGGCTGGGTTAGGAAATACAAGACCAAGGGTGTAGAGATCAGGGTCTCCGGTGAGAGGTATTATTCATATAAAATGTCCAGCAGATGGAATAAGGACAAGAAAAGGGCTGATAAGGGTTAAAGATATATAATAAAGCCATATACTATTTTATGTATCTAAGGAGTTATCTGAATTCACAGGAGGTCATGGAATTAATTGACCATATAGTACATTCAAATTTTGTGGAATCCATGAAAGATGGGACTCTAGAAGATGGCCAGTTCCGGTATTATCTGAGGCAGGAAAATATATACCTGAAACATTATAAGGCTGCCGGAAGCATTATAGGGAAATCTGCCAGTGACAGTAAAATCAGGGAACTGTATAATGATATAGGCGCCGAAGAACCAGAATTCCACCGGAACATGCTAAAACAATTTGGTGTACCTGAAGAAGAAATAAAGGAATATGAGATGAATTATACAACCTATTCCTATATAAACCACCTCATAAGATGGTCAAAGGATTCGTCAATTAATGGGATGCTATCAATGTTCCCATGCCAGTGGTCATATGGCTATATTGCCGAGGCAATTCCTGCACCATCTGAAAAATTTAAATTCTGGTTTGATTTTTATAGATCAAAAGATTACCGGTCCATAACCGACAGGTACCTTGACATACTGGGTGGAGAGCCGTTAAACACCTATCAGGAACAAATTATCTGGTTCGGTTTGCTATATGAATTTAATTACTGGCAAGATTGCTATATCAAAATAAAATAAATACTGGATTACCATTCCCATACAATGATTGATAATACACTGGATTACCTATATAATTTAAAGCGTGAAGGCATTAAAATGGATCTAAAGGCAACTATGGATCTAGCCAGCCATCTTGGTAATCCACAGAATAAATTCAAGGTTGTACATATAGCCGGAACTAACGGGAAAGGATCCATAGCATCATTCATTTATAACATATTAAGGCAAAAATATAAAACTGGAATGTACACATCTCCACATCTCCTTGATTTTAATGAACGCATAATGCTTGGTTTAGATCCTATACCGGACAGTTATATTATTGATTTTGTAAAATCAAACCGTAATTATATAGAAGAATTGGCGGCTCAGTACAGAAATCCCACATTTTTTGAAACCACAACCGTAATGGCTTTCAAATATTTTGCCGACAACAATGCAGATTATGCTGCCATAGAGGTGGGGCTGGGAGGAAGACTTGACTCTACAAATATAGTCGACCCGGAAGTAAGCATAATTGCACAGATAGGATACGAACACTATCAGAGGTTAGGATGCTCACTAACCTCCATAGCCCATGAAAAGGGGGGGATAATAAAAAGAGATAAGCCAGTTGTTTTGCTTGATAACAAACCAGAGGTGGTGGCAGAAATAAGGAAAATTGCCGATGTAAGAAATTCACGGCTTGTAAAGATTTCAGAGTACTGCTCAGTTAAAAACTTGAAATACAGCCTTGATGGGATGGCTTTCACTCTGGAAACCCCAGTAGAAGAATATAATATAAAGACAACAAATCTGGGGCTTTTCCAGATAGGAAATATCAGCTCTGCAGTCGCATCCATGGAACTGCTTCCCCAGGGTAGCCCTGGAAAGGATATCATTGAAAAGGGCATCATGGAGAGCAGATGGCCATCCAGGTTTGAGGTAATAACCAGGAACCCCCTTGTTATAATGGATTCATCACACAACCCACCGGCCGCAAGTGCCCTGGTCGAAACATTCAGGACTTTTGTTAAGGAGAAGCCTTTACTTCTCATAGGTATGCTGGACGACAAAGATTATTTTTCCTATATGTCCATAATGAGAAAAATTTCAGACACAGTTGTTTTAACAACACCAAATGAGCCGGGCCGTTCTATTGATCCCCATGCCCTTGCTGCAGGCATAGGCAATATGTTTCCCCATGTCAGGATAATAGAGGATCCAGTAGAGGCATACAATTATGCAGCTGCCAGTAGCCAGTGCATTCTTGTTACCGGTTCAATGTACCTTGTAGGTCTGTTAAAAAAGTATCTGAATTCGTCTGTCAGACCATTTAACTATTAATAATCTATCGGTAAAATAGTAGGTAACAAACCAGGTTAAAAAACCTATTTGTATATAGAATATATATGTTCTAATTACTGGTACCTATGGACAATCCTTTTATCAAATACAACAAATCAAACGATTACGTGATGGGCGATCTTAAGAAGCTCAGCAGTTCATACATACCCGATAATTTCCCTCACAGGGAAAAACAAATTGACGGAATTGCAAGAGTCATGAGCTCTATTGTTAATGGTGGAATATCATCAAATCTTCTTCTATATGGGAAATCAGGGTCAGGGAAGACTTCATCTGTGCTATACGTTACCAGTATGCTGAAGGAAACACTTAATGGGAACATAAATATAATTTATATTAACTGCGAAATTTATGATTCTCAGTATTCCATTCTGGTATACCTGACAAATGCCATAAATTCTGGCGACCCACCAATTCCAATACTTGGGCTCCCTCAGGATAAGATATATTTTGAGCTTGTAAAACGGCTAAACAAATCCGCCCGTTATACTGTAATTATACTGGACGAAATAGACAAATTGATACAGAAGAGCGGCAGCGATGCACTCTATGTTCTTTTAAAAATAATGACAGAAAGCAATACGTCAATGATAGGAATAACCAATGACGCATCATTTGTAACTGCCCTTGATGCAAGAGTTCAGAGCAGGCTGAACCAGGAGAGCATAATATTCCCGCCATATAATGCCATGGAACTCAGAGATATCCTGAATTTCAGGGTTTCAGGAATACTAAGGGATGGATTTATAACGGAAGCATCAATAAACCTCTGTGCAGCACTCGGAGCCCAGGAGCACGGGGATGCAAGGAAATCCATAGACCTGTTGAGAATAGCCACAGATTCCGCCCTGAAGGATGGCAAGGAACATGTCTCCATAGAGGACGTATACCTTGCCCGTGACAGATTTGAAATGAACGTTCTGAAAGAATCAATAAAAACTCTTCCAATCCATTCCAAGATGGTCTTACTTAGCGCCTGCCTTACACAGGAAACTGATGCAGATCTTTCGGTTACAGGTGAAATATATGAAAATTACAGGAACATATGCAGCGAATTGGGATTCCAGCCCCTTACAATGAGGAGGATATCTGACCTCCTTTCAGATCTTGAGGATACAGGTCTTTTAACCACAAATACCAGATCTCTTGGAAGATATGGAAGAATGAAATTTATCAGGGTTATGGGTTCCATTCAGAATATAAAGGGGTATATCCTTGAGGATTCATCATTCGTAAATTTTCAGGGATCCAAAATAGTCCGCCAGTCTAAATTAAGAACCAATTTTGACGCGTATGTGGAAACATATAAGAATGGCGATTTCGATAGTAAATAGTTTTAAAAATATTTAATAATGCTTTTACAATTAGGGATTATGTTTAAAGTATATAAGCTGGCAAAGGAAAACAGGGAAACAATAGATACGCTCCTTGCCGACGATGTTCTGGGAAGGCAAACAATTACATATAAGGACGGTACAAAGTACGGTTATAGTTCATCATATATAGTTCTGATAGAAGGTTCCGAGGATATATTCAAAAATGTTGATTCCATAGTCCATGGAACACTTGAAGCTCTGAGCAAGCCTAAACAGCAGGAAATATACAAACAACTAAAGGACGAGGAGAACAATTCCCAGAATGGCATGGGCTTCCTTTTTGGATAAATATGCTAATAATAACCGGTATGCCTGGATCAGGCAAGGATGAATTTGTGAAGGTTGCAAAATCAATGGGCTTTATAGATGCACATATGGGAAATGCAGTCAAGAAAAATGCCCTGAAAAACAACATCAGCCTGGATGATAAGAGTGTTGGGGCATATGCAACCGCAGAACGTAAAAAATATGGTATGGACATATGGGCCAAAAGAACTGCAGAATTAATTACAAATCCTGATATTACTATAGTGGATGGATTAAGAAACGAGGAGGAACTCGATTATTTCAAAAATAATTTCCATAATATTATTGTAATTGCGGTGTTTGCTAACGAAAATGACCGCCTTGAAAGAATTCTGGCAAGGGACAGGGAAGACGATTCCCATGATTATTCCGGGATGCATCAGCGTGATAACCGTGAACTCTCATGGGGTATAGGAAAGGTAATTTCACTGGCAGATTATATGATAGTCAATGATTCAACCCTGGAAGAATACCATAAAAATGTGAACATTCTGCTCAAACATATTATCTCCAGGCATCCTGAAATAAATCTACAATCAGGACACTAATTTTTTTGTATATTCATAAAGAGCATCAAA
>JAKAYM010000021.1 GCA_021826795.1 Thermoplasmata archaeon
TTATTCAGGACTTATACCATCTGAGCATTCATCAGGTGAAAAGGTAGTAAAGGGCCATATAACAAAGCGTGGCCCATCATTATTGAGATTCTTCCTGGTTGAAACAGCACATTCATTAATAAAGTATGCAAAGAAGTTCAAATCAAAGTATCTCAGCATAGTAAGAAGATTAGGGAAGAAGAGGTCAATAATAGCAATAGCAAGGATACTGGCAGAAACAATCTATGCAATGTTAAAGAACAATGTAAGATACATTGAAAGGGAAAGAAGTGAAACAGCCAATCCTGATGAGTTATACTTTAAAAGGCTAGAAGAACTGTCATTAAAGAAGATAAACAACATGAGAAGAATTGCTAAAGATAGTAATGTGAGTAACGATTCAGCAAATTTAATATACCGGGGAGGCATAAAAGATTGTTAAGTATAGGTTTTTCATAGGAATATACCGGAAAGAAAGCCACTGAATTTATGATGTGGATGAATCTCTGGCATATAAATACTTATATAATATATTGTTGTTAATATAATATACCTACGGAGTGTGGGAAATATATGCCCATGGATGGAAAAATCTCTACCAGTAATGGCAAGTTTTTTCTATAGAAGCTGGAAGCCCTGAGCTTTAGCAATGGGAGGATGTCACCACCTTACTTAATTTATCAGGTCTGTCTGGATTTAAATTTAATCTTATGGCATTGTAATATGCCATGATCTGTACAATAATTATATATAATGCTATATTGAGGATGCTTTCTTCACGGATTCTAAAATCCGCTGTTTCTAAATTTGAAATGTTAATAATATCAGAATTGTATTTTTTTAAATCTTCTATTATTGATTTTCCACTGCCAATTACAATTATTGTAAAATCCTCATTAAGAATCTGCTTGGGCCCGTGTAAAAATTCTCTAGTTGCATAACCTTCTGCAATTGTATTTGACGCTTCTTTGAGTTTTAATGCAGCCTCCATTGCCACCGGATACAGATATTCTGAACCCAGTATTATTATATTTTTCCTGAATTTATTTACTATGTTTTCTATTTTTTCACTGTTATCAATTATTTCTGTTACCTCTTTTGATACATCTACAAAATTATGTTCCATTTTATTCAGTTCAAAATATAACATTAAAATGAAGATAATCTGGCTTAAGTGGCTTTTTGTAGCGGTTATAGCTTTTTCATGTCCTGCATCAGTACAAAAATGATATGTTGATTTTTTATACAGTGTACTATCGACTTCATTGGTTATTCCCAGCACATCTATGCCTGATATCAGAGATTTAGTCATAGCTGATAATGCGTCACTGCTTTCGCCGGACTGGCTGAAAATTACATTGATGTTTTTTTTATTGACTTTTTCTGGCACCCAGTAAGTAAACTCTGATGCAGGTATTAGAATAGAATTTATACCAGATTTTGTTAAAAGTATATTCATTAAAAGAGATGCATGATAGCTTGTCCCGCTTCCGGTGATGTAAACAGCCTCATAGGACTGTAACAGTGCTGATATATTTTTAATAGCTTCTGAATACACATCAGGGAGTTTGTTTATTATGTCTCTTTCTTCAATAATTTCATTTGCCATAAAATATTTATTATTCACATGACTACAATAATAATTGAATTAAAAATGTTTCGCCCTGCTTTTATTATATAATGCTTCTATTTCAATTCTCATTAACAATTTTCCCGCCGACTATTGTATATTTTACATTATATTCCCTATCAACAATACATAGATCAGCCCTATAACCCGGTAATATACTTCCCATATTCTTTAACCCCAGAAGTTTTGACTGAACATATCCCATAGAAAATATAGCATCTTCTATAGGAATACCCATATTTATAAGATTTTTGAGCGCTTTATCCATTGTAAGTATGCTCCCTGCTATAGTTTCAGTATTCGCTATCCATGCGACACCATCATTTGTGGTAATGCCCAATCCGCCCATCTCTCCATTCTTAATTGCTGTCCCTCCAAGTGATATGGAATCAGTAATAATAGCAATGTTATTCATATGTTTCATGTTTATCATAATTTCTATAGCAGGTTCAGATACGTGATGCAAATCGCCTATTAATTCAAGAACTGTGTTGTTTGATAGAAGCCCTGCACCTACCATACCCGGATTTCTATGGTTTAAAGGTGTCATTGCGTTATAAAAATGCGTTATTAATGAAACCCCCATATTAAATGCGTTCCGTGCCTGTTCGTAGCCTGCATTTGAATGGCCGGCTGAAACTATAATTCCAGAACCCTGTAAAAGGTTAAATGCATCCTGAAACAGGTCCAATTCTGGTGCCATATCAATTATTTTCAAAACATCATTATATTTAGCTGATAGTTCTCCGATTTCCTCCATGTTAATGTTTCTCACATACCGTGGATTGTGTGCTCCTTTTTTATGCGCACTGATATAGGGCCCCTCCAGTCTGGCGCCAAGTATTAGGGCGCCTGTACTCTGTATTTGCATTGCCTTTCTGATCTTATTCAAAAATTTTATAATATTCCCATGTGTTTCTGACACTCCTGTAGGAATGAAGGAAGTGACACCGTGCTCCGTTAATTTTCTGCTCCATTCAAGTATGTCATTAACGTCAGAATTCATACTGTCTATGCCGAAATATCCGTGGGTATGTATATCAATAAATCCGGGAAGTATTATTAATTCTGAAGCGTCAATTTCATTTTCACTGTTTGTATTGCTGTTCGTAATCCCTTCTATAAAGCCATTCCTGATAATAAGATATTTATTTTCAACAATGCCGTGCGAATCAATCATTTTTCCAAATTTAATCGCTAAACTTCCATCCATAGTTAATGAATGCAATATCAAATAATAAATCTTGGAAAATATATTTACGAAATTAGCATTAACCTCATTATGACAGTAAACATTAAAGTTCCAGATAATTCAATTAAAGACATTCTTGATCAATTCCTCCCTTATTCAATAAACGCAATAAATAGCTTTGATAATTACAGGGATAGGGTTAAATTGTACAGTTCAGTTAAAAATCATAAAGAATCTGTAGGTGTGCTTTTTATTTCAGAATATAACATTCACATCTGGTTCTCTCCAACCATATGGATCTTCGGGGATACTGAAACCAGCAATGAAATCCTGGAGTATCTTGACACATCGAATCCGGCTGGTAAGTATGTTGTACAAGTTACAGGTAAGGATGCAAACATCCTGAAACCCGGTTTACACTATAAAATATTCAGGGAATATATGATGGAGTTAAACGAATTAAATTTTCATAATTATCTGAATAATACATCATTCCCAATAAAAAGACTGGATAAAAATGATGCCAGGGAATCTCTGCTAATTTCTGGTTTTGATTTAGAAAATAAAACAGAAAAAAGCTTTATAGAGATGGAGGAGAAATTTATCGCAGAACGGGAGACATATGGAATATTCGAGGGTAGAAAATTGATATGCAGGGGATCAATAATGTCATGTAACGGTAAATACTGCTCAGTGGGAGGATTTATTACACACAATGACTTCCGGAATCGTGGAATAGGAAAATTTCTCGTACATTATATATGTGGATTAGTAGTATCCAGGCATAGAATTCCTGTTCTATTCATGAGAGATGATAATATTCCTGCCTCAAAATTATATGCGGACATTGGCTTTGAAATAAAAGGTAATACATACTTTATGGATCATAATACAGGATCCAGGCCATAGGACGATTATACAGTTATTTTATATAAGCATAGAATTACGTATGTATGGCAGATTATGATTTCAGAAATCATATTACAGAAAAATATCCGAAGAACATCTCTATAGGTATTTATAAAGACTTTGATATTTTATATGAATTCAATCAGGATGTGAAAATGATGTCGGCAAGTATTATCAAAATATTTATTCTGAGTTACCTGATTGAAAATGAAATTATAATAGATAGTATGGATTTAGATATATCGAAAATCACCGGAGACTCTATATTAAAATTTCTTAAAAAGCCTGTAAACTCCGAGTTTTTAATGGCCTTAATGATATCAGAAAGTGACAATACTGCCGCGAATTTATTTATTGATACCATAAAGATGCATGAATTCAATGCTTATTTTAAGCAAAATGGTTTTACATCTACACACATCGGCCGGCATTTTCTGGATTACGCTGCTAGAGAAAAGGGAAATGATAATTTTACATCAGTTAAGGATATATATAATCTATTTTTACATCTTAAAAATTCTCCGTTTTATAAAAAATTTCTTGATTTCCTGTATATGCAGAAGGATCACTCAGGTTGCTCTCTTTATTTCCCGGATAAAATAAGGCTGGCCGGTAAAAGTGGATTGCTTGAGGACGTAATGAGTGATTTGCTATTTTACAGGATTAACAGAATAGACTATCTGAATATTGTACTGACAAACGGTATCCCTGGGAAAACATCACGAAAATTCATAACAACATACTGCTATGATATATATAAAAAGTCAGGCAGATTTTAAAGTTTCAAGTAAAATACTGTCTATTAATCTCTCTCTATCACGTTCTCCAGACGTTGAATTATTAATTCCTATACTGAAACTTATACCTTTTTTTTCAGCAATTCCTGATAAAAAAGACGTCCCAAAGATTGTACCGGTTTTAGCATAAATACCAAAATTCTCAGCTCCAGGGATTCTTTCAGCCATTGTGCCTTCTCCCGGTTTTGGCAATAATCTAAGGAACTCACCATTCTTGTTATTTATTTTTCTTATGAATTCAGACATAAACCCTGTTGTTACTAAATTTTTTACGGAAAGGCCAGAGCCATCATCAATATTAACCTCATTTTTACCATAAAAATTGTTTAAAAATTCCTTTATTATATCTTTACCCCTATCCCATGTTCCCCTGCCATCAGCCTTATACGCTAAATATTTTGTTAACAATTCTATGTTATAATTGCAGCTATATACCATTATATGCCTTAAAACATCCTCCAGAGCTGTTTCATAGTCTGTTATATTTTTTAGCGTCCTGCGTTCCCGCCGTCTGTTTGCGGATATGTCTAAAATAATCTGCCTAATCTCGTTCAACGGTATTCCACTTTCAACATGTGGGTTAGCTGGCAATCCCGATTCTGCTATGCAACCCTCATTTACTGTATAGGGAAATAAAGGAGCCCCATAACAATTTTTTACATCCTCAATTTCCCATGATTTTCCATATAATTGATGGTCATAAATATCGCTGAATTTAATATCTATGATCACATTTTCGTAATATAATTTATCTAATGTACCTTTCAAATCATCATAACTCATCAGGAAAGTAGGGTCCCCAGAAACATAAATAATTCTGTTTTTGTAGGAAAATCTTGTTTTAAATTTAAATTTTTTCGTTAAAATGCTGTATGCTGCATATCCAGAAATTATCTTCATATTTGATGCAGGGTTCATATTCAGATTTTCATTCAAAGATTTTATGATATCTCCGTCCCTCTTCCTGAAGCAATATGATAAGATTTCCATTGTGGTCAGAATTTTGAGTATTCCGGTTTGACTGTTGCACCTATGCCATTGCCTTCATATGGATAATTAATGCCATTTTTTAATGCCATGGAATCTTCTGTTATATCAATTTTGATGCTGCTATACCCATCTAGGTCTGCATGGTCTACATTCTTTCTTCCGAGAACCACATTCAAAGCTGCGGAATTTGCCAGTTTGGTTTCCACCATACACCCTACCATGGTATTTAACCCCGCACCTTCAGCTATATCTATTATTTTTAAAGCGTCTGTTATGCCACCACTTTTCATCAATTTTACATTTATCATATCAGCAGCATCGTATTCAACAATTCTTGTCGCATCTTCAGGTGAATACACAGATTCATCAGCCATAACAATTATGGATGTGTTGTCTTTTACAAATTTCATTCCCCTTATATCATTTGCCCTGACCGGCTGCTCTATCATGCTAACATTAAACTTTTTTATTAATTCAGCTAGATATACTGCTTTTTTTGCTGTATATGACTGGTTAAAATCAACATATATCTCCCTGTCGCCTACAACTGATCTTACTGCTTCCACCCTTTGATAGTCCTCATCTATTCCTGAACCCAGCTTTATTTTATAAACCAGAATATCCATATCTAAAAATTCCTCTGCCTGTTTTCTTGCAACATCCGGAGAAACAAGGTCTACTGTATATGATGTTTTCATGGATTTCCTGTAATTCCCGATTAATTTATATAAAGGCATTTGCGATCTCTTGGCAATTATATCGTAAATTGCCATGTCCACAGCAGCCCTGCTTGCCCGGGATGAACGGGCATAACTTTTCATTAGGTCATTAAGCAGTTCCGGGCTTTCATCCCTCCCTTTCAGTATTCTGGAAAATAGCTTTAATTCATACTCTATTGAACCTTCTGTATCGCCAGTTATAATGGGGGTGGGGGCAGCTTCGCCGAATCCTAAAATCCCATCATCTGTTATTACTTTGACCAGATAACCTGTATATTCATCTGTTGAACCCAGTGCTATTTTGAAAGGCTTTTTCATATCAAGACTTATCTTCTTAAAATGAATTGAATCGATCATAAGCGTAAAGCATCATATAATATTTATATTTTAATACTGAAACCTTCCAATTTTTTGCATTATAGATAGCAGCATATTGGAATATTCACTGTTGTCCTTTAAATTATTTATTGTTATCCTTGAAAATGAGCCATTTGCATGTAGCATTTCATTATGCCCGAGGTAGAAACCAACATGCCCCTCGAAAAATATAAGATCTCCCCTTTTTGCATGTTCCAGATCTTTTACTTCGATGGATGCATCCCTCTGTTGCCCGGAATTTCTGGGTATTTCATAGTTCATCCCGAACCTTATCATTCTCTGTGTCAGGCCGGAGCAATCAAATCCGAAGTCGGAGGTGCCTCCCCACAAATAAGGTACCCCTATGAATTTTTTTGCAAGAATAATGGGATCATACTTTTTATTGATATTTTTTACATAAATTTCAGGTATTTTCATTTCAGATATATCTTCATCATTAATGTATGATCCGAAAGGCAGGATAATATTTTTTGCCCTGAATCTGCTGATAAGTTTATATTTTTTTTCTGAATATTCACTCACCAATCTTTTTTTAATGTAGCCTTTAACACCATCTTTACTTTCAATATAAATAAAATTGTCTTTCCTACCAAGAATTTTGACGCTTTCACCATAAATTATCTGTGAATATCTTTCAGATTCAGTGCTGGCATTCTTCCATATATCGGCAACGCTTGTAACAATACTCCCATGTTCCATTTTAATACATCCATTTTGATATTATAAAGATTTTTATGTTATAAATGATGCAGGCAAACCAATCCTAATAAATAAAATCAAATATTACATATATATACAATCAGAATATGGTTGCTGGAATAGAATTTAATGAACAAATCAAAGCATTAGGAAAAGATATGAAAGTAGGTTTAATAACAAATCAAACCGGTGTTAACAGCAGATTAATAGGAGACATAGAAATTTTCAAGAATCTATTTGGCAGAAACCTTATCTGTGTTTTCGGGCCTGAACATGGTATTTTCGGGAGCGAACAGGCAGGCAATCCTGTACAGTCCTATTACGATGAACATTTTAAAATAGACATAGTTAGCCTCTATGACGACCATCAAATAGAAGGTGACATAGATGAGAAAATGAGAAATTCAGATGTCTCGTACGCAGGGAAATCAATGAAGGACCAATATCTGGATTCTATTGATATAATATTTTTCGACATTCAGGATATCGGAACACGTGTATATACATACATAGCAACCATGATCAATACTATGGCTGCGTGCCTAAAGCTCGGAAAAAAATTTGTAATTCTTGACAGGCCAAATCCCATTTCATCAAAGATGGAAGGGCCATTAATGGAAGATGAATACAAATCATATATTGGCTCTATAAATATACCTCTAAGGCATGGAATGACAGTTGGGGAGATAGGCAATTACTATAATACTTACTACCTGAATTCAAAGCTTGACATGGCAATCATAAAAATGGATGGATACAACCATGGATTTTATGAGGAAACTGGAATACCATGGGTGATGCCATCACCTAATATCCCAACTGTTGAAACCGCACTGGCATATCCCGGGCAGGTACTGCTTGAGGGTACCAATATTTCTGAAGGCCGTGGGACTACGAAGCCTTTCGAAATTTTTGGAAGCCCCTGGATGGATGCTTACGATCTATGCAAAGACCTTAACAGTATCTCTTTACCAGGTGTAAAGTTCAGGCCCATGAAATTCATTCCATCATTCTCAAAATATTCTGGGGAGCTATGCAATGGTGTTCAGATTCATATTATGGAAAGATACAGTTACGAGGCATATACCGTATCGGTAAATATAATTAACATCCTATACAGCAAATATCCTGATGATTTTAAATTTTATTCAGGCTATTTCGATAAGGTAAACGGTACGGACAGAGTGAGGAAATCAATTTATAAGGGTGATATAGAATCAATAATTGATGAAAATGCAATTCAGTTGAGTCATTTTAATGATAAGTACAGAAAAATCAGCCTTTATTAAATCCTTCCAGTGATTTTACAATACTGGAAAAATTCTTATTCAGTTCCAGAAATTTTTGGTCCCTTAACCATTTTTCAGCCTCCATCTCTGAATAATCAATATCCCATGGCGCACATACATCTGCAATTATCTTAATCTCTTTAAATATATATTCAAAAATTCTGAATGCTCTATTTTTGTGGAAACATGATGTTACCAATGTTATGCTGCTATAATTTATATTCATATCAGAAAGTAAAATTTTCGAGTATACCGCATTTCCAACAGTATCCATTGACTTTTCCTCCAGCACAACATTATCTATATTGAAATTACTTTTTTCCATATACTGTTTCATCATAAAGGCTTCAGATATATTGCATTGCGGATTAGTATAACCACCACTCAGTATGATAAGCATTGGATTTTCTATTTTCATTACTGCATCAACTCTGCTTTTCATCATGAGAGATGGATTATTGCATTCTGTTATTTTACACCCAAGTACTATTATTACATTTTTTGGAAACACGTTTCATTTATGAAGATATATTACTTAATAATATCCCAACAACTGTAGTAAAAACGTATATAAATTACGAATATAGTATAATTAACATTATTTTACCCATTATTTTTGAATTCATATCTAATTTTATACTATTAACATTATAAAAATATTTATATAGTAGTAATGATTATTCTATTATGAAAAACTTCCCAAATATAAATATGAGAAGAAAGTCTCTTTTATTCGGAGTTATTTTGGTAGTTGCGATGTTTATAATGGTTCCCTTTTCTGCTTCTATCGGTAGTTCGGGTAGCATTTCAGGTTTAAGCGTTCCAACATCTGTGAACTCTCAGTCAGTTGTCACTCCTTCTGACACCGGTAACGCTTTAACCGCATCAGATTACACAAATGGCACATACATAATGGGTGGAGTTGGTGCCCTAGGGACACTCAACCCTGCAATAGGAACAACAGTTAATGATTTTCTTGTTTCTGATGAAATATATCAGAGTCCAGTTGCATATCTCGATAACGGTAGCTATGCACCATGGTTGATAACAGGGGACCAGGAATATAATGTAAGTGCTGATCATATCACCACATACGATCCAGAGTCAGGTACTATACAGGATGTAAATTATATCTATACTGTCCATATAAGACCTAACGATAAATGGGATGACTGGGCCAGCTCCAATGCCGCTGATACTTATACTTATTCCAATTATACTTCCTTCAACAATGCCAGTGGAGTCGCATATTCCCACACTTTCAAGGAATTCTATAATACAACCTCCGGTAAAAATCAAACATGGGAACCTGTAAAAATGCTGACATATCAGGTGCAGGCAGCAGATTTCATTATTTCATGGCAGATATTAGATAATACAGCAGCTGGAGAGGGTGGATATCCAGGTGTCGTCAACGTAGTTCCCGTAAACAACCTTACTGTAGAATATTACCTATCTTCACAGAACACGCTTTTTAATGAAAACACTCTAGGAGAAAAGATACTGCCATATCACATATGGAAATCACATGACTATGCATCAGAAACGGGTCTCTGGAATTATACATCATCGCTTAATCCTCTAGACTCATATAATGCATGGAACATGGGACTTGATAGCACTACAGGTTACGCCACCGGCCTTGTGGGCAATGGTCCATTCATGATGATTGGGGGAAACGGAGTACCCAAAGGAGCATGGCTTCTTAACGATTATTGGAAACTCTATATAAATCCAAATTACTTTACGCAGTACAATAGTTCCCTTGCGAAATACACACCGAAAATATATGCACTTGAAACAAAATGTTACACATCTGAATCCACAGCAGTTTCAGCATTAGCAGCAGGCCAGGTGGATGCCTTATACGGTGTTGATACATCATTCATACCAACGATAAAGTCTATCCCCTCAACATATGTGTACTACAAACCATCAACCGGTTTTGCAAATCTTCAGATAAATGCCTATAAGGGCAACGCTCCATTCAACATTACCACTTTAAGGCAAGCTTTACAGTATGCTGTACCGAAAACATATATAGCCCAGGACATAGATCAGGGTTACGATGTTCCACAGGCACCGACTGTTGTAACATCAACTAATATTTTATGGCATGATTCCAATGTTCCGTTCTATCATTTCAACCTTCAAAATGCAGAGTCTACAATTAACGCGACCATTAATGCTACAAAATCCCTTCCATCCGCTTACCAGCTACATTATAACAGTAAGAGTGGTTATTATGCACCCGGTGCAACTCTTTACTACGGAAGTAAGCCTGTTACAATAACAATGCAGGTTTTTCTGGCATCAGAGAGCCCTGAGGGGGTGGCTATAGCATCCAAGGTGGCAGAGGAGTGGGATTCGCTGGGAATTCACACAACCGTAAGACAGGAAGAGCAGCTTACAGCATGTGCTGCAACAGTAGCATTATCTCCAACAGACCAGACCGCATTCAATGTAATTCAGTGTGGTGTCTCAACTCTAGCCCAGGGAAACGATGCTGGCGTTCTAAAACTGTTCTATAATACTGCGAGTATAGGAACAGGTTTCTATCTTGGGACTTTTACATCTCTGAAGTATAACGGCCCCAATGTAACATCTATGGGATTAATACACGGAAAATTCTATACAGGAGCTCAGGTAGTATCACTTATGAATAATATGACAGATTATATGTTTACAACATCAAACCTTAGCCTATTACACCAGATAAGCAACGGGGTACAGTATCTTGCTGCGCAGGAGGCAACATTTATCAATGAGGGATCTGGAGTAGATGCTATACCTATTACAAATTCCACATTTACCGGTATAATCAAAAGTGATGTCGGTATGTCCGCCTTTTGGTACTGGAACTTCATGAATATACATCTAAAAAAGGCAGTAGCGCCAAAATTACCAACATCGATACCAACACAGCTAATGGTAGGGGCTATAACTAATCAGAAACTTTACTTTGATGGTCAGTACGGAAACCTGACAGTTCAGGTTAGAAATCAGTATGGAGCACCAGTTTCAGGAATTACTGTGAGCATAGGCATTACTCCAGTTTCTTCATTGTTAAGCCTCAGCAATACAACAGGAACTACTAATGGAAATGGAATATACAAATTTGAATTCATGGCAAATCCTTCTAACACTTTGTTATACACATCTAACGGTGCAGGTAATATAACATTCACGATAACAGCATACAGCACATCCAGTAATATAATTCCAGGCTCCTATAAGACCTATGTTGATCTATCACCATATTCTGTAACATACAAGACAAATGGAAACAATTTGTTGTTAGACAATTCAAAGATGGAGTATTACAATATAACTGTATTGAACCCATTAACGGGAAAACCACTATCCGGATATGCATATACAATACAGACTCTCACCGGAGCAGTACTGATGAAAAACACATCCTCTTCACAGGTTCTTGTGCAAACAAAGGATATTGATTTCTTTGGTATACCTTTCCTGGGAGTAAAAACCGGAATAACAGTGAATGCAACTTCGCATATTAAAACCACTCACTATGACTACGATATGACATCTATTTCTGGTACTACAGGGTCCAATGGGCTCATATCTGTAATGATAGGTGCAAATCCCGCTTATAATTTCTCCCTTAACGGCGATTATAGCACTTCGTACATATTTGTAGGTTCATATTCTTCAGGTGCACCGGTTACAGGAGAGACTGATTTCCAGCAATTGGGTGAAGTATCTTCTTCATATAGTTATGTCGGTGCCGGGTATTCAGAGCCATTTGAGATTCCAGTTATGCTTACAAATAGTTTAGTCAATGGAATTCATATAGATATATCCACGAATCACAGTGTAACTTATAATGGAACTACAGATATTACAGCACATGTAATCGGTGTAGAAGGCAATGGCATACCCAACTATACACTTACATTTACCGCACAGAATGCACTGGGAGAAAACAGGGGGTACTTTGTAGACGGAACAGGAAATGGTTACAATCCAAACTGTTATCTATATTCAACAAACATGCCTGAAATTACTGTAATGACCAACGCAACCGGCTATGCAACCGCAGTTTTTGACTCTGGCATGTGGAAAGAAGTAAACTCACCAACAGGTAAGCTTATAGGTTTTGCACCGTCAGGTACATTTTCACCAACATATGTTCCCTATGATGAGTTTGAAATCGGAGTAGCGGGGTCCAGTAATATAAACAGTACCTACATTGTTTCTACTCCATTTATGTTTAACAGCACATTGCATCCATTTCTTAAGCCTGTTATCAGTGTTTACCTTAAAAATTCACAGGTTCTAGATAACACTACACTTGTAACCGGAGATTCAACATATACAATGTATATCAATACCACCTACAACTCAGCTGCTGGACCATCTGCTTCTGGCATAATGGTTAATGTCACAGCTTCTATTGGGACTATAAGTGTATCAAGTGTTAAAACCTCCACCTCAGGGAGTTACATAATAAAGTACAAAGCACCTGATGTCACCGTTTTAACCGCAGTAAAGATCACTGTAACCACATCCGACCCGTATTCCCATACATATACACTGTTCGTTGAACCGGCTCCAGCTGTAGCAAAAGTTGTGAAACCGAACTATGATGGGTATTATGCTGTGATCGGTGTTCTTGCAGTAATTGCTGTTATAATGGGAATTTTATATGTTGATACCAAAAGGAAAATAAAGAAATAAATATAAAAATATTTTTAATTTTTATTATAAATAGAATTTCAAATTTTTGCATTTTTCTTTTTATACATTTATAAGCATTTTATTAGAGATCTTTCTAATTTTATTGGCGCTTAGAAATATATTTATGAAAATGTAACTTACATACATTGTGTTTATTTTCATCTCATTTGCTATCTGTGTTGATGATCTCCTTATGTTCTTGTTTCTGTTTATATATCTTATTTTCTTATCCTTTAACTTCATTCTTGGTTTATATTCTCTTTTTATATTTTTACTGGGTCTATATGGGAACTAATTACAGGATATCATACTATCTAATCTCTTTATTTGTTCACATTATATATAGTTCTGATTGTTCACGCGTTCATAATAAACAATTATTCATGCATACCTCAATATCTAGGCTAATCGTACAATACACTATATATCATACAATGAATATTATAACAGCAACCAACATATAACATAGGCCTATTAAAAGATAGAGTACTGTCATAATTAATTGCTGTTTATGTATAAATTTAACATCCTCTTCATTCAGTTTGCTTGCGGATGCAAATACATCTTTTAAGTATAGCTTTGATCCGAAATCATACCATGCCCCAATAAACATAACAAAAAAGCCCGATATGAAAACAGGTATGGGCATATAATAAGTATAGTTGAAATTGTAAATAAAATAAAAAGGCAATGGAAAAAATACAATCAGTAGCAAAATTATTACGGGATACAGAGAATATCTAACTTTTGGATGTTTTATTAAATTCATGTATAATCTTTAAATTATTCATTTTCTTTCAGTTCATTCTGTTCGAAATGGCATTCATATCCATGGTCATTATAAACTTTTAACGGTGGTTTTTTGCCTTTGCATGTGTTCTTTCTGAAAACACATCTATTGTAAAACCTACACCCTTCAGGAATATTTATAGCATTTCCAATTTCTCCTATTATCTGGATGTTTCCAGGATCCCATTCTGTGCCTGGAACCGGAACTGCTCTTATTAGTGCCTTGGTATATGGATGTAATGGATGCAAAACAACATCCTCTGCTTTTCCGAATTCTACGATGACCCCCAGATACATTACCATAATTCTATCTGCAAGATAAAAAACCGATACAATATCATGTGATATATAAAGAATAGAAAGCCCAGTATCTCTTCTTATACCATCAAGCATATTCATAAAACCTACCCTTAAGGACACATCTAGCATTGAAGTTGGCTCATCTGCTATAACAAATTCTGAGTTTAGAACAAGTGCCCTTGCGGTTGCTACTCTCTGCCTTTCCCCACCGGATAATTCATACGGATATCGTAGAATAAACTTTTCTGCAGGTTTCAGGTTAGATTTTTCAAGAGATTGTATTACCAAACTTCTTGTTTTACCAGGGGAATCTGACGCTTTCTGTGCAATAACCGGCTCTGATACTATGTTTATAATGGGCATTTTTGGATCAATTGAGTCATATGGATCCTGAAATATTGACTGAACACCGCGCCTGAATTTTTTATATTTGTCTTTTTTATATTTTCTATCTTTATGCATATCCTCCAGATTTATGACATCATCTTTTAATGTAAACTTTATATTCCCCTCTGAGGGCTTTATAAGGGAAAGTAAAACCCGTCCAAGTGTTGTTTTCCCAGATCCTGATTCACCAACAAGTCCAACTATCTCGCCTTTTTTTATATCAAATGAAATGTGGTCAACGGCCCTGACATATTCTTTCCTTCTGGCAAATAAAGACCCCTGTTTTGTTCCGTGCAATTCAAAATATTTTACCAGATCATGAACCTCCAGTATTTTTCTATCCTCTATAATTTTAGGTTTTAAGATCTCCTTTAAAGTCTTAGTTTTATTTTGAGCCTCATTGGCATAAAAGCATTTACTGTAGTGTCCCTTATCTATAAGAATATTTTCCGGCATAGCATCTTTACAGTTGTCCTTACGTAAAAAACATCTATCATAAAAATAGCACCCATCCGGCCTCTTCAGTGGGTCAGGCAAAGCTCCAGGAATACCCTCAAGATATTGTTTGCCCTTGATAATACTGGGATAACTGTTTAATAACTCGATAGTGTATGGATTTTTTGGGTTGTTATATATATCATTAACTGTGCCATATTCCATTATTCTGCCTGCATATAATACCGCCACATGATCGGCTAACTGTGAAACCACTCCAATATCATGTGAAATTATAATCATGGATTTTATAATTTTTTCTGATTTCAGTTTTTTGAGTTGATTAATAATTTCTGCCTGTGTTATAACATCGAGCCCGGTTGTTGGCTCATCTGCTATAACAAGGTCAGGAGATAATGACAGGGCAAGTGCAATTACAGCTCTCTGCTTCATTCCACCAGAAAGTTCATGCGGATAACTTTCCAGAACTGCTTTATCAAGCCCTGCAATTTTTATGGATTCAAGGATCTTCTTTTCAATTTCCTCACCTGAATAGTCTGTATGTAGTTTATAGACATCATATAATTGTTTTTTGATTGTATAAACTGGATTAAAAGAATTCATAGCTCCCTGAAATACCATTGATATATTCTTCCACCTGATATTTCTAAGTTTTTCATTGAGGTTCTTGTAATCCCTATTCTTTATTGCCTTGGATGTGTTATCGCTGTTAACATACACATCTCCCCTATATTCAATTGACCCGCTTATTTCTGCATTTGTTTCCAGCATTGAAATTATTGCCATTGCAAGTGTACTTTTACCAGAGCCTGATTCTCCAAGTATACCGAGCGTTTCTCCACTCTTGATTGCAAGATTTATTTTATCAAGAGCGCGAACTTTTCCATCTATTGTATCAAAATCCACGGAAAGGTTATTCACTGTGATTACGTTTTCGTTGTCATTCATCTTCTAACACCTGCCCTTGGGTTTGCTATTCTATCCATGCCCTTCGATATAAATATAAAAGCAATAACAAAGAGCGTTATCGCCATTATAGGCGGTAAAAACCACCATGGAGCCTGTAGAAGTAAATAATAATTTTTGAAGAAATCGGCAAGCATTCCACCCCATGTAGGTATGTTTAACGGGGCTATTCCCAGTATCTGAAGCGTGGAAATAGCAGCAACTGCTCCCCCAATCCCCACTGCAGTCTGATAAATTAGAATTGGCATTACATTTTTTACCATGTGGTTTTTCAGGATACTAAGAGTACCGGCTCCAGACGTTATTGCTGCATCTATGAACGTTCTACTTTTTATGCTTCTCACCATACCTATCAATGTAAAAGCGCCAAATGGCCAGCTTAGAAGAATAAGTATGGCTATTATACCAGACAGAGAAGGACCAACTATACTAGCTACAACTATCAAAAGAGGCAATCCAGGTATGAGAAATATTGCCAGCGCAAACGTTTCTATACCCGAACTTATAATTCCTGTGTAATAACCTATTACCATGCCGACCAAGAGGGCTATTAGCATGACCCCTATTCCGACCAGGATACCTATGTAAAGGTCACTCTGGAATCCTCCGATAAATTCCGACCACACATCTTTTCCGGTTGCTGTTGTACCTAGTGGATATATATTTCCAGACACAGTATGGAATGTAGGCGGTAATGGATTAATATCCTTTCCAGATGTGGAATATATCATAAAATTTGTGCCATTGAATGTGATGAAAGATTCTCTTGCTGTTACGGGATTCAAGAAATTAACTGTATTATTTATAGATTTATGCAGTATTGTTGCCCATCCATATGGATTGCTTGATGTTAAATATACAAGATACGCAATATCACCATTACTGTTTGAAAGCATAAAGTGGCCACTAACTGAACTTATTTCAGTGAATCCAGATGGAGCAGCGACATCTTCAATGATTGAATATTTAGAATTCAATACAAGGACACGGTTGTTTTCAAGTGAAACTGCAAAGTATGTCGGATCACCCGAATCTCCGGCACTGGTACTGAAACTCAATATTTTTTCTGATCTTGAAGAATAAATAAGATATGGTTTATAACTCGTGTTGTCTATACTTTTAGCTATGTTTACCTTGAATATCTTATCTGTAGATGATACGTAGATAGAATTATCGGCGTGAACTATCTCATCATTCCCATGGGGTATATAGATTTTGGTGAGACTAGAACCAAAAGTTATATTGGTTTCCAGACTTCCATTAAATGGTGAATAACCTAGTAATCTGTTACCGTTTACGAGGAATATTTCTTCATTACCCGTTTTGAAGCAGGCAGAATAGTAAGAAAGCTTGCCATTGTATCTGTAACCATCAGGCATCAGTACCGAGCTTTCATGTACCAATCCATCGATATAGTAGGTATCGAGATAACAATTTGTTGAGTTTTTAACCAGCACACTTATCAGTGCCGGATGGTAACTTTTTGATGCATATGGAAATGCATCTTGCAGAACACCATGATAAGTTATAGCGTTGGAAATTGGGGGTGAAGATATGGTTCCATTAACATGCGTTTGGCTATGAATATATGAAGGCGTTCCACTTCCTGGAATCCCTAATGACCATGATATATAACCTTCATAAATAGATGTACTGGAGGTCAGTATAACGTAAGTATCAATACTGGAGCTTGGAGATAATATAGTTACAGCAGTCATATTTTTCAGCCCAGTAACAGGAAGTAAGTTTATTACAGTTCCGTTGGATGTGAATATCCCGTAAAGCCCATTATGTGTAATGTAAAATATAAGATAAGATCCCATACCTAAATTACCAGAATTTGTTGCACTTGCTTGTATAATGCTCCCATCTTTAAGTGGCGTTGAACTATGCATCAATTCCTGTGGGACAAAATAATCCTCAGGCGGTGCTGTATATGTAAGGGGATTATTATGTTCTATAATCAGTGGTGAAATTAAACTAATTATAACGAATCCAAGAAGTATATAAAACCCGACCTTTCCATATTTCGACGAATAGAAAACTTTCCAGTTTCTCTTTATATTATAGATAAGGAACCTTAATTTTTCTCCTTTAAATTTATTTCTATTATCTTTTACCATATCTACACCTTTATTCTTGGATCCATCCACGCGTGGATAAAATCAACCATCGAATACATTAAAATTACTATGAGCGAAATTATAAACAGGGCACCTTCAGTAAAAGGATAATCTTCTGATAATGTAGCGTGATATAAAGCTATACCCATGCCAGGAAGATCAAATATAATTCCTACTATGACTGCACCACTCATGAGAAATGGAAATTCCAGAGCCATTCTTGTGGAAATGGGTATCATTGCATTTCTTCCTGCATGGTGGAGTACTATATCTCTTTCTGGAACTCCTACAGCCCTTGCAGTAGTTATAAAATCCTCACCAAGGACGGAAACCATAGCAGCCCTGGAAGTTAACATATGTCCCATCGATTCGATAACAACCAAAACAATTAATGGCATAGCTAGATGATAAAGCACATTTCCCAGAGATGCAAATGTTGGATGTACTATATCTGAAATAGGAAAAATCGCTCTCAATGGAAACCAATGGAGGTAAGCTGCAAAATATAAAAATAAAACGATGGCAGTAACAAAAAATGGCACTGCGTTAAGTGTAGTTGCAAAAGAAATTATACCACCCTCAACCTTTTTCTTTCTAATAAACGCTGTTATGAAACCAAGTGGGATACCAATTATGAAAGAGAGAACAGCTGCGGTCGCAAATAGTATTAGTGTGTATGGCAGTGCTTGAGAGATCATGCTCATCACAGGCTGCATTGTTGCATAATCATCACCAAAATTAAATGTAAACATATCTTTCAAGTAAATGATAAAAGCTGAAAAAGAGAATTTCCCACCTGCAAGTCCAAGCTCCTTCTTTATTCTTGCCTCCTGTGCCGGAGTTGGATTCTTCAATCCATGTAAAAACATTGTTGCTGGGCTACCTGGCATAAGTCTCAATACTACAAACAATATTATGACAATAAAAATAATAAGTACCGCATCCTGTATAACTTTACGGGCTATTAGGTATCTATCCATTAATAATCACCGTACCAATGCAATATATTATTTAACCATTGTGATGTATTCTATTAGAAAAATACGCATAATATAAATAATAATTCGATTTTCGTATTTAATCTTATCTATTTATATATGTAAATTCATAATATACATTTAGTTACCATTTTTTAATATTTAACTCCTATCTTACTATTATAGTTTATTACCTATATTTTTATACTTTTATTCATGAATCTCGGAATCCAGCTTTTTGCAAATGTCAGGCTGCATGAGAGTTTCTCAAAGCTATCCTTAATCCTGCTTTTCAGATCATCCTCATCCATCTTTCTCTCTATTGGATACATCTCTTTTTTGCCATGAAAATGTAATACTTATAAGTATAATAATGTTAGTAA
>JAKAYM010000157.1 GCA_021826795.1 Thermoplasmata archaeon
AAACCACATAATTGCGGTGAACGGATTATCTGTAGCTAAAATAGTCTCGTGTGCAAGTTTTAGAGCAATTGCAGTTTTTCCCACTCCACCAGCACCTATTATTGTCAATATTCTATCTTCGTTTGAATAGATGAGCTTTTTAATATCTCTAATTTCCTTTTCTCTCCCGACAAATCCCCCATCTATATCGAAGTCCTCAAAGGGTAGGTTATTTGGGACGCTATATTCTTCATAGAAAGTTTGTGGTATATCTCCGGCGGATTTGTATTTCTCTAACTCTATATACGTTACTATTTCTTTTGAGGCTGGTCCCTGAGAAACTATTAATATTTTTTCAATCAAACTTTGTAAATTTTCATAAGTGAAAGAAAGTTTTGCATGAGCTATTTTTCTTCTTAAAATATTAAGATCGTTCATAGTTAAATCAAATTTTTCTTTTTCTATATTTTGTCCAATAAACTCTTTAGAGTAGGAAAAAAAACTCCCATTTAATACTATGTTCTTTAAGTGAATAAGCGTAAGTTCGTCAAAATATTCTTCTATACTAACGTCATCCCTTAGTTCGGAAATCCGATCCAAATCTTCAGGTCCAAACATAGACTTAGGCACATGTTCTTTCCAAGATTTGCCGAAATTCAAAAGGAAGACTTCGTTAGCTAAAAAGAGACGAAACTCTTGTTCAAAGTTATTTATTAGGATATCGTACCCCCATTTCCTGTATAATTTAGTTTGATTATAAGTCAATAAAATCCACCTAATTATTTAAGTATGAACTGAAATTAATATAAGAGTTTTTCTAATAACCCTCAAGGAAACGCCATAACATTTATTCATGGAACTCGCATGTTAAAGCATGAGTGACCTGCTTGATCATGCGTTGAAGGAGAAATACAATTCAATGAAGATAAATGATCCCTTAACATTTGTAAAGAATGCCATTGACTGGGATGCATTCACACCATTATTGAATGATCTGTATCACAATGATACATGATCCGCTTCCCTTATCATTTGGACATTTATAATAGAGGCAATATACTGTTAAAGGTATATAGGGGCGAGTCTACACACGGGTTCGTTGATCTCCGGGGCACTCCCTGAGACAGGGTGATCTGACATGATTGAGAAATACACTGTTGAAAAAAAGTTTCAATTCCATCATTCAACTTGATCTTCAGATAGCCATGGCATACGTCCTGAGAATAGCACTACAGGGATTGCAACCTTATCCAATATCATGACTGAGAAATACCTAGAGAAATTGACCACATATACCAAAGATCAGCGATAATGGAGTGTATAAATATGGCAAGGACATCAAGTCCGCATTCATGCGTCCAAATAGATTCGACCCAGAAGAATGAAGGGACAACTAGATATTCATTGACAAGGGAAAGATCGCCACTTCTCAACCATTTACATGGATAGAAGTGTAATAGATTGCTTATATACACATCCAGTGTTGAGGGGGATCCGATAAAATTAATCTGCAGTAGTCTCTTTGGATGTTTCTCCTACGATAGTAAAGGTTTCAGCATACAGGAAACCTATTATTATCCATGCAAAGAAAAGATATTGTATCATCAAAGATATGCCGGGTAGTGAATCTATTAATATGAATATTGATACAGAAGCTGCTATGAAACCTGCTGTTAATTCTTTTATTCTTTTCTTTCCTTTTCTGCTGGCAATTTTCATAAGAGAGAAATCTGCAGATGAATGTATTATAAGGTTCATTAAACCTGCCAGAGCACCAAGTGCTAGAAAAGTTGCATATAATCCCACAAAGTAAGTCATTATACTCAAGATGACCACAAATATGGTAGCTATGAGTAATTCAGAGAGCACAGGCTTCCCTCTATACTTTTTTGATAGTATTTTGGGGAATATTTCATCTTCGCTCATTGCCCCTAACGTCCTAGAATTAGCTAGTATGTATGCAATACCACCCAGAATTCCATCACTCAATGCTATAATGGGAACTATAATTATTCCGAGTATTCCGAAATGCGTTATAAGATAAATTATTAGATTTCCTGTAAAGTTCATTGACCCCAAAGAATAGAAAAATAGAGTGGCAAGGAGACCCCCAAATAGAACAACTGTAATTGCTGCTCGACCTATTGCTTTACTATCTTTTGCATCACCTCCCAATGGAGCGATTGATCCATAACCTGTTGGAATGCCTAGTCCAAATATAACAGCAACTAGAAGATATGGTGTATATCTTACTGGATTATAAAAATGCCAGCCTGAGCTATGAAGAAATATTATAGATAATACAACTATTATTACCATCTCTATTGTTGACATTACCATGGCATATTTTGCTGAAACCTTGATTCCTGCAATTACTATTGTAGAAGCCAGTATAGAGACGAGTAGCACTGTAATTATTTGATTGATGTCTAGTACATAGGATAAAACATAAGCACCTCCAGCCAGTAATGTACCTCCATATGCAAATGCGTATAAAAGATAAGACCAACCAGTTTCTATACCTAGGCCACTGGACAACCCGTACAGGGCATATATATAATATCCTCCACTTCTTTTATATTTACTTGAAAGAAAATAAACCACCAGTCCATTGAAGAATACTACTGTTGTAGCAATAATCATGGCAAATGCTCCGGCCGTTCCCACCATGGCAATCATGACAGTACCGAATGTCAGCAATGAAATGAATGGAGCCTGTCCACCAAATGAAATAAAAAATAATTCCCTAAATGCTAATTTCTTTTCCTTATTTTTTCCTTTATTTATAATGCTATTTCTGTTATTTTCCATTTCTTACATCTCCAGATTTATACCAACTTATGCAACATAATACAGTTTATCTCATTTCAATATCAAATATGTTGTTACCTTCACTTATATATAAAATTAAAAAAATTACAGTTGAACCTCCGTTTGCGATTTAACATACTGATGTACATCCAGCATTTCAAGTATTATGAATCCCAGAATCACAAATCCTAGAACAAGTTCTATCATATAAGTATCAGATGTTAGAAGCGAATATATGAAAATGAATCCTGATACTATTATTCCCAGAAGTCCAACACCAAATTCCCTGACTCTTCTCTGTGCCTTAACAAGGTTTTCTTTAAATAATGAGAAGTTTGCAGTTAAATGAACCATAAGATTGGCAAGTCCCGCAATTGATCCTAAAGCCAGGAAGACAGTAAATGAGCTTACAAAGATCACCGGTGGGATAAGTATTATAACAGCGGCGATTATAGTTATTAGACCTGCTATGACTGGGGTTCCTCTTTTGCTATGTAATTTGCTTATGGTTTTACTAATCACGCCTCTATCTGACATGGCATAAAGGTTTCTTGAAAACGCAGTTAGAAATGCTAATGAACCTAGAATTCCGTCATTAATTGCCGCGAACAACAGTAATGGTAAGGCTACTGGCCCTGTTATTCTCTCCATTATGGTGATAACAGGAACATTAGTTGAAACAAGGGAAGTAAATGAGTGCGTAATTATCCCGTAGTCAACTAATGAGTATAATACCATTGATTCAAGGAATCCGCCTATAATAATTACTAGAATTGCTGCTTTTCCCACATTCCTTTTCGCATGCTTAACTTCGCCTGATACTGGCGTAATGGCACCATATCCAGTGGGTATGCCTATAGCAAATAATATCCCGAGGAATATTATAGACGGTGATGGAATGCTTGTTAATGGGTTATACAAAAGAAAATGGGCACCATATAACCCGGCTACTATAATTGCCACCAGTACCAACAGTTCTATGCTAGCAGAAAATACTGCATATTTCGAGGAAGGTCTTATTCCAAGTAAAAGAAATGCGGCGGTAGGAATGAAAACTATGAAAAATGCAACAATGGGTGGAATCACTATGTATGGCGTTAAAACATATGTCAATACAAATATTGACCCGGTAATATAACCGCCGGCATATAGTAGGGAATAGAATAAGTATATCCAACCAGTTTCAAAACCGAACCTCTGCGATAATGATTTGTAAGCATAATTAAAGTATCCTCCTGGCTCGTCATGTTTTCGTGATAGATAATAAACACCAGCTCCATTTATTAAAACCACAAATGTACCAATAATAAGCACAATTGGGGTAAAGAATAATGTCAGTATCAATGCTGCTGTAGCATAAGTTAACATTGAAAGAAATGGTGCCTGACCACCGAATGACATGAAAAATATGTCTGCAAATCCAACACTTCTTGTAAGCTTACTCTTACTTTCTAACTCCATATTATTGTCTTTTTCCATTTTTCTCCTTCCATTATATACATTTCCTGTATATTAGTGTATGCGTTATTATACCATATATAT
>JAKAYM010000158.1 GCA_021826795.1 Thermoplasmata archaeon
GTGGTGGCATCCCGTATTTAAATGCTTTTTCATAAAACTCAAAGTCGTTTTTATTGAGACCTTTTTTCATAAAATTCTCCTCAAGCATTCTATAGTTATGTATCCTCTGGGCGCCTGAGGTTACTTCTATATCTGCCAGTTGCAAATCAAATGATTTTGTTATTCTTGGATTTGTATCCGGATGTGTATAAAACGGTCTCATATCAGTAGGCCATCCAGTGATAAAGTAAAAACCTTTGAATTTTTGTGCCAGTATTTTGTTAGCCTCCGGTGAGAAATCATCACCGAAAGAGAGTTTTAATCCCTGATTATTAAGATATTCCAATGATTCCTCATATGTTATCCTGGGAAATGGCGGTTTAAGTCTATCTATATGATATTCTAGTCTGTCCAGATCAGTTCCCATAATATCTATTGTTCTATTTACTGCATATGATATAGCTCTTTCAAGGTATTCCATGGCCTTTTTATCATCTATAAATGCGGCTTCCATATCTATAGATGTAAATTCATTGAGATGCCTGACGGTGTTTTCTTTTTCTGCCCTGAATGCGGGACCAACCTCGAATACTTTATCAAACCCTGAACTAATGAGCATTTCCTTGTACAGTTGCGGTGACTGATTCAGATATGCCTTTTTTTCAAAGTATTCAACTGCGAATAGATCCGCTCCACCTTCCGTTGCAGCTCCTACTATTTTCGGTGTATGAACTTCTATGAAATTCTCCCTATTCATATATTCCCTTATGCCGAATAGGAGCTGGCTTTCAAATTTAAATATTATGAAATGTTCGGGTTTTCTGAGATCCAGGAATCGGTTATTCAGCCTAGTATCAAAATCTGCAGATACCCTATCAATAACTCCAAGGGGAAGAGGCGTATCTGCAATGGAAAGAATTTCTATGTTTGAAGCAAGGATTTCTGTTCCTGATCTGCTGATACTCTTTTTATTCAGCGGACCATCCACGGAAATAACCGATTCCCGTGTTATTTCATAGAGCTCATCATAATTAGGAATACTGCCATTTTTTACAGTTATCTGAATTACACCGGTATTATCCCTTACAATAATAAACATTAAATTTTTTATCTTTCTCATTTCCTGAATCCAGCCCTGTACTGTAACTTCCATTCCATCCTCAAATTTTTCTGTATCAGCAATATAAGTTCTCATTCTTATGGTATATTTATCTATTATTAAATTCTTTAAGTTTTTTTTAGGAAACTATAATAATTTATTTTTATTTTACAATTGATGAAAAAAACCAGAATTCTTCTGCTGCTCTTGATTATATTAACGTTTATACTCATTGTTTCCCCCATATGGCATAACAGTGTTGATGAGGTACAGCATGGAGAATTGAGCAGCGGGGAGATTCTAGTCATAAACTTAACAGGACCAGTGGACCCTGGCACATACAGCATGATGAAATCTGATCTTTCAGGGCTGAGCAATTCATCTGTGGCTGCAGTTATAATTAATATAAATTCAGATTCAGGCATGCTAAACAGTGCACTGGCAATTGATAAATATATAAATTCTACCGAGAATTCCGGAATAAAGGTTTATGCATATATTGGTTCAGATGCATCCGCTACGCATGCCGCGGCTTATATTGCAATGGATACGGATGATATCTATATGGCTTCCGGCACGTTTATAGGTGCGGCAAAACCATATATTATAGGTGCTTCCGGACCCATGGAAACAGCAGATGTAAATGATATGAGTTCAGTAATGTACAATATTGCATCCTCACATGGTAGGAACGGTACATATGCAGGTGAAATGGTCGGTGACAATATTAATTATAATTCGGCAATTGCAATTACGGATAACGTTGCCAACGGTCATTCATCATCATTAACAGGCCTCATTTCAAAACTTAATCTCAATCTGACCGCTATTCACTATAAAAATGAAGGAATATATGACGATTTTATAGGATTCTTTGGAAGCCCGTTTACTGCGGGATTGCTTATACTTGTTGGCATAATAGCTATATTTTTTGATCTGTATCATGGCACAATAGTTCTTTCAGTTATAGGTATTGTAATGATTATTCTCGGCCTTATAGGTGCTGCACTCATTAATGCTTCAGTACTTGGGCTCATTTTACTCTTTATTGCCGGAGTGTTCATATTTGTTGAATTCAAAACAAATCACGGAGTGTCCATGTTGCTTGGTTTGATAGCTGGAATTGCCGGCGTCTATTATCTCGGGTCTTCCTACGGAAATACCAATCCGGGATATTCGCCAAATCCCTACGGAGAAGGATTTGAACTGACGTCCATTGCAGTTTTACTGATAGGAATCCTCATGATTATATATATAAGCAGAATATTAAAATCACAGGTACATGATCATTACACAGGTATTGAATCGTTAATAGGTCACAGTGCAGAGGTTAAAACGGATATGCGTAGTAATGGGAAGGGATTTGTGGCAGTAGAAGGCGTGCAGTGGAGAGCACTTAACATCGGTGTTCCTGTTGCAAAAAAAGATCGTGTTGTAATTATAGAACGGAGGGGACTTATGCTAATTGTCAAGAAAATATAAGATTACAGAGTAAAATATCTGGACTATCTTTATATCTCTTCCGTAAATACAGATATAATGTACATAATGGGATATGATGTGGGCGGAACCAAAATTTCAGCTGTTATAGGAAATGAAAATGGTGAAATCATAGGAAAAATTGTACGCAGGACTGTGAAAGAATATGGCAAATCTGGAATTACCAAGCAATTAATTTCCATGGGGGAGGACCTTATGGAGAAAAAAAATATAGATAAAATTTCAAAAATAGGTATAATATTTGCGGGCCCGGTGGATTCAGAAAGTGGTACAATAATATCGTCACCAAATATCATTGGATTAAAAAATTATAACATTACTGGGGAATTAAAAAAGCATTTTAACGTACCGGTATATCTTCAGAATGATGCTATAGCTTCCACCATTGCAGAAAAACTTTATGGATCAGGAAAAGATCATTCAAATTTTGTTTATCTTACTATTAGCACCGGCATCGGGGGTGGGATTTTTATAGATAATAGATTATATAAAGGGGCACACGGAATGGCCGGAGAGTTCGGACATATGGTCATACTGCCAAATGGACCCCTCTGTGGATGTGGAAGGAGAGGATGCTTGGAGGCACTGGCTGGAGGAAGGGGAATAACCAGGAGAGTGGTGGAAAATATAAGCGCCATAAAAAACTCCACAATATTTTCCGATATGAATCCGGCAGATATAGATGCAAAAGAAATATTCGCTGCAAAGGCTTCAGGGGATATGTTTGCACAGTTAATCGTTGAGGAAACTATATATTACCTTGCTGTTGGTCTTGTAAATATAATAAATGTCCTGGATCCCGAGGCAATAATTATAGGTGGTGGGATTTCTAAAGAAGGCGATGGCCTATTCAAACCATTGAGACTTGCTGTGAATGAGGAAATGAAATCCATGAAACGCCCGATTAAGATATTAAAGGCGCTGGAAAACGGTGCAGATCTTGGGTGTATTGCCATAACCGAGTATAAGGAAAATTAATTTATTTTTGAACCACCTTAATTGCCTTTTGAGATCAGGATATAATACCACCATCATGTGATTTATAGAGATTGATGCATAACAAATTCCCGGCCGGTATTATATGCCCATGCCTTGATTCTGATGACTAGAGCCAATCTCTATATTTTCTCTATGGTTCTGATCCTAAATCAAAAAATGACAGTAAGTCAGACCTAGACACGTTCTCCATTTGCCCGTATTTAAACTATTGAATCCATCAAATTAAGATGACTATTATATTAATTAATAAAAATTTTAAATATTATGAAATGCAAAGGATTAAATAATTTTATTGGCTAGTATTTATAAGGTGTTCTGGTGTCCATATATAATGCTGTGATTTTAAGGTCGATAAAAAGAAATATATCAAGGGTAAAAAATAAAAAATTACCCACCATAGCAGGGCATAAGCTGCTGTATGAGTGTAATTTAAGATGCAAGATGTGCCCATTCTGGAGAAGGGCCGACAGCAAGCTATTATCCATGGATCAGGAAATTGCAATAATGAAAAAACTGGAGGAGGCTGGGGTATCATATCTGGGATTCGAAGGTGGTGAACCGCTGTTAAGGAATGATACACCCGATATACTGAGAGAAAGCCATAAAAGATTTCACACATCAATGGTAACAAATGGATGGAGACTGGAGAAAAAAATAAGGGATATTTCAAATTCGCTTGATTTTCTCTTTGTTTCTATTGATGGCAATA
>JAKAYM010000159.1 GCA_021826795.1 Thermoplasmata archaeon
ACCGGATGATGGCGGTTATGAACGTGTTAAATTAATGGCTGCAAAACTGGGTATTCCGGCATATTATATTGATAAAAAAAGAATAGATTCTACTACGGTAAAGATGATACTTCCGGAAGAGGATTACATGGATAAGAATATACTCCTGCTCGATGATATCATTTCAACTGGCGGCACAATAATGAAAGCATCCAATATGCTGAGAAGGAGTGGTGCCAAAAATATATATGCATGCGCTATACACGGCGTATTTGCCAATAACAGCAATGAAAAAATTGAAAAATACGTGAACGAGCTTGCCGTAACTGACACAATAGAGACAAAATACAGCAATATAACGGTTGCCGATGAAATTGCCGCATCGTTGAAAAGCAAGATAAGCATATGAAAAGCGGACTCAGGATCCTTGGGCTGGACGATGGCCCATTCAAAAGGGATTCTGATACAAAAACTGTTCTAGTAGGAGTTTTAATGAGGGTAAATTCCTATGTGGAAGGAATCTCAGTCAGGAATATAACAGTTGATGGCATAGATTCCACTGAAACAATATTATCAATGGTCTATGGGCGTTTCAGGGAAGATATAGATTTTATCATGTCCAACGGCATTACATTTGCCGGATTCAATATCATGGATATTTCAACGATAAACCAGGCAACAGGGATCCCCATAATTTCCGTAACAAGGAAAAAGCCAGATATGGATTCCATGTTTTCGGCATTGGAATTGCATTTTTCTGATTATGCTGAGAGAATCGAAATATTAAAAAAGACTTCAGTAAATGAAATTGGATATGATGGAAAAAAATTGTATATAAATTGTTCTGGCATATCACAGAATGAGGCCATTTACCTGATAAAAAAGACTACTGTGATGGGAAATATACCAGAACCTATAAGAATGGCACATCTGATAGCCACTGCAATTATAAATGGAGAAAGCCATGGAAAAACATAAAATTGATAAAAAAATATACCATAAAATTTAAAAATTATTTGCTGCCAGCCACAACAACATCTTTCATTTCATTTGTTTCATTAGATGAATCCTCAAGGGCACCCTTTGTTTCTGGTATGAATACCAGTGTGACAACGGCTGAAATCATTGCAAGTGCAGCAAGATAGTAAAAGGCATATACTTCACCTACAACTAGAAACAGTACAGGAAAAACAAAGGTGGCAATTGCTGCACCGGTTCTGCCGGCAGATACTGTGTAAGATTGTATCTGCGATCTAATCTTTGCCGGTGCAAGTTCAACGCCATATAAGCCGGAAGCTGTTACTGATCCTGGACCTGCCTGGCTGAAGAATTGCATTCCTATTCCGTAAACTAACATTCCTGCTATTGGGAGTGCAGTTACAATTCCCAGTCCACTTATTTCCTCAAATATTAACAGGAATATGCCCATGCCCGTAAAACCAACTATCTGAAGGATTTTCCTTCCCTTCCTGTCAATGAGCGCCATCGCGACTATTCCTCCTACTATGGTAAATACCTCCATTAAGTATGTCCAGGCATCAGGAGATAATCCCATTTTTTGCGCAATCAGGGTAGGGCCAAATAGTATGCCTGCATAGGCTACCTGATCAAAAAAGAACCATAATAACATTGCCGCAATATATTCCCTTTTGTATTTATGGAAATAATACTTAAAATTGTGCTTGTCCTGTATATCTCCCTGGATTTTTACACTCCTGTGTGCAATATAGTTTACTTCCTGCTCGAAAGTTTTTTTGTCCCCAGCTATTCTGGCAATAAATCTTGGCGTTTCTGGCATCTTTCTTCTCAAATATACTACAGCAAGCGCCGGTATTGCGCCAATGGCCAGGACAACTCTCCATAATATTGCATCAGAAACACCCAGTACAGGTCCGAAAACCATGAATGTGAAGGCAGCCGTTAAGGCGCCAAATCCCCACATCAGCCCGAATCCAAAACCCATGGCCTTGCCCCGGTCCTTTGCATTGGAGTGTTCTCCCAGTATTATAGGAGACATAACATAATCAGCTCCAACCCCTATTCCCAGGATAAGCCTTATTATTATGAGAACCCATACATTTACTGCAAATATCTGCATAAATGCACCAACACCAAGTATTAGGACATCAACACCATAGAATTTCACTCTTCCTCTCCTCGCGAGCTCTCCAAAAACTAAAGCACCTGCTGCTGCACCAATAAGTGCGGTACCAGCTACAAGGCTTGTTATTAACACATAGCCCGGGGTGCTGGATGTAATGCCATATGATGATAGTATAATAAGAAGAACTATTCCCACAGAGGACAAATCGTAGCCGTCAGTGAATACTCCCATACCCGTTGTGAGTATTGATCGGGCATGAAACCATCCAAATTTTTGTTTATCTAAATCGTCAAATATATCCGCCATTAACCTCAATTATTAATATAATCTGATAATATATATAATTACCCCACATAATATATATTTTGATATGTATTATATATATTTATTGTATTAATTTTGAATTGCAGAATTTAAATTCCGCTGTGGGCATGCCTTCAACATCATTTTTTATTTTGTATAGATGCCCACCATTTCCCTTTTCATCCATGGCCGTTGTAATATACAGTGTTTTCATATCATCACCTCCGAATACACACGAGTCAACGTTTTTTGCGCCTACGTAAATTTTTCTCAGAACCTTTCCAGAACCATCAAAAACAACTACGCATGATCCTCCATGAAAGGCCACATATAAATTTCCAAGGGAATCTATGGTCATACCATCTGGAACTCCCATAAATGAAGAAACATCTATACTTTTCCTTTCACCAATAATAGATGAATTACCTGTATCATAGTCAAAAACCCTTATTTTTCTTGTTGGGGAGTCTATATAATACATAATTTTTTTATTTGCATCCCAAATCGTTCCATTGGATATTGTTATCCCATCCAGAACTCTGTTAACATGGTCATTGAATCTGTATAAAGATCCTAATGGATCCTTTTCATTCATGTCCATAGTACCTGCAAAAAGCACGCCTTTCATATCGCATTTTCCATCATTAAACCTGATATCTGGTTCGAATTCCATGTCAAAAAGCATTTTAATTTCATCGCTTTTGAATATCAGGTGTTTTATGGAATCCTTAGTTGCAAACACTAACCCATCATTGCATGGGACTATGAATGGGATCATACGGTCACTGTGCAGCACTTTTATATTTCCATCATAAGAGTATATTTTTCCCTCTAAAATATCCACATAATACAATACACCATCTTTCCATACAGGTGATTCACCCAGTTTTGACTGAGGTGATTCACTCACTATCTTAGCTTTCATCATATAAGTATTATTACCTTTATATTATATATTTCTGGCGTGAATGGTTGTAACTTATGCAAAAATTTTTATTGAATTTCAGGCAGTAAACATTCCCATAAAGATTATAATATTCATAATTATTAATAATCATGTGGGAAACTCTGTTTAAAGACAAGGAACTTGAAGACAACAGGCTTAGGGATGTTACAGTAGGGGGCGTTCCATTGCTTGTGGCAAAGGTAAATGGTAAAATATACGTTACTGACCTTTACTGCACACATGAGCAAACCTCTCTCTCCGAAGGTTTCATAGAGGGGTGCAATATTGTCTGTTCAGCACATTTTGCATCTTTTAATCTGAAAGATGGAAAGGTAGTTTCAGGCCCGGAAGGCGAAAGTGATCCAATAAAGAATTTAAATGTATACAATACAAAAGTTGAAGATGGGATGATAATGGTGGAACTTTGATGAAGATAATGGTTTTAGTTAAACAGATACCAGATGTTAATGCAATAAAATTCGATGAAAAAACAAAGAGAATAATAAGGACTGGTGTGAAGTTATTATTCAATTCATATGATAAAAAGGCAGTTGAAGCTGCAGTAAGGCTGTCTGAGAAATATAAATGTGAAACATATGTAGTTTCTATGGGCCCAGTAGCTGCATCGGATATACTAAACGACTCAATGAAGATGGGCATAAACCATGCCATATTATTGAACGACCGTAATTTTGCAGGTGCAGACACATACGTGACATCACGTATACTCTCATCACTAATTATGCATATAAATCCTGATATAGTTTTATCGGGGAAATCATCACTGGATGGTGAAACATCCCAGGTACCACCTGAAACTGCAGAAATGGCTGGCTATAACTTTGTTTCAAACGTATCCTCAATAGAAATAATGGAAAACAGCGTGATAGTGTCAAGGGATGAAGATAACGGACTGAGAAAACTGGAAGTTTCA
>JAKAYM010000160.1 GCA_021826795.1 Thermoplasmata archaeon
GTGGAGGCAGCATCCTTTCATCACCGGTTTCTGAATATAAATAATCGCCTATTTCTTTCATTGTATCTAGGCCGATTGTATCCATGAGCTCGAAAGGGCCCATGGGAAACCCGAATCCGAGCTTTGCCATCTTATCTATATCCTCCATGCTGGCTATTCCCTTTTCATACATTCTCAGGGATGCAACAAGCCAGGAATGAACAAAATTTGTGGTAAAAAATCCCGGGTAATCCTTAACAACTACCGGTTCCTTCCCCATAGACTTTGCCATGTCAATTACTGTATTCAATGCATCCTGAGAAGTAAAGGGTGTTTTAACTATCTCTATGAGCTTCATTACAGGTGCTGGATTGAACCAGTGCATGCCCAGTAATCTGCTTTTATTTTTAATATTCATTCCGATTTCAGAGATCATGATCCCAGAAGTATTTGATGCTATAATCGCATTTTCTGGAATATTTTTTTCAATGCTTTCCATGACCTTCAGTTTAAGTGACATAATTTCAGGAACTGCTTCTATAACAAATTCCCTATCACTTAGTTTCCCATAATCAGTTGAGGTTGTTAGATTTTTCATGTAATTGTTTTTCTGATCCTCTGTTATAGTCCCCTTCTGTACCAGCCTTGCCAGACCGAATTTACCATCGGCTATGCTATTCCTGGCATTTTTTAGAATCTCTTCACTAATATCTATAAGCAGGGTATCAAATCCCTGCCTGATGAATACCTGTGATATGCCCTGTCCCATTATTCCTGATCCTATTACTGCTACTTTCTTTGTCATAGATACCTATTCAACGAAATAATAAAAACTTTGATAATTGATAAAAATTATATTGGTTTCTTATTGTCGTTTCGATTATACAGTGTCTAAATTATAATATTTAGTATGGGGGCTATAAAATGAAACACTTTTAACATACTATATTTGCTCATTTTGGATATAGTCCAGAATCCTACGATTTAAACAAAATAAATTTAAGTATTAAAAACTGATATTAAAATTAGTGAAATTAAAAATATCGAGAATAAGAACTATTGTCGAGAGTTTTGTGAATGAGCAGTTCGGCGTAAGAGAGTTCAGGATAACAGCAGCAGTTCCTAACGAGAGTGGAAAATCCTGGAAAATTTTAGTTTCTTATGGTGTACCATTATCACAGTACGTTAAATTGAACGAGGATAAATCAGAGTTAACTATGACTCTGGTAAAGTACTATTATTTAAATATTAATGACGAAGATGGGGAAATAACAGGATTTGCTGAAATCCTATAACCGATTAAAATAGGATTAATAATAGAAATAGTAGAGATCAATGGTACAAAAAGATCACAAAAATTTGAGGCATTGTTTGATACCTGTGCTGAAGGCAATTATATAAATTATAAAATATCATCAGATGAACTGGGATTTAAGAATTCTTATCAAAGCCGTGTTTCAATCCCTAAAAAAAGAAATTCTGAACTTGCAGATACGTATATCTTTAAACGATTAAAGATTTTAACCGGATGTATATCAGATGCTGAATTTATATGTTTAAAAAATTTAGATTTCGATATAATAATTGGCGTTGAGATAATTCAACTTTTAGGACTTTCATTATACATGTCAACAGATAAAATTTTATTATAAGGTAATAATAAAATCTAAAAGCCAATTTAAGGTCTTTATATAAGTATATGAGAGGTCTTAATGGCATATCCTATTGTGCCCCTTGCACTTTTTATTGTTGCCAGGAATACCGGAGGATTGAACTTCGAAGAAAATGGAATTAAAAAGTTAAATAACCTTTAGTAATAAACTAAAGGTGAAAAACCCGGGAAATAAACTTCTGTTAATAAACATGATAATGCTTCTTTCCGTTACATTCACCATGAGGTCGTCAACAAATATGCTCATGACCGTTGTACCTATTTTTACCAAGTATGTAATAAACGCAGATGTACTCTTTGTTGGCCTAACAGCCACGCTTTACGGTATCGGTGGCATGGTTTCTAACATATTTGTGAATGGCAGAATCAGTGTTGATAAAACGCCTAGTGTTGTTTTTGTCTTCCTGGCTGTTATGACTCTGGGCATATTCTTCTATATATTTTCCAGCAATGTTTATGAGGTATTTGTATTATCCGCTGTTACCGGCCTTTCCATGGGAGTTGTCCAGCCATTATTAATGACGATCACCAACGCAATAGCACCTCCCAGAAGCAGGGATAGGTATATTGCAGCCTATACTGCATCACTATCACTGAGCCTAATCTTCGGTGTGCTTGTAGAGGGCCTTGTCATTTCATCCATAGATGTAAGGTATGCCTTTGTCATTTTCTTCTTTATTGCAGTGGCATCATCTATTATCATGTTCTTCCTATCAAGAAGAATACATATACCGGCAAAATCAACCAAAACAAGGTCATTCAGGGAAATCATTTCCAGGGCATCAACATCACTTCACCAGGGAAAGGTTTTATTTGCAATGTTCGGCAATATATCATACGCATTTCCATTCATTCTGCTGATAACCTATGGAAGTATAATTGGCAGAGAATATGATGGCATTGCTCCCAGCACATTCCTTTACCTCCTTGCATTGTTTTACGGAGTTTCTTTCCTTTCAAGGGTAATTCTATCTGTAAGACAGGTAAGGAACAAGGAATACCTGATGTATGCAGCATTTGCAGCAAGCATACTGGGGTATATACTTGTCGGAATCGATACTGGAATAGTGATGTTTATCGCTGCCCTCCTGATTCTCGGGTTTCCACACGGGTCCATATTTCCCCTATCCACCTCATATATAGCTGAAAGTGTTGATATGGAATATATGAACATTGTTTATTCCGTATTCCTGCTTATTATGGATGTAATAGCCTTTGTAATACCATTTATATTCGGATTGATTTCAGATCTGTATACAATAAAAATAGCAATATATGTAACACTGATTCCAATGGCATTTCTCATAATGCTTTCAGTGGGGGTCAATATAAGAGACAATAAAACAAAAAGGAAAAATTTAGAAGCGTCAAAGGCATAAAATAATTATCTTATTCCAAATTTGGATGCTATTTCCACCATATCTGATACATAATCACTGAAGAATTTCAGTATATCCCTAGATGTTATTATACCGGATATTTCACCATTATCAATTACCAGTAAACGCCTGATCCCATTTTTTGCCATGAGGTTTGCAACCTTCTCCATGGGCGTATCCGAGGGAACCGATGTTAATGGACTTGTCATAATTTCCCTCAATAATACTTTCTGGGGGTCTTTACTTTTAGATGTTATTTTATTTATAAAGTCCCATTCAGTAACTATTCCCTCCGGAATCTTTCCATTGCCTATTATGAGGAAACCCTGCTGTTTTTCTGCCATTATATTAGAACCTTTCAGCGCATCCATATTTCCATCCACAATATGGCAGTCCTTTCTCATTATATCTTCAGCATAAAGCACCATAATTAATGATATTATAATGATATTTAAGATAGATGTTATGGAAATATACCTGAAAGCTTGATTCTGTATTATAATGTCATCTGTATCCTTTTAATAGCAAAAAAATTAAGGATGGATCGCATAGTCATACTATTTGAAAGGTGAATAACAATGCCACAGGAAAGTTTTCTTGAAATGTTCCACAGATTAACATCTGTTGGGTGGGACCCCGAGAAGGGCGTAAACAGGCTAGCCTTGAATGATTACGACATAAAGGCCAGGAAAAATTTAGTGGAGGAAATGGGGAAAGTCAATGCAGAAATTGACCATGATGATGCAGGATTAATATTCGGTTCACTGGGTTCCGGTGATAACACTGCAATAGGGTCCCATATGGATTCTGTTCCAAACGGTGGAAGGTTTGATGGCTTCTATGGAGTAATGTCTGCAATGCAGTTACTGAAAGATGGTCTGGCATCTTCTAATAAAAAAATAACTGCAATTGATTTCATCAATGAAGAAGGATCTAGATTCCAGCCATCACTACTGGGATCAGGAATGTCCACAGGAGTTTTTACAAAGGAATTTACATACTCAAGAACAGCCAGTACGGGAATAACCTTCGGCGAGGCGCTGGAGAAATCCGGTTATATGGGCTCTATAGAAAATAGAGTCAAAAAACAGGACATATCGAGATACATCGAATTGCATATAGAGCAGGGACCGGTGCTCGAACTGGAAGGATATCAAATCGGAATACCCAGAGGCATAGTAACTATGGTTGTAAACAATGTAGTATTC
>JAKAYM010000161.1 GCA_021826795.1 Thermoplasmata archaeon
AAAATAATTTCAAATTCAAGGTGATATAGTGCCCAATGGTATAAATGCAGGAAAAAAATTAATGAAAGCGAGGAAACATTATGCGTGGTCTGATAGAGATTACAAGAGGAGAATGCTTGATTTGAGAAGGAAGAGCGATCCCCTCGAGGGTTCACCACAGGCTAAGGGCATTGTTATAGAAAAAGTCGGTATAGAAGCAAAGCAGCCTAACTCTGGAATCAGGAAATGTGTTAAAATACAGTTAATAAAGAATGGCAGACAGTTATCTGCATTTGCGCCTGGTGATGGCGCCATAAACTATATTGATGAGCATGACGAGGTAATGGTTGAAGGCATTGGCGGGAGAATGGGAAGAAGTAAGGGAGATATACCTGGAGTTAGATATAAGGTAATCAAAGTAAATGGCATTTCCCTTAATGAACTTGTACGCGGAAGAAAGGAGAAAACAGTAAGGTGATAATATGGAACAGTTAATAATGAATAAATATGATATTTCAGGAATACAGATAAAGGATCAGGGCCTTGCAACATACATAAATCTCACATCTTATCTTAATCTCGATACAGGCGGCAGGTTTTCTAACTATCTTTCCGGAAAGAGGAACATAAACACCGTGGAAAGGTTGCTTAACAACCTCATGAGAACGGAAAAATGGACCGGAAAAAAATATTCTGCTTATAGAGTACTCAGTGATGCTTTTGATATAATAGCAACAAAAACCAAGCAGAATCCTGTCCAGATATTTGTAGCTGCCATTGAAAATTCAGCGCCCAGAGAAGAAGTGACAAGATTGAAGTACGGTGGAATTGCAGTTCCTAAATCCGTTGATGTTTCACCCTCTAGAAGACTTGATGAGGCTCTTAGAAATATAGCCCGTGGAGCTACAAAGGCTTCTTTCAAGCATAAAACACACATAGAAGAGTGCCTTGCGAGTGAGATTATGCTTGCGGCAAGAAATGACGCAAATTCATTTGCTATAAGCAAGAAAGAAGAGATTGAAAGAGTAGCTGCCTCAGCAAGATAAATTTATATTATCTCAGAGGAACAAAACACTATAATTTCATTTAAAACTTTTAGTGTTTAAGTTTAGATTATTATCATATAATATATTAATGGTAAATACGCATGGCAACCATCAGGATAACTATAACAATGAGGAGGAACATTGTAATCATTGAATAAATATGCGTGACTTTTCTGATTTTTTTAACCTCATTGAATTTTCCCTCTTCATTAAGTCTCACTATTAATTTTCCATGGTACATATTATTCCCGTACATGATTATAATCATAATAACTATCAATATCTCTGCTACTAGTAGAAGCTCGCCACCAAAGCTTTTTACGTATAGGAACGGATCTAGAATATACCTATATGTCATTAGAATTCCAGTAAGAATCAGCAGTCCCAGAGTTAAGTTTGTCCAGAACGCAAAACGGTGACCTACAAAACCCAGAAGTCTGGTACGCAATTTATCGTCATTTATTTTATAAGATTCAGGCCACAAAATAAGCCATATAAATATTGACCCTCCTACAAAGGTAATTGCAGAAAGCACATGTATGGTTAATAATACAAAAAAAAGGGCCTTATATAATGCAGTAGATATGACTAAAGCGTAATACATTAACGTTAATCATTTACCAGTATATTAAATTTAAAATTTTATGCAACATTAATTTTTTTCCAGTAGTTTTATATTGAGTACCTTTTCCAGTTTTCTTGAGGTACTGATATCAGGAAGCAATTCTCCCCTTTCTATGTTTGAAAGGACATTTTTACGTTCAAATATTTTTTTTGCAAGGTCATCCTGGGTCATCTGCATTTCTTCCCTCTTATTTTTTATCAATTCCGCATAGTCTTCAACAATATCATAGTCTTCCACATTTTCCCTTCTTACAGGTTTCCTTACCGGCGCTTGTTTTTTGAATGGTTTCTTATATGTTACTACGTTTATTTTCTTTTCCGGAAGTTTAATTATTACATTTTCACTAATTTTGTTGAGTTTCTTCTCCTCAATAGGATCACCGAATTTAGCACATTTCGGGCACACATTCAGTATTGCTCCAGAAATGCGTACTTTAGTTAATTTATCGCTTGGCTCACCACACATTTCACAGTTCATAATGATATATGCCCATCTGAAATATAGATTTTATCCCATGAAAAAAATTGTATAATTATTTAATCCTATAAAAGTAATGAAACTATTAATAGTTTTATAGGTCTATCAAAGCGAATAATACCATGAGTAAACAGTGTTTGCTTGTATAGCACTAAATATAAGGTCATTATTATATTTTCCATGGACTAATACATGTGTACCAACTGTGGGTGCAGATCCATTATAAAAAACATAAAAACATTGACCAGAATCGTTTACCTGTAAAACACTTGAATTATCGTATGTTACTCTATGGACCACAGTGCCATATATATAGTATGTATCACCATTATGCATTGAACCTGGGCTAGTTGCAATAGCAGCAGGAATTATTCCATAGGCAATCAGTGCCAGTACTATAATTACCAAAACTGCCACAAGCTTCTTTTGACTTTTCTTCATAAAGAAGGAATGTAAATATGCATATAAAAACTATGTGTCTGTGATTTTAAATATTTTAGGTAAATTATATATTTTTATAGGGTATAATGAACCATGAAGAAACATAGTCATTCTATAAAAGTCATAAATAGTAGAATTTTAACTGATAATAATAAGGTATATACAATAACATCATACAATCAATCCGTATATGGAGAAAAAATAAAAAAATCCGGAACAACTTATATAAGAGAGTGGAATCCCAGAAGGAGTAAACTTGCTGCGGCAATCATTAAAGGATTTACCAGTGTTCCTTTTGAAGATGATTCGTCTGTGCTGTATCTAGGAGCATCAACCGGTACGACAGTTAGCCATGTTTCCGATATCTCATATAGAGGGAATATATTTGCTGTTGAATTCTCCTATGATTCATTTATAAGGCTCTATGAACTGGCAAGGAAAAGACAAAATATTTTTCCTATACTGGAAGATGCGAATCTACCGGAAAAATATCAATTTTTTGTCGAAAATCCTGATATTATATATCAGGATATTGCACAGAGGAATCAGGTACAAATATTCAATGAGAATGCAAAAATATTTCCCAGTGTAAAAAAAGCGGTGTTAATCATCAAAGCGAGAGCAATATCATCTAATAGAACCGATAAGAGTATTATAAGTGTGGCAACACGCCAAGTGAAGGATTTTAGAGTGAAAGAAATAATTGATTTAAAACCATTTGATGTGGGCAATTATTTTGTATATCTTGAGAAGTAATGACATGCATGGCATTTCTACTCATTAAATTTTCAAATGTAAATAATTACATTACAATCAAAATTTACGGTTTAACATATGCATATAAGTCTTAAATTTTACATTTATTTATGTTTATATCAATTTTTGAAATAAATAATTTTTTCATATTAAATATATATTTAATTTGACATGAAAAGACATTGGAAAAGGTTATATAGTTCTCTTTTTTATATCATATAAGGTAAGAGAATTGAAAATAGAGGTTGGAGAAAAATATGATTTCGAAATAGAGAGGTCGGACATAGAGAATGTAAGAGAAGGTTCTGTAATAGCCACGTACTACAGCCTGGGAAACCCTATATATGTCGAGTTAATCATTAACAGGAGCCTGTCGAGAGAAATCAATAAATTCTTTACAAACACTGAGAAAAAATCAGCTATAATATCAATAGAAAGAGTATCAAAGGCTAAATACAGAATAACCCCCACTATAGTAATACTGAACAGACAGAGAGGTGCACTACAAAAATAAATAAACTCTAAAAACAATTTTTGAATTAATTTTACCTTATTTCCCCTTAAATGATTTTGTTTTATTACCGGAACAAGATAGAGATGTTTAAAATCTGCTTTGTTAATTTCCCTGCGGAAAATTATTGAATGTGAAATGAATTTTTTCTCAAATAGTCGGTAAAATCATATAAATATATTATTTCGGGATTGGTATATCATATGCCGAAAAATTAATAGAAAAAATTATATACAACTTTTATAATATATACATTGGTCTTTCTAATGTCGCTATACAGAAAGAAAGGAAAGGACGATTTAGATGAAGTAGCCAGCTATGAAGATTTAGAAAAAGATATATGGAGAGAGGATAAAAATAATTCAGGGAGAAAGTCTGGT
>JAKAYM010000162.1 GCA_021826795.1 Thermoplasmata archaeon
CAATATCCATCCATCTCAGCTGGAAAGCTGTGGGATTGTTCGCATACTGTTTGGCTGCATCAACCATCTTACCAGCTGCCTCAACCTCTGCTAAAGCAAGAGTAACCCTTGATCTTCTTTCTCTTTCAGCAGCAGCCTGTCTGGACATTGCATCCTGCAGTGTCTGCGGAACGAGAACATCCCTGATTTCCACGGATGAAACTTTAACTCCCCAGTGTTCGGTTTTCTCATCAATTATCTGCCTTGCAGCCTCTCCTATTTTTTCCCTTTCTGAAAGGATTTCATCGAAGGATGATTTACCAAGAACTTCCCTTAATGTTGTCTGTGCTGCAAGCTGTGTAGCCGCTGCATAATTTTCAACATTAAGCACAGCCTTGTCAGGGTCTATTATCTGAAAATACATAACCGCATCAACATTTACTGGTACATTATCCTGTGTAAAGGTGGATTCTGTCTTGAATGCCACTGCCTGAATTCTGGTTGATAGTACCACCGTAATTTTACTTATAATCGGAGTTACATAAACCAGGCCGGGACCCTTTAGTCCGGTATACCTTCCAAGTGTTAAAACCGGTGCCCTCTGCCACTCTTTCAATATATGTATTCCAGAGAGTATAACTGCAACAATTATTATCAATACGAGAATTAATATTACTTCTCCAACATCTACACTTGCCATACTATAGCAATGAGAAGTTCTATTTAAATATTTTTAATAAACCTTTTAAATTACTTATCCTTAAGATAATAAAGAATATGGTGAAATCGGTAATCAACGAAGTATATAACGTGAATTTTTATATATTTCCTAATACTATCCACTTATGTCTGGAATAGTTAGTTATGGCTCGTATGTCCCAATATACCGGATTAAACCTGAAGAAATTGCCAGAATATGGGGCGATGATCCGGAAAAAATGAAAAACAATCTTTTTATATTAAGCAAATCTGTGCCTGCACCTGATGAGGACGTTGCCACAATTTCTGTGGAGGCAGCAAGGAATGCTCTGAAAAGAAAGAAGATAAACCCTCACGATATAGGTGCAATTTATGTGGGCTCAGAATCCCATCCATATGCTGTAAAGCCAACAGCAACTGTTGTTGCAGCCGCAATAGGAATGCCACTAGAATACTTTGCAGCCGATTATGAATTTGCATGCAAGGCCGGTACTGCTGGAATGCAGAATGTAAAAGCAATGGTTGATGCAAATTATATAAAATATGGATTAGCCATAGGATCAGATACATCACAGGGAGCCCCGGGCGATGCGCTTGAATACAGTGCATCCGCGGGTGGAACAGCAATGCTTATTGGCAAGGAGGATGTTATAGCAGAAATCAATGACACATTATCAGTATCAACAGATACCCCTGATTTCTGGAGAAGAGAGGGAGAGCCCTATCCGAGGCACGGTGAGAGATTTACCGGAGAGCCAGGATATTTCAAGCATGTGGTTGCCGCATCAAAGGCCATGATGTCCAGAATGGGCACAAAAAGCAGTGATTATGATTACGTGGTTTTCCACCAGCCCAACGGCAAATTCCCCACAAGGGCTGCAAAGATACTGAGTTTCACAGAGGAACAGTATAAGACAGGGTTACTGACTCCATATATAGGAAATACATATTCCGGGTCTACAATGACTGGGCTTTCAGCCATACTTGATGAGGCAAAGCCTGGAGATAGAATACTTGCGGTGTCTTTTGGTTCTGGAGCAGGTTCAGATGCCTTCGATATAACCGTAACCGACAATATGAAAACCTATAAGCGTGAAAATGCACCAGGTGTGAGAAAAATGATTGAAAATGTTAAATTTATTGATTATGCAATGTACACAAAGTTCAGAAAAATAATTATTATGGGTGAAAGTCTTGAGTAATGAGGTATATATTATTGGAGCGGGAGAAACAAAATTCGGGGAATTGTGGGACAAATCACTGAGGAACCTGGCAGTGGAGGCCGGATTAAAGGCAATAGAAAATGCAGGTATATATTCAAGGGATGTGGATGCCATTTACGGTGCCAATTCCATGGCAGGTATCATAAACAATCAGGAAAATATAGGGGCATTGATAGCCGATTTCTCAGGCCTGTCTGCGGATGGAATTCCAGCATTGAGGGTAGAATCCTCTACAGCATCAGGTGCAGCTGCCCTGAGAGATGCATATCTTTCTATAAAATCAGGGGAATATGATGTTGTTGTGGTCGGGGGAGTTGAGAAAATGACAGATATACACGGCAGTGACATACTTGAAAAGTCATCATCAATACTTGATCGTGAATGGGAAGCATTTTTCGGTGCCACTCCGGCTGCCATGGCGGCACTGATAGCCAGAAAATATATGCATGATTTCAACGTTGATAAGGAAGCACTATCCATGTTTTCTATTAATGACCATCTGAACGGTTCAAAAAATCCTGATGCACAGTTCAGAAACAAACTGACGCTACAGCAGGCCATGAACGCAACAGCAGTGGCAGACCCGCTTAATATGATGGATTGCTCCCCCCTCAGCGACGGTGCTGCTGCAGTAGTACTTGCCTCTGAAAATTATATGAAGAAGAACAAGAAGGAGGGAGTGCATATACTGAGTTCGGCAGTTGCAGAGGATTATCTGTCTGTGGGGTCAAGACAGTCAATATACACACTGACATCCACAAAACTTGCCGCCGAAAAGGCATTCAGGAAGGCTGGAATAAAGAGGGATGGTATTTCATTCATGGAGGTACACGATTCTTTCTCAATATATGGTTTACTGGAGCTTGAAGACCTAGGGTTTGCAGAAAAAGGTAAGGCAAACAAAATGGTATATGATGATATTAAACTTGATGGGCGTTTACCTGTGAATCCATCTGGTGGTCTGAAGGCAAAGGGGGATCCATACGGTGCGGTTGGAGTCGGCCAGGCAGTTGACGCCTATCGGCAGTTAATGGGAAAAGCTGGAGACAACCAGATAAAGGATGCACGGTATGCATTGCTACATAATATGGCCGGAACAGGGGCATCATCTATAATTCATATACTGGGTGAATAAAATGACGGAATTATCAAGAATATGGAGAGAAACAGAATACAGATACAATCTTATAGGGTATAAGTGCAAAAACTGCGGGAATTCGTATTTTCCGCCGAGAGATATATGCCCCAAATGCCACAGAGAATCCATAGGAAAGATGGAAAAGATAAAATTCAGCGGCAAAGGAGAGGTCATATCATACACAGTTGTTCATGATGCCCCACCGTCTTTTAAAAGGCAGGTTCCCTACGTACTGGCACTTATAAAACTGTCAGAGGGCCCGGTTATAACAGCCCAGATAGTGGATTCCGTAGAAGAAAATATTGAAATCGGAACAAAGGTTCACATGGTATTCAGGAAGATAAGGCAGGATGGTGATAGTGGAATAATCGAGTATGGATATAAGTTCATAGTGAACTTAGATTAATATTTATAAATTTTAGACACTCATTTTTAAAATAAATAAAAAACACTTTTAACCATGTTGTAATTTATATTTTATGAAAATGATAATAGCACACACACCGGATCCGGATGACGCATTCATGTTTTACGCAATGTTCGAACATAAAATAGAAACATCATTCGATTATGAACAGATAGTAAAGGACATAGAAACACTCAACAAAGAATCCATAGACGGAAAATACGATGTAACCGCAATATCGGCAAACGGCTACATGCATGTTTCAGATATATATGATTTGACCACATCAGGTGCCAGTTTCGGATTATCTTACGGCCCTCTGGTAATAGCCAAAAAGAATATGGATCTGAAGGGTAAAATAATTGCCACCCCAGGAAGGTACACATCTGCTGAACTATTATACAGAATGTTTGCCCCGGAAGCCGGAGAATTCAAGGAGATCAGGTTTGACAAGATAGTTAATTCAATTATGAATGATGAGGTTGATGCAGGCATTATTATACACGATGAGCAGTTAACATTTCAGGATAAGGGTCTTGTCCCTGTCTTAAAACTCTATGATCAGTGGAAGGATTATGCCGGGGATCTGCCCATACCACTGGGATTCAATGCAATAAGAAAGAATATGCCTCTGGAGGATAAACTGAAATATAAGAAAGATTTTGAAAATTCAATAAAATATGCGCAGGAACATCAGAACGACGCTGTAAAATATGCAATGAAATATTCAAGA
>JAKAYM010000163.1 GCA_021826795.1 Thermoplasmata archaeon
ATCTCATTTCACCGATGATCCCAAAATAAATGTCATTAATTATGATCTTGCCTCCCCTACCGTTAATCATTTCTGGCATTTCTGCCGGGTCTACCCGGAAGTTTTTTCCTGCGGTTCTCGAAATTAAATATTCCATGACAGAATATATATCAGAATATGATGCGCGGGAATTATTAAACAGTATGCAGAGATGGCTTTCCTGGATTCCTGATACAATAACATCGCCTATTTCAAATATTTTAACTGGTAGGCTTCTTCTGCGGTTTATACTCAAAATGTTAAGAAGGCCCGGAAATATTTTATCCCTTACGATTGAATAATCCAAGCTTTTTGGGTTTTCTATACTTACGTTACCGACATATCCTGTATTCCGGTAAAATTCCCCTGAATTCAGAACAAATGTTTTTACCTCTTGATAGTTAAGAGATATGAGGATTTCACTAATTATTCTATTATAATCGTTATAGATATAGGGATGGCCCGTGCCTGATGTCACAAGTATCTTCTCTTCAATATTGTCATATCCGTATGCCTTGGCTATATCCTCTATAAGATCAACCGGGCCCATTACATCAATTCTGTTCCCAGGAACCTTAACATGATAACCGTTGGATGCAATTTCACATCTGTATCCCATTTTTCTGAGAAGCATAACTGTACTTTCAGGTTCTATTCCCATAACTTTTTTAATCTCTCCGTGGGAAAGGTTGATTTCTCTCCAGTCATATTTTTTACCTTTACCTGTTATTTCTGGTATTGAAACTGAATAACCGATAAATGTCATCTCATATGCGAATAGATACAATGCATGAAGTACAGCATTGTAGTCAGTACCTGTGATATCGAAGAAAATATTTGATGTGTTCTCTTCTATTCTGGATTTAATCCCATTGATAATAGGTGGCATTGAAAGAATATCACCATCGCTATCAAGTATTACCGGAACAGAAGTTTTAGATTTTATTAGATTCCCATATTGTTTCCCCTTATCATGATTTACCAGGATCTCTTCAGCAGTACCGTGGAAATTATCATATGTAGTAAATGATATTTCTTTCTTTCTTTTCATGATAAATTTAAACGGTGGTGTAATTTTATCCATGTCATGTATGCCTATTGCCATTTTTTTCCTGGATTTTCCTGCAGTATCATGTAGCCTTTCCTGATAGTCTATAATATGCTTGTAATATTTTCCAAGTGGTTTTCCCTTCGCAATAAAGGACATTGCAAATGGCCTTTCACTCTCCACTGATTTATCTACTTTTAACAGTGATTCAATTTTATGGAACACAGGCTTTATCGGATAGTCACCATCATAAAATATTTTCATTGCAGATTTCAGGGCATAAAATGAAAACAGATCTGGCCTGTCCGGATTGAATTCCAGTTTAATCTCTTCATCCTCTTCTATTGAATACCCTATAATGCCTGCAAAGTCATAGAGTTTTGAAAAATAATTTTTTCCTATATCATTAATCAGATTCTGTTTTGTATTACGTATTACGACCATTAAAAACCTATATCCACAATTTATTTAAATTTAGTTTTTTGTTTTTCCCTTTGCATATTCTCTTAAAATAAAACGTATAAGATCATTAACAGATATGGCATTCCCATTGTTAACCTCTTCTTCCAGTTCAGCATAAATATTTCTTGGGAGTTTTAAATCAACCTTGCTGGTAGAATTTACATGATTCTTTGATATGAATTCGTTTATTGCAAGGCGAATAGCCTCGGAAATTGTATTATAATGATTTTTCTCTACAATTTCCTGAAGCTGGTTAATTAAATCTTCTGAGACCCTGATAGTAATTCTGTACGGTACCGACATTTCAATAGATTAAATTAACAGCCGATATAAAGTTTTGCCATGTTACCCCAGTATTCATTGATGAATGCATTTATTTAATGGAATTAGGATTACTACAGGGGATGAATAATGTATTATTTCATTAAATACGGTTATGATGGTACCAAATTCAGTGGATTCCAGAGAGGAAATGGCAGGAATAGCGTGGAAGATTCCATTATAAACACATTATCCAGATATGAGATATGTCAAAATATTGAAAGTGCAGCAAGAACAGATAGAAACGTTTCCGCTAATGGAAATGTCTTTCTTATCAATACTGAGAGAAATATCATAGATATAATGGGGATCCTGAATGCGGAGTTAGAAGACATGTTTTTCCTTTCATATGCTATACTGAAAAATTATATGAATCCCAGGCATAATTCAATGAAAATGTATTCATATATACTTACAGAGCGGCATGATATGGAAGATTTGATGAACAGACTCTATGAATTTAAAGGAACACATGATTTCAGAAATTTTTGTAAACTTGATACACGGAATACCGAAAGAACCATAGACAATATTTCATATTCTAAAGTGGATAAATTTAGCGTAATAAATTTCTATGGAAAAAGTTTCATATGGCATCAACTGAGAAGTATTATGGCTTTCGTACTTTCAGGTAATACAGACCCATTTTCCCTGAAAAAGAAGTATACGTACCTGGCACCTCCTGAGCCACTGATTCTCAGGGATATTATGTATGATGGGATAGCTTTTACAGAATTCAACTACATAAAACATAAGAGATATATGCAAAGAACATCAGACCTGATAAAGATCAGGTATGTGCTCTATGAAATTTTTAATGGTAATATATAACCAATATTTTCAATAATAATCTATATATTTGATGTGTTGAGTTATTAACCATTATGGCAAATGAAGTATAACCACATTTTAAATGGAACTGGATATGATCAAATATCCAATAAATTATCAAGTTTTTGGATAAGTAAATTAGATGTGGATGTTTATATACAATCAATATATTTAACCTTATAGAGAGAACAGAAGACTCAAAAGTAAAAAAAGAGACAAAGGAGAGATTAGATGCATTTAAGATTATACCAAGGGAAACGAATAATGATGCAATTGTAAGATTGCTTGATTTTTATGACAGGAACAGGAAATAAGTGTTGCAAATGGAAGCAGCAAGAACTGAACCAGTACACATAAAATGCAATTTACACTAGTATACGCATATAGCCAAGAATATATTCAATGAATTCAATTACATAACAAGGCAGAGGTACTTTGAGAATTCTAAATTATACAGTGAAACAGGAATAAGGAAAAATGATATCATATCATCTGAAAAACATTATACCGAAGTGTAAGCCCTGAGAATAATGTTTTACCAAAACAGACGCTTCAATGGTTTATAAAGACATTCAGGAATGCTTGGTTCTCATATTTCAAGGCGTTAAAAGAATACTACAAGAATCTATTATTGGTATTGACCTTGCTGTTGACAACACTGCAGCCATATCAAACAATACTGGTGTAAGTCCTGTTATTGTTAAAGGCGGTTTAGTTAAATCCACCAACCAGTTCCATAATAAGCAGATGGCTAAATTAAGGTCTATAAACGATATACAGTACAAGCATAATAAAAGATATCAGAGATATACTGGAGTGATAAGATTGATAACAAATAAGAGGAATAGGATAATCAATGATTTATTCCATAAACTATCATTGGGAATTATAAATTATGCATTATTCAATGACATTGATACCACTGTAATAGGGCATAATGAACTATGGAAGCAGAATGTGAACATGGGTAATAAGAATAACCAGAACTTTGTTCAAATACCCTTCAACAGATTGATTTCAATGATTAAATATAAAGGAGAGGAGAATGGAATTGATGTTATCCTGCAGGAGGAATCATATACTTCCAAATGTTCCTTCATTGACAATGAGAGCATTGAGGGTCATGAAAAGTATCTTGGCAGAAAAATAAAGAGGGAACTGTTCAAATCTGCAAATGGAATTCTAATAAATGCCGATGTGGATGGTTCCTATAATATATTAAAGAAGGCATTCCCGGATGCATTCACAGACGGAATTGAGGGTTAACCCAGAAAGTTTAAGCACCTTTGAATTATCTAAGATGACAACTTCCAAAGGGGTTTGTTAACATGGTTAACAGAAATCGTAACCTTAACTGCCTATGCATAGTTACAGTATTGTGTGACCCTAAACTGTATATTAGAAATAAAATAAAATTATATAGAAATAAGTTCTTACCTCTATAATGATAACAGAAGAGATATTCTTGAAGGAT
>JAKAYM010000164.1 GCA_021826795.1 Thermoplasmata archaeon
TTTATATGCGTAAAAAAATCAAAATATTATTAAGTGTAGTAGTTATATTTATTATGATTTCTATGGCATGGATATCAGTTAATGAGGGTGTACAGCGGAATACAATAAACATTAATATAAATTCACCAGCTTTAAGTTCATATATCAACAATCACGGTAATGGAATGTATAAATATACTTTTGGTTTTATGCATAATAGCAATACATACCAGTATCATTATGGCAATGAGAAGGTTATTTTTCACGGAAACCATGCATATATAGGTTTTAATAAAAATATTTACAGGGTAAAATGGAATGTAATGATGGTTAATAAATCCGGATTAAGCAGTATGAATTTTTCAGCATATAAAATTAACAGGATTAAAAATAACTATCAGAACTCTGCAGTTATGATCAGTAGCAATTCAATGGTAAAAGTTGCTGAAATCTTTACATTTAAGAAAGGTGCAATAGATGCAAGCATAGCTATTAAGAACCTGAATAAGGAAAATACAACATATATTGTTGTATTTGAACTTGAAACAAAACATCATAGCATAGCATACTTACATGGAAATAATGCAGTTAAATTGAACATGCATGGATCCTCAAATTCAAACGTTATCAACCGTTTAATACCATCAGGGAATTCCGGCCTTTCCATGGGGCATATTCAAATTGGGTGGCAGAGTGATATCCCATTATTCCACCTTGGTGTTTTATCCACCAATTCTATGGAAACCAAAGCTTCATTGCCATTTGGTCCAGTAAGACTGGCCAATAATGAAACATATACAGTTGATCCATCAATAAGACCTGCTATAGTGCATATATGTGCCTGCAGTGGTGGAGGTGGTGGTTCGGGTGGTGGAAGTGGCAGTTCAAGCACACCTCCCGCACTTTCATCTTTTAAAATAGACACATTATATAATAATACAATACAGGGAAAAACACAGATAAAAATGACAGCAGATGTTTCATCATTAGGTTCAGGGTCAGATGTCCTGAAGATGTGTGTTTTCAATAGTATGACAGACCAGAACCAGCAATTCTATTATAAGAATATCGGTTCCACAGGGCAATACACAGCAACATGGTCTGCCTCTCCAGGAATTTATTCATTTTTCACCGCCAATGTATGCAACCCACAAACCGGCTGTGGTCAATCCACAACTGCCGGGCATCACTTCAATGTTTACACTGAATTTCCATACTCTGGAGAAAACGGTAAATGTTATCCGGGACAAACATATAAATCATCACCGGTTTACGATGCAGCAGGGAACCTTGTAGGTTACCTCACATTGCAGATGACTGGATCTAATAGGCCAATGGACAAAGCGTCTTATCCAACTATGCAATTAACCACATCTTTTCTGAGAATAAATTCAAACAGTAATTATGAAGTAAATAGTGTATATCAGGATTTCAAATGGACAGGCAATCAATTTAATACCCCAACATCAAATAACTGGGTTTGTTTTAACGTGAAGAGTGAATCATATCAGAATTATCAGAATGGAACATGGCAGATAGCAGAAGAATCGCTCTATGCCGCATTAACAGTTCTGGTAACTTCGGAAAGTCTTGGAGCAGGTGCCATTATGGCAGCATTATATCCTGTATTCTTCCACCAGATCAGTACATCACTGCCTACTGGTTGTAACAATATTAATATATCACATGCAGCTGTCATACAGCATCCACCACACGGTGCTACTATCTACCGTTCTTTAGGATACAGCTATGATTATTGTTTGTATTTCAAGAACTCTTATGCGTTTGGGTTTACACAACACATGCAGTTTCCCCATTCAATCACCAATGGTAACACTTACACACCCTCAAATGCAATACTCAATTATTTTGACTATTCTGCAGGATATGGAATAACTAATGGTGGTCAGGGGTTATTTTCTGGAACAGTATCAGAGCCAATATACATAGCTGAGTATTGACAAGGGAGTAATAAAATGAAAAAGGATATGAAAAGAAAAACACATAAAACTATTGCGATAGTTATTATAGTAATAATTATTTTTCCATTTACCGCTATTAATATAGCAACTGAACCTGTGACTATTGGCACTGGGTCATCCGTAACACCTGGCAACGTAGTGCAGCCATATATGCATAACAATACAGGATTTTTATACGCTGTGGGATATGTTAATTTAACTGGATTTGGGAATAATGTAAGTTATGTTTATGCCATATTACCATTTGGGGGAGCAGGCAAGATAAATTTGAACTATTCTGGACCTTTTATTGAATACTGTCTCTATAAGGTAAACCAGAAAATGGTTTTTCCATTTACAAATACATCACTATATATACACACAACATTCCAGCCATATAGAGACCTAAATTCATATTCCCCAAATATTGGATTGCAGGTTTATAAGTATCCGGGGTGCTTTATTTCAGGTATGGAACGTGGGGCTTTGTGCTGCAATCGCTACACAGGTACTCATAAATTCTATGTAAATATGACATTAACTCCGGTATTTGATATAAGTATATACCATATTTCTGGAAAATCAAAAACACTTCACTTTGTCTTCAACGTAAACGTCACTAAATTCAATATAACTAATTAATAATTTAGTTATATGAATAATATTATATTTTTATAATTAACAGATAAACACATATAGTGGGCTAATGGCTATGGACTACCATTCTAGTGCCATAGGAGCAGGAATTGTTAGGACACCTTGCACGAACTCTGTTTAGGAAAAAGAATAGAAATTCTCTCTCTATGTGCTACCTGTAAAACATACGAATCATTTTGGTATTGATACCTCTACAGGAATCAGGTACCTGTAATTGCAGTATGTTCAAGCAGGAATCTCCAGAGCGGAACAAAATTTATCGTATCCTGTTGAAACATTCTGGTGTCTTCGTAATTCCATGTTACAACTGTGAGATTATTGCATTTCAGATTATAGCATGCCCTAATAATATTATCTACTTCCCTTTTTTTAATTTCCTGAAAAGATGATGAATATGTTACCTGAATTAACTCCTCAATTTTACCGTCGATTCTCACGACGAAATCTACCTCATGTTGTTCATAATCTTTCCAGTAATATATGCCTGAGTTCTGTCTGTATCCAATCCTTCTGAGCAATTCAATGGCTACGATATTCTCCATAAGTTTTCCTGTCTGGTTTGAGAATCTAAACCAATTTGCCCTGTAAATGCCAGTATCTATGCAGTACACCTTCCTCAATGCCGTGTTCTGTGCCCCTGTCGAGAAACTGAACCTGTTAATTGGAATAAAAAGATAACTTTCTGTTAGATATCTGAAAAATCTCTCAACCGTTCCGAGACCTATGTTATAATGTCTGCTGATCTTTCTGAGAGATACTGTCTCACTTATATTGGAAAGCAGTTCTTTCGCTATTTGCTCCAGTTGTGGTATATTTCTAATTCTGTACCGTTTTGCAACGTCTTTTATAATTATATCATTGAAATAATTTCTGAGTAACTCAAGTCTGGTGTTCATGTTTCCAGAGAGTATGGGTTCTGGAAATCCTCCACATTCCATGTAATCATTAAACATGTTGATTATATCAAACTTAAGGTTTACCATATCAACCTCTGTACGGATTTTTATATTCCTGAATTCCAGAAACTCCATGAAGGAAAGCGGAAATACCTCCACGTCAATATGCCTGCCTGTTAAGGAGGTTGCATATTCCTGACTCAGCAACTTCGCCGAAGAACCAGTTATTATACATTTCACACCCTTTGATTCCACGAGGTATCTGGCAAAGCGTTCCCAGCCATTAACATTCTGTGCTTCATCCAGGACTACAATTATAGGTTCTTCTGGCTTAATATACTCCCTATATGCCTCAAGCATTTCCATCAGGATGCCTGAATCCACCTCTGCTGGTAACCGTGGATCCTCAAGATTGATTATAAGGGAATTATCATCCATCATATTATTCTGGATATATTTTACTGCTATGCTTGATTTTCCAGATCGCCTGATACCATTTAAGATGCATACAGTGTGTGATTTTAGGAGTTGTGAATAAATAACAATTCTGTTTACACTTATCTGGTTCTAATTGTATAATTCCAGTCACCATGGAATTCATTTCTGGCCAGATTTATCTTTTCCAGGTCTTCATCGGTCACAACCCTAC
>JAKAYM010000022.1 GCA_021826795.1 Thermoplasmata archaeon
GTGCCAATGACACTGGGAAGTGTAGTTCTCAACGATATTGTAATACCCATGATTCCGGCAAATTCTATAATACCATGCAGTATGACAAGGCCATTTACTACAATAAAAGATTACCAGAAGGAAATAGAGATAAAGGCAGTGCAGGGAGAAAGGCCAATGGGATCAGACAATATACAGCTTGGAAAGTTTATACTTACTGGTTTGAAGCCTGCACCCAGGGGTGAAGTGTCTATAGATGTGACATACACTATAGATAAAAACGGAATACTCACAGTATCTGCAAGAGACAGAGATACAGGTTCACATAAGGAAATAAAAATAGAAAACTCAATGCAGCACAGCCCTGAGGAAATAAGGGAAATGAAAGATAAGGTTAAGGCTTACTTCAAAAGGGATGCTGAAATGAGGAAAATGGCCGAGATCATGAATAAATCAGAGGATCTATTACACAGGCTGAAGGTCATAGCAAATGATCAGTTATCCTCTGAAACTATTTATTATAACATTAATACTGATATATTGAAGTTGAGCAGGGCAATAGCTTCAGGAAACATAAAACTATTATCACAACTCATTACGAAAATGCAAAAAGAATATAAAATATTCAATTAATATTAGAAAAATATTCTTCTGATTCTTTTCTGAATTCATTAAGGTATTTTTCATGTGCATCAGGATTATGGGTTCCTATTAAATAATCCCTGCCACTTAACTCAAGGAATTCATTTAATAATTTATTATCCAGTGACATTGCCATGAGGGATGGACCAGTATCTCCTGTAATGTAAATACCCTCATTTTTTTTGCTGAATTCAATAAATGTTTTCAATAATTTAAGGCTTTCAGGGGTCTGCACAATATTTCCACGTGATAATAGAACAGAATTAAGGCTGAACATATCTTCTCTTGCCCTTTCCATCAAATCTTTAACATTAAAATTTCCAGTCACAATTTCTTTTATTCTAGTATATTTTTCAGTAATCCATGATTCATAGAATGGTGATTTTACAGCTTCTGAGTGGGCGCTAATGGTCTGGTAATCTATATTTGCCGGAAATATTGCGTAACCTACTTTTTTAACATCTGCCGGTATTTTAACAGCATAGGACTCATTTTCATTAATGCCGGGATATGAAAGCCATATTGAGGGCCCGTTTACTGCCGCCCTTGTCCCTGACCCGGATACCATTCTTGCATACCTTGAAACAATGCTATCATCTTTTCCGGCATTATCTCCATATATATTTTTTACTATGCTCCTGGAAACAGCTGATGCAACTGCAGAGGATTCACTCATTCCCTTTGCTTCCCTGTATTTTCTATATCGTTTTATATAAAAAGAAAATGAACCCTTTATATTATTATTTTTCCTGAAAAACTCCAATGGTTTTCTGTATCTTTCTATGTATTTATCTGCGGATTTTCCGTCCAGAATGACCCTATCATTTCCACTATTGCTATTATATTTACAGGCACTGAAAATAAGAGAAAAATCTGTATTGAAAGAAATGGATGGATTGTATGCTATATTGTAATAACTGTCATAATATCCCAGGAACTTTTCAAATGCCTTGATCGGATAGCTGTAACCGATGGAAATTCTACCACTTTCGGGATTCGCCTCATAATCATTTAATGGACTGTATATGCCGGCATCCATAAGTTTTCTTTTTATAGTTTCCCCTTCAAATCTGTAATCCATAGTAGGTTATAATTCCATTTAATAAAAACCTACATGAAGCCTAACCATAGAAGCAATATTCCAATGAATTCAGCGTAGTAAAGGAATACAGGCACTTTAACTATGAATAGTGTTCCTGCAACGGAAACAACTAGCACACCTGCTATTATGCTTAAAAGCTTGTTGCTGTGGAATTTCCTGTAACTGATTGCTGCAATTATTATTATAAACACTGCAGCGGGAAAGGTAACAGCCGATGATGATAGTGTGACTCCCAGAGGTAGAACTCCAAAAACTATATGGCTCCTTATAATGTCACCCACCGGATAAAGAATAAGTGTTGCAACCAAAAATACGGTTGCAATTATTGAGTAGATATAATAATAATTCAGAAATTTTTTATTTCCAAAGAGTGCGAAAGAACCCAGGGCAAGAAACTGGACCAGTATTGCTACCAGAAACAGATAAAAATCTATAATAAATCTATTATAAACATTATTTGCCATGAGTATTTCAAGTAGTACAGCGATGGTGAATACAATAAGACCTGATGACCAGTACAGAAGGTTTAATTGTTTTTTTGCAAGGTATTTTCTTACAATGAAGAAGGTTAGGCCGGCGCTTAACAGGAATATAACTATAGTGGAAAAAGTTACAAACGCTGTTGAAACTACTGAGAACATAACTGTTAATTTCAATTTTGAATATAAAGATATATATTGAAATAAGCCGGCTACTTTTTCATTTTTGCAGGTAATTTATAATGTTTTTGAGATACATAAGTGATAATTATAGTCATTCAAATTTATTATCCAGCGATTCTACAGCAAAGCTTATATACTTCTATAAGTTATAATTTTAGTGGATAAAAGGAAGTTAATTGCGATATCCGCCGTGATAATCATTGTGTTATTACCTTCCGCTGTTTTCGCATCGGTTGTTATTCAGCAAACCTACGGTGTTAATACCAAATCTGCGACGAACCCATTTATTGTACAAGGTGGCCCTAATTATGGGTCAGCCCACCAGTTAGGCTTTGCACATATATCTTCCGGTGGAAAGGGAATAATCTTCGGATATGTGGATAATGATACCCGTGTAGAATTGGTTAATGTGGCGGAGATTGTAAATGAAACTAATTTAAAGAATCAGAATATGTACGTATACATGTCGGTTAGCAGTACTGCTAAGTCAAACATAACAATATATTATCGTTCAACGCCTGTTCCATCCGCAGATATATTCCCGACACTAGCACAGCTGGGGACAGCAATTCAAACAACATCATCAGGAGTAATTGACCCGGCAATTCTGGTAGTTGGAGATAATACAACATCAACGGCACCTGTGTGGTATTTGTCTGCTATAATTACAGGAAATATTCCCAGTGCATTACTTACCTTGAATTATGAAATAAAATGAAAACAATTTATTTTTATATTGAAGATTTTATTGATTATAAATCCTATGGTCAATATATGGTCTATAAAATGCCGGCAATCAACCTAATTTTGTTTAATAATTATATTGTCTATCATAATTTTCTCCTCTCTTAGCCTCTCTTCCCGGCTTGTAGAATATGCACCTGTATCAATAGAACATAATATATCATCTGATTTATCCTCTGTTATATTGATCCTGACACCGCCCTCTTCCTTAACAGGATATGTTATTATTGAATCTCCCATGAAATCATCAGAAATAGAATTAACAGATATTATCGGTATCCTGTTTTCAAGTGACCTCGTCTTGACATACCAGTGCCATTCCCGGTGGAAATCCTTTCTTATGAGGGAGGGGTTGAATATAATATCGCAGTGTGCCCTGAAGAGCATTCTAGCATAATCAGGAAAATCTAAATCATAGCATATGAGTATTCCTGCCCTATAAGCTCCCATGTTAAAAACTTTCAATTCGTTCCCGGGAGTATACTTTGTCGCCTCTGCCCTGTATAAATTGATCTTGTCCTGCCAGCCAATAATTTGTTTATTTCTGATTATAAATGTTCTATTGAAAAGAAATCTGTCCAGATAGGAAACACTTCCGAGAATTACCGTATTATTCATTTTTAAGGAATCTAATATTCTATCCAGTTCATTTTTCATTACTTTAGTTGTAATGAATTTTTCAGGTAACACAAGGATTTCATCTGGATCTGCTTTTAATGATGTTAAATATTTTAAAGCCTCATCCAGTGCCATTCTCTTTGTCTGTATGCCCCTGATCTTCATTATCATATTTTTTGATGTTTGGGACTTATTTTAACTTTTATTAATTATTTTTTTAAACTCATCGGCATCTCTGATTGTATCAATATCCATGTGTGAATTATCAGAAACTTCTATGCCGGTGAAATCATCCATATGCTTCATTATAACAGGCTTTCCCCCGTGGTCGCCCTTCAGTTGAAGAAGCTCGTTGAAATATTTTCTGGAAAATATTACTGGACTAACCGGTATTCCATTTAGCAAGAATCCTACTATTTCCTTTCTACTTTCAATAAAGTGATTTATTAAACTGTTCAAATTATCTGAAGTCATCATGGGCATGTCTCCAGGAATAATCATTGCAGCATCTGAACTATCTGAAATATTTTTTATGCCCAGAATTATAGATTCTGACATGCCATTCTCATAATATTGGTTCCACACTGTATTTAATCCTTGATTTTCGGCATATTCTTTCAGATCAGTATTTCTCAGTATAATCAAACGTTCGGTAAATTTAGCTTTAATTACATTATTTATAACATAATATATTATGGGCTTCGAGTTTACCTTATACATAAGTTTGTCAGAACCGAATCTTTCTGATTTTCCTGAGGCTATGATTATAGCAGAAATATTTAGCATCATATGATATTATTTTTCTATAAATATATCTTGGGTGCTTAATGTCTTTTAAACTGAAAATAATCAAGCCTCAATTAAAAAATATAATGACCTTGCCGCAACATTTAAGTTAACATAATTATTACTACAATAATGATTGCACAGGTTCTCTCTGGGAAAGGAGCACAAATTCAGATTATAATTGAAACTCAGGGGCTAGTTTTTACACCGGACAATTTAATTAATGTTTTAAAGAGTTATGAATTTCAAATACAACAAGGTGTTATTTCAAATCCTTTACTTCCAAATAACCAAGTAATGAATGCTCAGATATTTTCTAAGGATTCCTTAATGATATACTTTGTACAAAATCAACCTATAAGTAGCCTAATTTTTACAATTTTAAATACAGTGGATCTTAGGAAGGAACAAGTTGCCGGCAAAGCAAGCATAGAGATGATAGAAAATATTATGGATAAACTTAATCTAGTGGATGAGACAATTAATTCAATAACTTTTAATTTTACAACCCGTTTTGAAGCCTCCAGAAAACCAGTGGAATTATTGACCAAAACATTAAATAAGAATTTTATTAAGAAGTTTAAAGATATCAATTTAATAGAGCATGTGAATATGCTATCGGTACGGATCGGTGATGCCTTTCCCATTCAGAAAAATGGATATAATATTGTCCTTGAACCTCTAATATCTAATCCAGAAAAAATGTTTTTTATGCAATTTATCAAGAGAATTGTCAACCGAACTTCCTTATTTGATCTTGTTGAAAATTTTTCAGACTTATTAGAATCAATTATAGAGGGGGTGGACCCAAGTGAATAGTTTACCATTGCTTATGAGTCAAAATTTTTTATCCTCTGTTGGAAAAATTATAGAGGATGACAACATTGAATTTGAGAGGATCCTAAATACTGCCCAAGCTTCCTCCATTCAATATGGGACTCCACAAAATGAATACATAAATTATTTTATTTTCTTACCAGTTGAAGAGCAAATAAAAAATCAAATTATGAAATTAAATGATACATTTGAATTTGATTCTAAGAGTGAAGTTTCTGATTTTCTCTTAAAAAATCCTAAATTAATCGATGTAATAAACAGTGCGAGACAACAAATACGGATATTCTTCCCGGAAGAAAAATTGAAATTAAAAGTAGAGTTTGATCCGGAAATAGCTTCTGATTCTGGCACTATGTTTTTATTGATAGTTACAAAAAAAGAACCAGTAGAGGCAATCAAATTGCTCGACAAATTAAACGAAACATGGTGGTTGGAAAGAAAATTGGAAACCAATGGAAAATTAATAATCGAGGAAGAATATGAATGAACTTTAATTGGGAAGACTATTTGAAACTCGCACATCATCTTGTAGATGAAAATAATAATTATTTAGAAGAAAGTAGTTACAGAACTTCTATAAGCCGTGCCTATTATTCTGTTTTTAACATGGCAAAACATCATTTGATTGATTCAGGAGAGAAGTTGTCAAAAGGTGCCGATATACATCAACAGATTCCACTTCTATTTGAAAGTTTAAGCAAACAAGCACAAGATAAAAATAAACAACGGGACTTAACCAGTATATCTATTGGTTTAACCATTCTTAGACGTTTGAGGAACAAGGCGGATTATGACGATAAAATAAAGGAGTTGAGTAAGGAGGCAACTGGCGTATTAATTCGTGCTGAAAATGTTAAAGATATAATTATTTCTCTTAGGAAATGAATTTTTATGGTACCGGTATAACTAATGATTTGGTAGATTTATAGTGATCATAAGAGCAAACCTCAAATTTTTATAATGTTCTCTTATAACCGATGGTGAACAGAAATAGAATAATAGCAATTGTTATAATATCATTATTTATAGTTACATTAATTAATATTCCCTCAGGGCATTCAGGTATCAATACTCAAAATCCTGATGCTGGAAGCACTTCTATCTTTGTACAAAATATGTCTTATGATGAAAAGGAAATCCGGACGTGCAGTAACAATTCAATATATTACAATATTACAGAAAGCCATTATTTACAAACAGAATATAGCTTTAATCTTTCCTGGGGCATAAATCCTAGAGTGGAAGCTTCAACGGAAAATACCATTATTTTAGAACAGGCAAATAAAACTTTACTATCCATTGAATACGGAAAGCAACTATGTTACAAAACAATAGTTTCAGGGACTAAAAATTATACAGGCATACTGAATTTTGATAAATGCCATACTACATACAACATATCAATAATATTATCAGATAATATGAAGAATCATGCAATTATAATGCAGGGCAATGGCCATAACAGCCAGCCATATGTGGTGGCACTTGAAAACCCTTACAGGAATGAAAATATTACATTCATGTTCGGCGGAAAATATTCAAACCAGACTATAGGAAGAATAGGAGTTGAAAATTATACCGGATTAATTACTCCTGGAGGTGCCATTACTAATAATATAGAGCTGCAGAGCAGTAATATAATTCCATATCAGGTATACGGTTCTTCCATGGCATTTCTCGATTCAAAATTGAATTCTATCATTTATCTTGATAGGGATGTATCAATAATCAGGTATAACTACTATGATAGCAATTACTCTGTCATAGCCAATATAAATAATTCATATGGCTCTGCTATACATTCATTCCAGTATAGAGGGAAATTTATATTTTATTACAGTTCATCTGATAAAACATATATATACAGTGTAAACAGTACAGATTTATCCATAAACAGAACAGTAATTCAGAATGATGATGCAACACATCTGCTGATCTACCGGAATCAGTACATCATGTTCAACCTGAATGGCACCTTTATTTTTCCGGGAAATTACACAGTAAATATTCCAGAAGGCAGGATTTTATCTGTAAATGCATCTAAAAATATGGAAATAACGACATTTTCAGGTAATAGGATATATAATTACACCATGAACAGCACTAAGATACCAATTATTACTGGAACCTATTCATGGAATATGTCAGGAAAAGTAATTTATTCAGGTTCGATCAATGGCATTCAGTATTTAATTGAATACGGGCCATTGAAATTGAAGCCATACAGTAACACATATTATAACTTATCAAATTCATTACCGAATATATATGAAAATGCCGGAGAAATCTATGAGTTCATCCATGGTAAATTTTTGAATACAGGCATAAACGCAAACAATTCAGAAATTTCGGAATCAGACAATGCTATAATATTAATGAATGGGCTTCATATGTCCATATATTCCTTTAATGATGTGTTTTCAAAAGATACTATTATAATCAAAAATGTCACAGAATCTGTTACCTACAGAAATACAAGACTGATCTTTAATGTTTCATCGGAATTAAGTTATAATCTATCGGTAACAATATTCAATACAACCTATTATGCCCATAATAATGAAATTTTATTAACATTCAATAATACCACATCTGGAATTTATAATTACAGTGCAGTTGCCATTAACAGTGCTGGATACAAATATTCAGGGAATTATAAAATGGAATATAACAACACATTGTATGTTAAGCCTGTTCCCAGGACAAAACCGGTAACCACGGTCACCGCTGCTTCTATATATGAAAGGTCAGGGGAATACCATCTTAAAATAAAAGGAAACAATACGCAAAATGCAACAGTTGCATGGTATGTCAATGGCAAATATTCAGGTTCAGGATTAGCACTTACCGATAGATTGCCGGAGGGCATTGACAAAATTTCAGCAAAAATCACCTATGACGGTAAGGTATATACTGCTGAAAAGACGGTAATTGTACTGGGAAATATACCGTATATTGTCGGGGGAGTGGGAATAGGGGCTATTATAACCATATTTGCCGTTGAGACATTTTACTTTAATAATACCGATATAGACGATATCATAGAAAATTCTTACGGAAAGACTGTTAAGGAATTAATAAAGGTAGGGAGAAAGAAACGTGCCAGCGGTAGGAGAATAAAATACCGGCTAAAGGCATTATCGATGGAGGGCAAAATATCCATTGCCAGGGATCTGGACAATAAAAAATATGTAATGGCAAATAAGGAGAAGAGGAAATAAAAAAATAATTTCGATGATTTGTTATCCTATATTTATCATATCTAATTGTGTCCCGTGAATTTATTTATTATCATGAAACAGAGGTTTCTGTGTCAGATCAAGAAAACGACCAGAAATTATACAATCTAAAAATATTAATAGTCGTATAAATTACCCTTTACAATGGTTATAAATTCAAAGACACTCAGCAGTACCAGTGACATTTACAGAGAAAATTACCTGAAAATAAGCAACCACGGTGCAATATTCAACAACAGAACATCTGCCCTGGTCGGTCTTGACGGAACCATTGACTGGGCATGTTTCCCGGACTTTGATTCCGACCCCATCTTTGATTCCATACTTGACAGCAAAAAAGGGGGTTCTTTTATATTCAGGCCCGTTGACGAATCAAAAGTAAACCAGTATTATGAAGAATTTACAAACATACTCATAACGGAATTCATCCAGAACGACAAAATTGTATTGAGGTTGACAGATTTTCTGCCCACATCTGACTGTTCAACGCTGAATTTTCCCGAAATACATAGATTTGTGGAGGTTCTCAGCGGAATAAAGGTTGAAATATATTTTAAGCCGAATTTTCATTTCAGCAGGGAATTACCTAAAATAATTCAAAACGAAAACGGCTTTCTCTTTCAGGGTGAAAGTTCCAGTGTTGGGCTGTCCTCGAATTTCAAGCTTAACAGTGGACAGGGAATAGTGTATAACGATAATCTGTTTCTCGGATCAGGTACATACCAGTGGCTTGTTATCTCAACAGATATCAATTACATTCACAGGGTAGAGGAATATAAATCGTATCAGAGGCTGGAGGAAACAAGAATTTACTGGAAAAATTGGACTAATAAAATAACATATCACGGTGTCTGGCATAAATACATGCTGCGATCAGCCCTTGTGCTGAAGGGCATGTTTTACGACCCCACTGGTTTGATGGTGGCAGCCCCCACATCGAGCCTCCCTGAATCCATAGGCGGTGAGAGGAACTGGGATTACAGATATACCTGGATAAGGGATACAACATACGTCATTGAAGCTCTGTCAATGATAGGGCTGAAGGATGAGGCAACAAAGTTTCTCTACGGGCTCATGAATATGATACACAGAGACCATAAATTAAGGACTATATACCCGCTGGATGAGACACGGGAAATATCAGAAAAGATACTTGATTATTCAGGATATATGAACTCTGCACCTGTGAGGATCGGGAATGAGGCTGCGGACCAGCTGCAGGTTGATCAGTACGGTTCGATCATTAATGCAATTTATCATTTTGAACTTTCAGGCGGGATAGTTACCCTGCAGCTCTGGGACTTCATAGTTGAAATACTTGATACATTGAAGCAGATATGGAAATATCCCGATTCAAGCATATGGGAATTCAGAAGCGAGCCGAGGCATTATGTTTACTCTAAGCTTATGTCATGGGCGGCATTTCACTTTGCCGGTCTAATTGGCAAAAAGCTGTCATACTCCGCTGATTACAACGACTGGGACAGAATTGAAAAGGAAATCAGGGATGACATACTCGCAAATGGCTTCGACAGTGAAGCAAACTCATTTGTGCAGAGTTATGGGTCAAAGGAAATAGATGCATCACTTCTGCGGCTTCCACTCATAAATTTTCTGGATTCAGATGACCCCCGTGTACTGGGAACCATCAAGGTTGTTGAGACCAGACTCATGAACAGTTCTTACCTCTTCAAGCGTTACCTAGAGGATGATGGATTAAAGGGTGAGGACAACGGGTTTCTCCTGCTTACATTCTGGTATATCGAAGACCTGATCAAAATGGAAAGGGTCGGTGAAGCAAAGGATATACTGGAATCTGTTTTGAACATGTCAAACCATCTCATGCTCTTCTCGGAGGAGATAGATTTGAAAACCGGTGAGATGCTGGGGAACTTTCCACAGGCAATATCACATCTGGGCGTTATCAGGACAATCACTCTTCTGAATAATGAATTCAAAAAGAGCGGCAATGCAGGAATATTGAAGTATGCATAATACTCCATATGGCGGCATCTGCAGAGCTGTTCCGCACTGTTCGGCAGCGGGAAAATTTTTAAATAGGTATACTATATAATCACCCTGTGTCAGAAGATCTTCAATCAATTCGCAGGAGCATGAATAATTATGTCTCCATGCTCAAGTCTGAGAATGGTTTCATGTACGCTGGATACCCAAGATTCATGGAACTATTCGGCAGGGATTCCATAATCTCCGGAGTTGAACTTTTCTATATTTATCCGGATATCCTCAAAAACACATTGATGGTTCTTGCGGGAAACCAGGGTATAATCTATAATACCGATACTGGAGAGGAGCCGGGAAAAATACTTCACGAGCTAGCAGATGCCAGGACATTCAGATATAATCCATCAAAGGAAAAATGGGTTAAACCCTCTGTTCCACTCTATTATTCCATTGACAGCACACCGCTGTTCGTGTATGCCTGTGAGTTATACATTGAGAAGACCAATGATACCGGATTTATGGATTACATCAGGAAACATATGGAAAGATCTGTATCATGGATGATTGAAAAATCGGGGAAAACCGGGTTCTTAACATATAATAATATAGAATTCGGGGATAAGCTGGCGTCACAGGGTTGGCTCGATGGTGCGTGGAGCCTGTACGGAAAATGGAAGGGTGATACCGCACTCATAGAAGTTCAGGGTTATTTTTACCAGGCTATGAAACAATACAATGAATTATTCCAGGAAAACCCTATGAGATCGGCAATAGAAAAAAGGATCGACTTCCTTGAAAATAACATTAACAGGTATTTCTGGCTGGGAGATGAGGAATATTATTCCCCAGCAGTGTTTTTCACAGGGAATGGTATGGAAAAACTTAATACAATAACATCAAGTGCAGGGCATCTCCTTCTGACAGGATTGATAGATAGAAGCAGTAAAACAGCCATTGTTAAAAGGCTTTTTGAAAATGATATGAAGACACCCTTCGGTATAAGAACTGTATCTTCTTTAAGCGATTATTTTGATCCGTATAAGTACCAGGCCGGAAGCATATGGCCACAGGATAACTGGTTAATATTGCAGGGATTGAAGCGCCATGGTTTCAAGAAGGAAGCAAAGATGTTGAGGGACTATATTTTGAATGCAATACTTGCTATAAGAGACCCATATGAATATTATTCAGTTGATCTAGACGGCAATATGATAAATATGGATCAGCTGGAAATCTATCCATGCATGCCACAGGCCTGGAGCACCGGTGCCTTTATGGAGATACTTGATGATAAATTCTAGCTGCTATTGACCTCTGAACTGGCAACCCCGTCATTGGATTTTACATCCTCCAGGATTCCATCCCTGTACACATTGAATTTTTCCAATCCGAATGATATCTGGTCACCCACACTGTATTTTACATCGGTCCTGACCACCATATCACTGCCACCGGATGTGCAGTGCACGAAGTAATTTCCCTCTGAATTTTCTATCAATGTAACCTGGGCTGTTATATCATTGCCATCCGTTGCCCATCTGGTCCTGAACCCGATGGTCCGGTCTGGATAGCCCATATCATCGCCGGGAATAAAATTCATGGGATATGTTCCTATGAAATCGCCGACCCACTGTGTTGCCGGTCTCTCATATAACTCATTGTATGGTCCGATCTGCTCGATCACACCATTATGAAGAACCGCAACCCTGTCTGCAAGGTTTGAAGCCTCGACCTGGTCATGTGTAACGTAAACGAACGTGTGATTCAGATCCTTCTGCAATCTTTTCAATTCCTGCCTTGATGTGTATCTGACCCGGGCATCAAGATTGCTCAGTGGTTCATCCAGCAGAAAGAGTGCAGGGTCCCGCACAAGTGCCCTGGCAATTGCAACCCTCTGCTGCTGCCCCCCACTCAACCTTGTGGCATTGACATCGAGCTGTGGCCCTATGTTGAGTAGATCTGCAACCTTTTCAATTTTTTTGTGTATCTCATCCTTTGAAAGCCCAGCCATCTTCAGTGGAAATGCAATGTTTTTATACGCTGTCATATTTGGATACAGTGCGTAATTCTGGAACACCATGGCTATATTCCTTTTATTGGGTGGCTGGGAGGTTACATCGTTACCGTCAACTATTATCTTTCCGCCATCGAGATTTTCAATTCCCACAATAGTCCTGAGAAGTGTGGATTTGCCCTCGCCGGAAGGACCGAGAACCACGAGAAACTCGCCGTTCAGCACTTTCAGATTCAATTTATTCAGTACCCTGACATTTGAAAATGATTTTTCAAGATTTATTAATTCCATTTTATAATTCATATTTTCATGCCTCCGCTTAAATACTCTCCCTTTAAATACTTCTGGAGCACAACAACTATTACAATTACCGGTATGGTTACCAGAAGGGCAAAGGTTGAGGCTATAAATGGCTCACCTCTGCTGACATAATCATACAGGCTTACAGGGAATGTCGGGTTTACTGGCGATATTATAACTGCATAGGTAAACTCGTCCCAGGAGGTCATCCATGCCAATAAAAATGATATCAGTAAGGGTATTTTTATTAATGGGAAAATAACATCCTTGAAGGAATGGATAATGGATGCACCGTCCACCATTGCCTGGTTTTCCAGATCCTGCGGGAGTGCCCGGAAACCACCAAGCATGATGAATACCGATATGGGTAAAACCACAAGCTCCTGGGCCAGTGCAATGCCGAATATATTATCGTAAAGACCTACCTTAATGAAGTATACGGAAATGGGAATTGCGATAACTATGGCAGGCATCATGTTAACAACGAAGAGAAGCATGATAATTTTATTTGAAAATCTCGCTGATAGTTTATTCAAGCCGTAACCTGCCGGGGTGGCAAGCACAAGTGCAAGAATGCCCACTGTAAAGGCAACTATAACACTCCTTATAACCGGTTTTATCAGTGATAGATTCTTTATGGATGATTCGAAATTCTTCAGAGTGAAAACAAAAGGAAGCTGGTATGGATAAAGCCTGTCAAATGTCAGGCTTATGGGTTCAAAGGCTATCAGTATTAGTATGTACAGTGGATAAATAAAAATCACAGCCAGAATTATGGCTATTACATACGATGGCAGATTCCTATTTCTCATACTGCTTTGCACCCCCGAATTTTATTACTATAAAGGCAAAAACCACTATTATTGCCAGTAGGATGCTTGCCGCCGCATAGGAGTAATATGTTGTAGAAGAATATAAAAAGTACTCGTATACCAGTGTATTGATCAGCGATGGGGAATATCCTATTAATATCAATGGAAGGGCGAATATATTGAATTCACTGACACCCCTTATCAATAATGCTATGGCTATGAATGGAGCCAGATTCGGCAATGTTATATGTATGAATCTTCTGAAAGAACCGGCACCATCAACGCTTGCGGCCTCATAGAGCCTTGGTGGTATGGTGGACATTCCGCCCAGGAGTATAAGGGCAACCAGTGGTGTATTTTTCCAGAAGTCTGCGAACATCACAATGCCCATTGAGGAATATCGATTGGAATACCAGTCGATGCTGTGGATTCCCAGAGAGTACAGGGTTGAATTGGCAAATCCTCCCACCGGGCTGAATATCAATGAAAATATGAATGCAGAAACCACAGTTGAAATACCGTAGGGAATGATGAATATTGTGGAAAATAATTTATTCCCCTTGAGTGATTTGATTAAAATATTGGCTATGAGTATGGCAAAGAATAATTGAATTAACAGTGCACCGAAGCTTACAAGCAATGTATCGCCAAGTGAGACCACAAGCCCTGCCTTGTATATTGCATGATAGTTGGATAGGGAATAACCTCCCCCGGTGCTTCTGAAGCTATAAAACACCACAGATGCGGCAGGAAAGAAGGAAAGGACGGCAACATAGACCAGTGCCGGTAAAACATAAATTATATACTTATAATTTCTATGACTCTGCATGAACATAGCAATTAATTTATAAGTTATATTTAAAGTTTGGTATGTACTGGTAATGGTATATTAAACATGATAAGCTGTATAAATTCAGTGGCTATTTAATAGATATCAGTAAAGTTTAAATATTACTATGTTATAGATTTTTATGAAGAAACCTGATGAAGAATCATCTAAACCTAAAAAGAATTTCTGGGTGAAAGTGATTGCGATCATAATTGTGGTCGCTGTCATAGGCGGAGTTATAGCAATAGAACTTCCCCATTTATTACCCAAGAAGGCAGCCATACAGACACTGGAAGTGTATCCAGGGCCATCCGGTCCTGCAAATTCCGACCATCTGCTGGGTGGTTGTGTGATAGCCGAAGTTAATACATCCGGCCTCAGTGTTAGTGACACACAGGCCATGGATCAGTTTGTACAGTATATGTTATCGCCACACGTTGAATTCGCCGGAGAAGCAGCTACAGGATTTATACCAATAAGCAGTAGCAACACAAGCGAAACAATTACAACGTTCTATACCGGCAGCTCAACAGTGGATATAACATATTTCACCAGCGTATCCCCATCTGATTTCTCCGCTTATTACAAAGGCGTGGTAAGTGCATTCAACGCTAAATATACCAATATAAAGGTAACAGCAGTGGACGAAACCGCAACATCTATTATATCAGATGTGGAAGCAGATGTGGTAGCCGGGCACTCAACACCTATAGTAACAAGCATAGATAACCTGGACATTGGAGTCCTGGCGTACGGGACATATAACGGGCACTCTTACCTGCTCAATATGAACAGCACCGTAAAAGGAGGAGTAAAAACACTGATGCCGAGCAATGTAATTCCATCAATAGTCGATCTTACAGACTATGAAGGCACAATATTCTCCGGATCTGTACCATTTATAACAGAAATCATAAACACACCACTGGTATGGATTGACCAGACAGCACTCAAAGCCGCTGGCATAAATGCAGAACCACAGAATTTCACAGCACTTCTGAGTGATGCAAAAGTACTTGATTCAAAATACGGCAGAGGAATGATCAACTTCCAGGGACATGGAGGAGCCAGTACTGCAACTGAATTATACCAGTTCTTCGTACAGTATGGAGGCAATCCGGTTACATTCAACTCTACCAATGATGTGAGTGCAATGTACTATATATACAACCTGAGCAAATATTTCAGTCCTGAGTACAAAACATCCTACTGGGCAACATACAAAGGATTAGCCGCAAATAAATACACAATGATGGATTACCAGTGGCCAGGTTCAGTGGATACCAGCACCGTGGGTATGAATGTAACAGGCTTAACCGGAAACAACTCAGTACTTAATGTATCATTAAAGGCCATAAGCGAGGGTGTATTCATACGAGACCCTGTACCATGGATAGGCGAATGGCAGACATTAATGGATTCAGCATGGACTACTGTTATAACCAGCGGTCATGCGCAGACCTACAGTTCCATATCGACAGCACTTGCAAACGCTAACTCAGCCATGTACTCATATCTTCTCAGCAATTACAACTATACAGTTGCACAGGACTATGAACATGGGATGTATAAACCTATAATTGTTTAATTTTTTTATATTTTTAATTTTAAATTTATTAAATCAATATTTTACTGGATTATGAACTCATAAATATTTTATACCGAAGTATATCCAACCTGTTCAAGAAAGCAAATTATACCCTTTCTTATTTTATATCCGAATTCTGTTAGCTCATAGCTTATAATATCATTCTGACATCTTTTAACTATACCAGCTTCTACCAGATCTTTAATTCTCTTTGCAATAATTGTCCTGCTTGAACCTGGAATGGATTTAACAATATCATTAAAATTCTTTCTTGTATAGTTATTTCCTATCACTCCAAGAACGAGCATTGTGTATCGCTTTCCTATCAATCGAAAAATCGGAAGTGAAGGGTCTATGCATACCCTCTTTTCTCCCTCATAAATCATGCATGCATTTTCAATATTGCTATCCATGCAGTAAACAATGCAATTGAATATATATTATTTGCACAGCTTCAGCTAATGGGAATACAGATATCTACGAGTGATACTTTCTATCTTTCTTCTGGTTTCCCAATTTTATTGCCTCGATATATACAACGGGATAATGAGATTAAAGCCAGGATTATCATTTTTTTTATATAACTATTATTTTGAAATTCTAATAATATTTGAGTAGACACATACAAATATTTATATATAAATAACGGTTAAATTATTATGGCAAAGAAAGATAGTGAAATTACAACAAGCCTACTGCCACGGCTGGACCGCCTGCCATGGAGTGCATGGCACTGGAAGGTCTGGCTTATACTGGCTGGCGGGATGCTGCTTGAGGGTTTTGTGCTTTCTGTTGGTGGCTCCACCCTGTCAACGGTGGAAAAGCTTTTTAGCCTGACCAGCGAGGAGGCAGTTGCACTCACACCTATATTCCTTGTGGGTGAAATGGTTGGTGGAATATATTTAGGGTCCCTTGCAGATGTAAGGGGAAGAAAACAGCTATTCATTATAACCATGGCAATCATAGCCGGAGGATCGCTTTTATCGGCTGTTTCAGTTGATTATCCAATGCTGGCTCTATCCAGGGCCATAGCAGGTTTCGGAATCGGTGGCGAGCTGGGGTCTGCCATAGCAGCCTTAGAGGAGTTTTCTCCATCTAAAAATAGGGGCTTTTCAGTGGGAACAGGCAACGGCGTTATGTTTGATTTCGGAACATTTATAGCCGGCTTTGTTTCATTCTTTGCAATAGCATACCTTCCAGTAAGCTTCGGGTGGAGGATAGCATTCCTCACAGCATTTGTCTTAGCAGGATTTATATTCGTCGCCAGGCTTGATTTGCCGGAATCGGTCCGTTACCTCCTCAGGAAGGGAAAGGTCAATGAGGCAGAGGACATAGTTGATAACATAGAGGCAGAAGTTAAAAAAACCAAGGGAAAACTGTCAGATGTCAAGGACACTGTAAATATTCCTGTGGATGAGGGAAAGGTTATGGCATCTGAGGGCTTTAGCGTTATATTCAGGAAATATAAGAAGAGAATTGCTCTATCATGGATACTTAACTTCTGTGAAACCTGGCCCTATTATGCTGCTTTCTCTATCATACCCCTGATATTCACAAAAATATACCTTATACCATCAAAGGATACTGGCCTGATTTTAAGTGTGGTTCTCGGTGCGGGCGTTCTGGGCGTTCTGGTCTGGGCATATCTCCTGGATATAATCGGGAGAAGGCCGGTTATAATGATAACATATATTGTGGCAGGCATCGTTGCAATAATTCTGGGCATTGTTGTGCATTCAATAGACTTTGTTGTATTCATTGCAATTTTATCGCTGATGTATTTCTTTACATATGCCGCAGCTGCACTGCTCTATCCACAGATAGGAGAGATGTTTCCCACAAGGGCGAGGGGTTCCGGGCTGGGAACCGCCATAGGCTTCGGAAGGCTTGGAGGAATAATAGGCCCATTCGTGCTTCTTGCCCTTCTCAACTATGGATTACTGTATGTATTTGTGGTAACCGGAATCGTCCTGATTATAGGGGGCATTGCAGAGGTTGTGCTTGGTCCTGATTTAAAGAGGGAAAGCCTGGAAAAGGCATCAAACGATACCTAAATTTTTAAAAAATCCATTAATTTTTTTTCTTCAGTGAAATTATCAAGCACAAGGTCAGATCCTGTTAAATCTGATGCTTTGTACACTCCGGTTGCGACAGCTATGGCATTTACAGAGGCATCCCTTGCTGCTCTTATATCCAGTGGTGTATCCCCTATGAGGTAAATATCCTCCCTTTCAATTGATTTCCCGAACCTTTCTATGGCATAGTTTACAAGTTTTGATCTTACTCTGCTATCATCACCGTATCCACCTGCCACAAAGTATGACGATATGCCTGCCTTTTCAAGCCTCAGAGAGGCTATAGCCTGGAGATCGGAA
>JAKAYM010000165.1 GCA_021826795.1 Thermoplasmata archaeon
GCCCTGGTTAAACTGGAAATGTATTCCGGTTTCATCAATTTTTCTAACTGTTCATCTTCTGACATCATAATATATCACCAGCTGGCAAGATACTTGTCAAGTGCCATATCTCCATTTGTCCACATGAAGTATTTGGTAAACAGTTCCTTCTTTATATGGTTTGTGGGTGACGGCTGGGCTATTTTTTTGTCTCCACCATAGAAAGTTGTGTCATCAACTGATATTGCAAAGCCTTCAAGTGGATTATCCGCTATACATACAACTTCCGGTGTATATGTGTCTATTTTTGTTGGAACTCCTAGCCTGTTTGCAAGGTCCTGCATTGCAATTCTTGATGTCTGTACTGCAAGGAATCCGAGCTTTGGAACAGTTATCTGGTTTGAGTCTCCACATGAATAGACATTGGGATATTTCACAGATCTCATATGCTCATCTGTAACCATGAAACCTCCATCATCAAATAGATCCTTGGTTGAATTCTTAACTGCATCATTAGCCTCGTAGGGTGGCAGTATAACAGCTATATCTGCCTTTATTGTTTTCCCATCCTCACCAACTATCTCATCCTTTTTGATTTCGCTTACACGGAAATTCCATACCATATCAAATCCAGCCTGTGAATACATAGTTTTTATGACTCCTCTGGATTCCTTTGAAATATCTGTAAGTACTTCTTCACCAGGTGAGAAGATTGTAATGTGTGTTTTATCCATAACTCCTTTATTCTTGAGGAATGCAGGTATCATCAATGAAAGCTCGAATACAGGACCCTCACATGCTGATTCTGCTACATTTGCCCAGTTATTAGGATATTTCCCTCTGGGATTCAATGTTCCCTGATAGAATACACCGGAGCCAATGGCTATATTCCCGCCTTCGAACTTATTTAATCTATCATAAAGCGCTGTTGCAAAATCAGGCTCGCAGGCACTTGCACCGTATTCATCCCATCCCTTCAGGTGTTCTACTCCTAGCTTTGCGCCGAAAGCAACAACAAGGTAATCATATGTAATGTTTTCCTTCTTTCCATCTGGTGTTGAGTATTCCACTTTATTTTTCTTTGCATCTATTGCTGTAGCCTCTCCAAGAATGAACTTTATCCCCTTTGCAGGCAGGGCTGTAGCAAGATCAACTTCCAGATCCTCTGCTTTGAAAACTCCTATACTGACATGGGGCATACCCGGCCTGAAAGCAGCATAGGGTGTGTTATTAATTAATGTTACATCAATCTTATCTCCAAGCAATCTCTTTGCTGTGTAGGCAGCAGTCAATCCAGCAAACCTTCCTCCTAAAACAAGTAATTTAGTCATATTTCACCACTAATGTTATAATATTACAGTTATATATTAAGTTTTTTATCATAATTATGAAGAAAAATGCTTTTTTGGTAAAAAAATAGGTATATACTTTATATAGATTATGTATCTATTTATAAGAGAAAAAAGAATAAATTATTTTATAAAATAAAATGTCAAAAAAATCATTTTTATTTCATTCAACTTCATTATTCAATAATGTTGCTCTTTTGATAACCTGGTTTATAAATCCGGAAGTAGTATACGGCCCGCCTGACTCTATAGGGATTATACCGTCATTTATTATATTTTTCAAAGATTTCTCTATAATGGAGGCTGGTTCGTTCATTTTTATATGTTTCAACATCATTATGGATGAGAGTATGGATGCTACAGGATTAGCAATATCTCTACCGGCAATATCAGGTGCACTACCATGTACCGGTTCAAACATAGAATTTTTATCACCTATATTGCCGCTGGGTGCATATCCGAGGCCGCCAGCAAGAGAACTTGTCATATCTGATATTATATCCCCGTAAAGGTTGGGTGCGATGATATATGTATATTTTAAAGGGTTTTTTATTATATTATATGCAAGCGAATCTGCGTACTCAAAATTTATTTTCTTTTTAGATATACTAGATTGTTTACCTGCTATTTCCCTCCAGAGAGAATACATTTCAATAGCATTGGCTTTGTCTGTTACAGTAATAATGCCCGAATCTGCAATTTCATATGCTTTTTTGAAGAACCGGTTTAAATTTCGTTCAGAAAGCATTCCTAAGGTATAATATATTGCATTATCAGCGGTTCCTGAAATATCAATATCATAATTATACATACCATCCTGTTTTCTGAACTTTTTTGTACCAGTAAATGTGCCAGAGATACCTGAATAGAAATCTTCCATATTCTCTCTAAGTACGGTTATATTGATCTCGTTCCCGGTTATTTTCTTGAAAGAAATAGCCGGCCGGATATTTATATATAAATCTAATTCCTTTCTGAGTTTGAGTATAACGCCTTGCTCCATTATTCCTGGCTTAACACGGAAATCCCCAATGGCGCCAAAGAATATGGATTTATAACCTTTTAAATCATTTATTTCCTTATCCGTTACTGTTATCCCATTATTGATATATCGTTGAGATGATATATCATAATAAACAAAATTAAGCGATTGATCTACTGAATACAGCATTTCACATACCCGGGGAATTATTTCTTTTCCAATCCCATCCCCCGGGATAACCGCTATATCTACCATTTTCCAGACCTCACATAATTTATAAGTCCGTTGCTTTCAATGATATTTTTTAAAAACTCAGGATATTCCTTGAATTTAATCTCACTTCCACTATATAATATTCGGCTATTCTGGAAGTCCACTGTAATTTTTTCAAAATTGTTTGCGGTAACCTTTGCCTCTATAACTGGAATTCCAGTATTTATAGCGTTTCTGAAGAATATTCTTGCAAAGCTCTCAGCAATAATACAGGAAATGCCTAAGCCCTTTATGGTAATCACAGCATGTTCCCTGCTTGACCCAGAACCAAAATTTTTACCTGCTACTATTATGTCCCCATTCTTTATAGATCCAGCTAGATCAGGATATTCGTTTTCCATGAAGTGTGGAGCCAGCTTATCCGGGTCTGAGGTATTCAGATACTTTGCCGGTATAATCTGATCTGTGTCAACATTATCTCCTAATACAATTGCCCTTCCACTTATTGTTGTTACCATTTATATCTCCTCCGGTGTTCCTATCCTTCCCAGTATGGCAGATGCTGCAACTATTGACGGGTTGGCCAGATAAACTCGAGATGTTTTATCCCCCATTCTTCCAATAAAGTTCCTGTTTGTGGATGATACGCAAACTTCATCGGGACCTAAAACACCCATATAACCTCCAAGGCACGCCCCGCATGTTGTTCCGGAGAAATAACCGCCTGCCTCTACAATAGTATCTATAAGGCCTTCCCTGAGAGCCTGATTATAAACCTCCTGGCTTGCAGGGACAACCATTAATCTAACTCTTCTATCTACCTTTCTGCCCTTTAATATTGAAGCTGCTTTTCTGATATCTTCTATTCTGCCGTTGGTACATGAACCGATATAAGCCTGATCAATCCTTTCATGTACTTCTGAAACATGTTTCACATTATCCGGTGAATTCGGAATCGCTATAGATGGTTCTATCTCATTCATGTTTATTTCTATTGTTTGATCGAAATCTGCATTATCATCGGATTTTACAATTTTATATTCACCCGTATTACGCTGCTTCAGGTATTCTATTGTTTTTTCATCTGTATCAAAAAATGAGCATTTGGCTCCTGCCTCGGTGGTCATATTAGCCATTGTCATTCTCTCATTTATATCTATATATTTGATATCTCCAGAAAATTCCATGCATTTGTATGCTGCACCGCCATTTTTTATTCTGAATAAAATATTGAGAATTATATCCTTTCCCTCCACTCCTCTGGATGGCTTCCCATTGAGATTGATTTTAATGGTTTCCGGAACCTTGAACCACATTTTCCCTGTTGCAAATATTACACCTGCCTCCGTGCTTCCGATACCTGTTGATATGGCTGAAAGGGCACCGTATGTATTTGTATGGGAATCTGCGCCAGCAATGAGCCT
>JAKAYM010000166.1 GCA_021826795.1 Thermoplasmata archaeon
AGATGGTCCATACAGGGAAAAATCAGTGAAGATAACCATACAAGAGCGGTAAACACAAGATAGGCACTTATCCCCGCTGAGATATTTATCCTTGTACTCGAAACAAAAATATCTCCCAGACTAACGTTTATTCCTGAAAAATATAGAATAAAAAGCGGAAGTATGGATATAGCTGTTATAATTCCAATATTTCTTAATATTAACATTGCATTATTTGCCTGTACACGGAATTTTTGTTCATGTGCATCTGTTATCATGGTGGTGGATGGTGACCAGAAAAATGATCCTCCGAATCCAGCTACCAGTAACAACTCAGGTATAAATTTCAGATAAATGGCGATAAAAAGAACAGGAATGCATTCAAGCAATGCGCCTATAGCCATAATTGCCTCAGGATTTGGGTACTTGTCATAAAGCATACCGCCAATAGGGCTTGAGATTATGGAGGCAACAGGATAAGTAAATATTATGAGTCCAGCTTCTATGCTGCTGTAGCCCAGATCGCTCTGGAAGTAAAGGCTAAGAGCGAACAAAACTGAAAAAAACACAAAGGATTCCAGGAAAGATGCAAGCGTTATGAGTGAGAATTTTATGTTTCTCAGCAATCCAGGGTCAATTACAGGGTTTTTTATCTGTATATACAGGAATACCGGAAAAATAGCCAGGGAAATCAGCAGATAATATATATTTATAAGGGATATGCCAACAATTAAAGGAACCATAAACACTGCCATTGAAATTGTGGGTTTATATTTAATCCGTGATTTTACCGGCTTATCCTTCCCTATTATTCTGAAACCTGCATACATTGCAGCTATTCCTATTGGCACATTTATGAGGAAAATATAACGCCAGTTTATGGCTACGAGAAATCCACCCATTACAGGACCTATAAGAGTTCCTACGGACCATGCTATGGAACTCAGACCTATGGCTCTGCCTCTCTCACCCTTACTGAATGCGCCCAGTATTATGGGTATATCAGATGATGCCATTATTCCTGCTCCAATGCCTTCAATAAATCGAAAAAAAATCACCATACTGATACTGATAGAAATTGCAATAAGTAATGAGGAAGCAGTAAAAAGAGAAAAACCAATAATGTAAAAATTCCGGTTTCCTATCCGTTTCGTGATCTCAATTGCAGGAACAAGCATGACTGTGGTTGATATGAGATATGCGGCTATCACAAGTGTAAGGTATGATATTCCAGAATGGAAAGAATTTCCCATCTCAGGAAGTGCAAGATATACTATGGTTGAATCGATGGCAGCCATTAATGTGCTTAATGTGGTGACTCCAAGAATTCCATACTTGTGATCCATCATGGCACATGTTATAAAACTATAAATCAATTGCCCGCCCTCAATGTTAAGCCTGAATTACAATATTTAGATTATAGGATAACTTCAAAAATACAATTAAAGATCTATAAAGCGAGATATAATGCGAAATTAAACGTGGTTACTGGTGTTTTTTTCTCTCAACAATGAGATTTTTGCCCTTTTTAATAGAAATATTTTCCCTGGAAAGCAGGTCAAAAACATACTTATCCAATGCTATCTCTATATCATTATTGATAAAGAAAAGCATATCGGGATTATTACAATGCCTTTTGACTTTCAGTGATATATCATGGATAATCTCGCATAGTCCAGCATCACAGGATACTGTTTCATCATGTGCCTGCATGACAAGAGTTTTTCTTGCAAGTAAATTCCTCAGTGTGTCCTGAATTTCAATTTTTCCAGAATTAATATTGAAATCTATCATTATTATCATCCGATATTATTATATTTATATCATATACTTAAATACTTTATATAATTTACTGGGTTTTTGATTGCACCTGATGAATATTTTAATATGAGTTGCTGATATATAATCATATGATTACCGTTTATAGCCCATTGAGAATAAGCTTTGCAGGTGGGGGAACAGATATAAGCCCATTTTTAGAAAATTATGGGGGCGCAGTACTGAATACCACAATAGACCGTGGAATAATGATACGGTATATTGATGATGGGGGATCACTGGAGGTTTCTTCCAGAGACTTCCTGAGGTCAGCACTCATATCATCAACCAACAATACTTCCATGGAAAACAAGATTATCAATATGTTCATGGAAAATGGCATAGATACGGGAAGAATAATTATGAATAATGATGTTCCACCTGGTTCAGGCCTGGGGTCCAGTTCGGCATTAATCAATGGAATAATAATGGCAATCTATGCAATTAAAAGGAAGGATATAGACCCATACGATCTCGCAAAGGAGTCATACCTCACGGAAAAAAATAAATTCAATATTATCCTGGGAAAACAGGATCCCTATGCTATTTCTGTTGGGGGTTTAAAATATATGGAATTCAGGCGGAGTGGTGAAGTAACACAAAAATTTGCACTGTCAGACCCCTTTGTAACAAACCTCGAAAAATCAATGATGCTGGTTTATACCGGCAATACCAGGGAAAGTTCAAGGAGTCTTCAGGATCAGGTTGCAAAATCAGAAAATGGCGATGAAAAAACAATGGAAAACCTGAATAAGCTCAAGGATCTTGCATTACAGCTGAGTAAGGCTATCAAGGCACATAATAGAGCTGAAGTTTATAGCATTGTGAATGAAGGCTGGAGTATAAAAAAATCACTTGGCACCAGTGTAACCAATAAGAGAATAGATACAATAATAGATTATGCTCTTGATAACGGTGCAAAATCAGCAAAGTTGCTTGGAGGCGGTGCTGAAGGGTTCATCCTGCTTATGAGCGAAAGAGAAAATATTGATTCACTGCAGCATAAAATGATGTCACAGTCAGATTTTGTAATTCGTATCCATTTTGATGGGGAAGGCACAAGGGTGATAAGAAATTTCATTGAGCCTCATGAGTAGAAAGATAAACTCCGAGGATACTCGACCATGAACCCAGTAAAACTGCCTCTGCCATTTCCGTTACAGAGAGACCAATTTTTAGATGTATGTATTGAAATAATACGAGAATGCCAAAAATTATTGTCCCCAGTGACGCCATGCCGGCAAAGAAACCATAATAGCTCAAATAATTCCTTATCCTGTAAAAACTGAATATTATTATACCTACTGGTGTGAAAATAAAATATATTATGGCAATGGCAAGATGCAGATTACCATAATTTTCATTGAAAATCCCTATGAGAAAAAGTGATACAGAACCCGTCATTATAAAGCCAATGGACAGGAATTTGATTTGAATTTGCCTGTATAGCATCAGGGCAAAAATAAATACAGAGATGCCGCCTATTATGACCGCAGAATCAAAGATATAATAATATCTGTGAATTCCAAGGCTGCTTAGAGAATTTGTGTACCATGAAAAATAGGTAGACATCCTTATGTCCAGCAATATAAGCAATATTGTTATGACCGGACCGAAAAGGCCGATTAGAAATTTCTTTGAACTCATATAGATATTACAACATCACAACTAAAAAAAATCTTTGTATTAAAACAAAAGTTATGGGAATCAAAGAAGGGATTCCTTTATCTGTTTTATGGCTTCATCTTTACCCTTGAAGTCGTGGAATGTCATGAATTTGCCTTTTTCCAGTTCCTTGTAATGCTGGAAGAAATGTTTTATCTTATTCTTTACAGCTTCAGGTATGTTTTCAATATCCCTGTATTCAGCAGACATTGGATCTACCTTGTCAATAGGTACTGCAATAACCTTGTTGTCTGAACCTTCCTCATCACTCATTTCGGCTATGCCTATGGCCCTGCATTTCAATATGGAACCAGAGGGAATGGGTACTGAGGAAATGACAAGGACATCAAGGGGGTCTTCATCCTTTGCTTTGGTATTAAGGATAAAACCATAGTTGGTTGGGTATACCATTGATGTGAACAGTATCCTGTCAAGAACTATATTATCTACATCGGGCTTATATTCGAGC
>JAKAYM010000167.1 GCA_021826795.1 Thermoplasmata archaeon
CAAAAGATCTAAAATAAAAAGGCTCCATATATAATAAATCTAATTTAATATTTAAATATTTGCCAGATAAAATTAATTAAAAGTGATAAGTAAACCGACAGTTAACAAAGATGATCTTTTAATTATAGAATGAGATTTCGAACCATTCTCACTAAAAATAAATATAAGTTGGGAAGATAAAATATTTATGGAAATCTTAGAACACAATATATAATGGAATTTACAACCTTTTATCCAAAAATTTTTACACCATCTGACATGCCAATTTTAATTATACCATACTTCCTGATAACAATTATATAACTAATAATTCATAAACCATTAATATCTCTTATTTTCAATTATAGGAATATATAGAACGATTTGCTATAGCAATATTATGATTATACCCAATAATTTCAGAATTATTAAATAGCACTTATAATTTAGAAATTTGCATGACTAAAGACACTCCTATATTTTTAACTTCTAAAGATCTTGAAAACCTATCGATAAATGAAATAATGAACAAATTAAACACGTCAAATGAAGGGCTTTCGTCAAACGAGGTAGAAAAAAGGCTATCTCTATATGGAAAGAATGAAATTCCAGAAAAAGAGCTGAGTCCGGTTCTAAAATTTTTGAGTTATTTCATAAATCCTCTTGCCATAGCCATAGAGGTCGCCGCAATTCTTTCAGTAGTTCTTGGCAAACTCTCAGATTTCTATTTGATCCTTGGCTTACTCCTTACTAACGTCGTTATAGAATTCTGGCAGGAAAAAAGTGCCGGAGATGCAGTGACATCCTCCCCTATATAAAGATAGGAGCTTCCCGCTTCTACAGAAAAAACTTGCCATTGCTGGTATAGGTTTTTCCCTCCACGGGCATAAATTCCCCACAGTCCGTGGGTATTTTTTTCTTCTTATGCCTGCTCTTCTTAGGCTTTATTATAATAAAGGTACTGAATATCTTCTTGAATCCTGCATGTAGTACATTTACTGCTGCATTATCGTCTCTATCTATTGTTAATCCACAGTTACTGCAGCTATATTCTCTATCATCAAGAGTCTGTTCCTCTATTATATTTCCACAGTTAGAGCATTGTTTAGATGTATTCTTAGGGTTTACCTTTACACAGTATTTACCGGCTCTTTCAGCCTTGTAAATAGTGTTTTTAATAAGCTCACCCCAGGAGGCATCTGCTATGCTTTTTGCCAATTTATGGTTCTTCATCATATTCTCTATGTTAAGATCCTCATATGCTATGAAGTTATGATTGTTTACCAGAGTCCTGGATAGCTTCTGTGAAAAATCATTTCTCTGGTTGGCTATATGGCTGCTTATTCTTGCAACTCTTACTCTTGCCTCCCTTCTATTCTCAGATCCTTTCTGCTTCCTTGATAAACTTCTCTGTGCCTTTTTCAATCTCTTCTCTGACTTTCTCAGATACTTTGGCGGGTCTACTGGTGTATTGTCAGTGGTTGCTATTAATTTGAGAAGTCCAACATCTATTCCTACTGGATTATATGGAAACTCAGAGCAGTTCATATTGTTATTAACCTCTTCCACCATAAATGTTACAAAATATCGATTGGCTTTATCTTTCTTTATTGTTGCCTGCTTTATTTTTCCATTTATTTTTCTGTGCTGGAACATTCTTATTTTTCCTATCTTCGAAGAGGATACATGTGTACTGTCTATTATCTTAAATCCGAACTGTGTATATGTTATTGAACGGTAATGATCCTTAGATTTGAATCTGGGAAATCCTGCCTTTATCTTTTTTCCATTTTTCTTCTCCCTTACTCTGCTGAAAAAGTTGTTATATGCTTTATCCAGTCTATCTGCTACATTCATAAGCACCTGTGAAAATATACTCCTGTATTCAGGAAATTCCTCTTTAAGTTCTGATAACTCGATAGTCTGTGTGTTATAGCTGACCTTTAGGTTTTTATAATAATCCTTATTCAGCTGGTATCCTATCTTTCTCTGTTCTAACATGGCATTGTATAATTTATAGGATAAATACAGAATATTCTCTATAGTCTTTGTTTGTGTTTTATTCGGATATATTCTGAATTTATATGCGGTCTTATATTCCATGCTTATCATTGGTATGGTATAAATCTTTATAAGCATTATCTCCTGATTTCCAGAAATTCATCCACATCGCAAGCTCAGTGGCTTTCTTTCTGGTAGATTGTTTTGTAAAAGCTTTAATGAAAAAACTTGCAGTAAATACCAAAGTATTAAGGGATAATCATTGGATTGTCATCCCTGCAAGTGACCTTGTGCCCGGGGACGTTATACATTTGAGCATAGGAAATATAGTTCCGGCAGATGGGAAGTTGATTAAAGACTCATATTTGAACGTAGATCAATCGGCACTAACTGGGGAATCATTACCCGTTTCGAAAGCTGTAGGAGATGTCATTTATTCAAGTTCCCTGGTAAGACAGGGAGAGATGGATGCTATTGTTATCGGAACAGGGAAAGGTACATTATTCGGAAAAACAACCACGTTAACAAGTGAGGCTGTCAAGACGTCCAATATGCAGAAAATAACGGATAAAGTACTCTATTTCCTTGTTGCTATAGCAATTATCTTAGATGTAGTAATATTCATAGATGGCATAATTCTGCATACAAATTTGCTTGAGGATTTATTATTTGCGTTAATACTTCTGGTAGCCTCAATACCTATAGCAATGCCTGTTGTGCTCACAATGACAATGGCACTGGGAACAGTTGAGCTGTCAAAGAAAAATGCAATAGTAACAAGATTTGCAGCTGTTGAAGAATTATCCACAATGGATATACTGTGCAGCGATAAAACCGGTACCTTAACACAGAACATTATTACTGCCGGCGATCCTGTACCCTATAACAATTATACTTCAAGTGATGTTTTGCTCTATGCGGTTCTATCCTCCAGCAATGAAAATATGGATGCTATCGATCAGGCCATAGCAACCAGATCAGAAGCTGCCGGCGTATCACATATGCTTTCCAACTTCACACAGGAAAATTTCATACCTTTTGATCCTGCAAAAAAAAGAACAGAATCCACCGTAATGGTAAGGGATAAAAATTCTGTCATGCATATTATGAAAGGCGAACCCAACACCATTATATCCTTTGTAAGTAACGTTCCACAGGAATTACCGCCTAAAGTTAACAGCCTTGCCAGTGAGGGGTACCGTGTTATTGCTGTTGCTGTTTCAAATGATGGTAAAGAATACCAATTTGTCGGTTTAATACCATTATTCGACCCACTAAGGCCAGATACAAAGGAAATGGTAAATACCGCAGAGAGCATGGGAATAAAAGTAAAAATGATAACAGGAGATAATATAGCCATAGCAAGGGAGATAGGAAAACAAATATCATTGACCGGCGAGGCAATAAATTCATCTGGTTTATCGAATGTTGGTGCCGGAGAGGTAGAAAATGTTGATATATTTGCTCAGGTCTTTCCAGAGCAAAAATACAATATAGTTAAACTGCTAAAATCTGATAAACATACTGTTGGAATGACCGGTGACGGTGTCAATGATGCACCTGCATTGAAAGAAGCAAACGTAGGCATAGCAGTTTACGGGGCAACAGATGTGGCAAAAAATGCTGCTGACCTTGTTTTATCGGCTCCTGGACTGGCCGTAATCATTGATGCTGTAAAAGAAGGCAGGTCTGTTTTCCAGAAAATGCTTAGCTATGTGCTTTACAGGATAACAGAAACAGTAAGGATACTGGTATTTGTTACTGCATCAATATTAATATTCAGATTTTATCCGATAACAGCCTTTATGCTGGTAATTCTTGCACTATTAAACGATATACCCATAATAGCCGTATCAACAGATCATGTTACAGCCTCTGATCAACCGGAGAAATGGAATATGAA
>JAKAYM010000168.1 GCA_021826795.1 Thermoplasmata archaeon
ATTTTATTAGGAAATTTAAACATTCTGCTGCTGTAAAAGAAGTGATAAAGGTTTCGGCCAGCCCATACAGAAGAAATCTGTATGATGTGATATTCCGCGAAAAATATGAAAGTATGATAGCATCGGTTCTCTATGAAAACGGTGCAATATACCATAATGACCTTATTTCAGAAAATTTTGAGTATATTATGGCCATAGTGCCCGGGGAAAATGCAAGGGATCTAAGAATAAGACTTTCTGATATCGGAGAAATGCCATATTTCTACATGAAGAGCACCATGAGGGCAGGGCGGATAGACAGTGCGTTTAACCTAACAGATCAGGAAGCTTTTGCATTATACATGGCCTATCAGAATGGCTATTTCAATATCCCGCGGGAAAAGTATTTAACTGAACTATCTACTATAACAGGACTTTCAAAATCTGCCCTTGAGGAATATATGAGAAAGGCCACAGGGAAAATCATCAATGAATGGGCTGAAAAGAATAGATTCTTTTTGTGGAAAAAATTCGGGAAATAATATTATAATTAAAACAAACATGTCCTGAATAATACTTATATTTTTAACGCGATTATTAAGTTGGGAATTAAACTATATGATAGGTGATCTTGATGGATTTTAGAAATAAAAATGCTGTGGTAACTGGTGGGTCAAGGGGAATAGGAAATGCTATTGCCAATGCCCTTGCCGACAGGGGTGCAAATGTGATAATCACATATGCAAGCAATGATATGGCAGCAGATGACACAGTAAAATACATAAGGAGTAAGGGTGTTATCGGGGAAAAATACAGGATAGACCAGTCCAATATGGAAGAGTTGAATGGATTGATCAAGTATATAAAAGCTAAATTCGGGACAGTAGACATACTTGTCAACAATGCAGGTATATGCCCGTTTAAGGATTTTTTTGATATTGACATGAAACTCTTCGAAAAGGTATGGAAAGTAAACGTGGAAAGCCACTTCTTTATAACCCAGGAAATTTCGAAAATGATGATTGAGACCGACACCAGAGGGAAAATACTTTTTATCAGCTCCATAAGTGCCATAGTCGGTGGGAAATATCAGGCACATTATACCACCACAAAATCTGCAATGAATGGATTGATGCATTCACTGGCAATCGTACTGGGAGAGCATGGTATAATGGTTAATTCACTCGAACCGGGAACCATTGTTACTGATATAAACCGTGAGGATTTATCTAACCAGGAGAAGAGGAAATATATGGAAAACAGGATACCGCTGGGGAGGCTGGGAAATCCTTCCGATGTTGCCGCCCCTGCGCTGTTTCTGGTTTCAGATGAAAATACATATGTAAATGGGTCTGAACTCCTTGTAGATGGCGGGATGCTGATCAATCTGCAATGATATTGAGAGAATTTTACTAGCTATTTAACTTATCTTTTATTTATCTAGAGTTTTGCATTAATTTTATTCTATATTATATAAATAAATTTAGGATAGGTAAAATTTATGTTTTTATATGGCATTCGTCAGCCATATGGAGATACCTGTATATTCAAAGCCTGAGGTTATTAATGAATTAACGGATGAATTCAGGGAATGCTTTAGAGATGTCAGGCAATTCATACACTTCCGTGAGATCGTTTCTGCCCTTGACACATCGGAAAAGAGGAGCATAGCACATCTCAACTCAACCATAGTAGGCCATTCGAACCAGAGCAGCATGAACAGATTCCTATCGTCACGTATGGATACCGATCTCATGTTCGATACCATGATCAGAGAGATCAATAAGATCGAAGACGAGGGTATAATTGCCATAGACGACACGATAGCAGAGAAGAATGGAAAGGATATAGAGGCTGCAGGATACATATACGATCATTCGATTGGAAAGGCTGTCTGGGGTATACAGTTCGCAACAGCTGTATTCTCAGGTCGATACGGGATATACCCTGTATCCGCAATCGTATACGAGAGGAAGGAGAAGATCGATGATGAAAAAAAGGAGAAAAAAGTAAAGGAATACAGATCGAAGATAGATATCCAGAAATCCGTAATCGGGAGATGCATATCCTCAGGCCTTCACTTTTCAGCAATCACCGGGGATATATGGTACTTCACAAAGGGTCTCGTCTCATTTCTGAACGAAAAACATTTATCGTGGGTATTCCAGAGCAAGGGAAACAGGAAGGTTAAGATTAAGGGGAGATGAACCACTATTGATTCTCTGCCTTTGAATTACGGAGATTCTGAAATCGTCAGAATTTCAGGAAACATCTATAACGTATGTGAGACAGCAGGAAGGATTAAAGGAATGGGAAACGTAAAGATCGTCATATCAGAAGGGGCGAACGGAATTCGTTACTATGTAACTAACATGATCGGATGGGATCTCATGAAGATAATGGAAACATATCTTCGCAGATGGGACATCGAAGTTTTACACAGGGGGATCTCAAGCAGGACGGGTTAGGGCACATATTCCTCAGGAAGCTATGCAAGACAGAATTGTACCTCCGTCTCATAGTTACCGGGAGAGTGCTCCTCGAAATCTCCAGCATAAGATCCCTGAACAATTACATGAAGATGGATGGAAGAGTGGAGATACGTAAAAGGTGGATCAGCTTTGAATTTCTCAAATCACTGTTCAGGGGATTCAAGAAATACGGCTACCGTTTTCTTCAGACACTGAAGAAATCTATAACCCATCCATACAGATCTGCGAGAGGGCTTCCTTCTGATCATGTAAATTTACATAAAGGAGGTGAGATATAATTAACGCAAAACTCTAGTTATTTATGAATTAATTTATAAATCTTAACTCGCTAATTCTTAGATAGTATGTCCATATTTATCTTCTTTGTAAGTGATTCAACCCTCTTAATCTCATTAAACTATCATCAATATCTCAAAAATCATATAATATATGCACAGTGCAATGAATAATACAAAGAGATAATCCTTGGTTATGGATAGTTTAAAGTTATACAAAGCTAAAGAGATATATATAACGAATAATTTATATAATTATATAAGGGAGGTAATGTAAATGCCGGGACGATTATATACAGGCGAGGAGAAGTACAATATTATAATGGAGTCATTCCAGAATCCCAACTGATCATGTTACATATGTCTTTTTGTATAAATTTTTTTTATGACAAATAAGATTAAGACTATTACCCATGCCAATCCAATACCGTAGTAAAATGATATATAATATAAATGAATCCTCCATGCTGGAACATTAGTTTCAGCTATTTTTGCTGAGAATACAATCGTTGATAAAATGCTATATAAATATATATTCTTATAAGTATTATTCATTTTCTATCACCTTTTTTTCTTTTATGATTTTTTTATTTATTATATCGTATTGTATTTCTTCTAAACTTTTCTTACTAACATTTGGCATCAATATACCCATTACCAATATTATTGCCATAAAGCCGAACATAAATATCAAAAGACCACTAAATCCAATTAAGGCATCCATTGCTGGGAACCCAAAAAGCCAAAATGCTGATACTAGTCTCATATATGACCATACTTGTCCTTGTATTGTACTTCTTAGATTAGTTGGCCAAATTTCAGTTGAGAACACTCTGATAAGCGGAGAATAGGCATATCCCATTAAGTAGAATATAGAAAATACAGTAGTAGTACTTATATAATAGATAAATGCAGTAAATGGAACCGTAATCATTATAGTTTTTACGAGAAGAAAACCCGCAGCGATACCTAACATTACTATCGCTACAGACATAGCTAGAATAAACATCTTTCTTTGCCCATAATTTTCAGATATCCAAGTAAGTATAAGTGGAGCTGCAATTGCTACAGGTATCGATGAAAAAATAAGACTATACGCCGTTAAAATAAATACGGTTTTCTCTGGTA
>JAKAYM010000169.1 GCA_021826795.1 Thermoplasmata archaeon
AACTGACTGGCCTTGTATCACCGGTATAAACAATTTTCCTGCCCTGTTTTATACCCTCTGCCACATCCTTTAATTTGTATTTTTTGCCGTCTATTTTCACACTTCCCTCCTTTCTTAATTCCTCCAGGCGGTAAACCGGAAAGCCAATACTATCAACCTTCTTCCTATCTATTTTAACAAGGTCTTTTTCCTCCAGTGAGTATGTTATTGATGGCACTGTATGGTCATTTGCAAGACTTTTTATGAAGAATTTGCCGAAGTCAAATGCCATGCCGGGAATAACCGTATAGACATTTATATTGTAGGTTATTCTTCCATATCCTAGATTCATAGCGTTTCTGATAAATTCAGATGCACCTGAAGGGCCAAATATATTCAAATCTTCCGTACGTCCTAAAAATGCCATGGAATTGAGTAGTCCCGGCAGGCCAAGAAAGTGATCTGCATGGAAATGTGATATGAATATATTTTTCAGTGACATAAAAGAAACTCCACTTTTCATGAACTGTTTCTGCGTGCCCTCTCCACAGTCAAATAGGTTTAATATATCATCGACCTGAACAGCCACGGCTGGTAAAGACCTTCCTGGTTTTGGCATTGATCCTCCAGTTCCTAGAAAGGTGATTCTGATATTGGAAGCCATATATGTGTATTACCCCGTAATATATTATTTTTGATAAATTAATTATATGCCCTTGTTATGTATTATTATGATAAATCAGGAAATAGAAGTAGGGAATAAGAAATATGAATATATCAATGAGAAGCTCGGTAAAAAGGCGCCGATGATTATTGTAAAGGGGGAAACCGGTTACATTATGTGTGGTTACCTGAATGTAGATGCAGCCAACTCGCTGGGAGATATTGCAGTACGTGTAACCGGGGTAAACGATATAAATGACGTCCTCAATAGCCATGTAAATTCATGCACGGATAATGCCTCAAAACTCGGAATCAAACCGGGAGATAAAATAATGGATATTATAGACAAACTTTAGAAATATGGTAAACCAGTAATCTTATATACTGGATTACAATATATATTTATGGCAAAAGAAAATAATGAAAATGAAAGCACAGAAGAAGATGAACAGATAGTAAGAAAAACAATATCCATTAAGGGTGTAAGTGCAGACCTTTATAAGAGAATCCAGAAAATTTCAAATGATACAGGCAAAACCATAGGACAGGTTACAGATGAAGCTTATAGGTCATTTATGGGCACTGTTGAAAATGCAAAGCGCTTATCCAATGATTTTGTTAAGGGTATGAAAGAAGGATCATCTCAGTACATAGAAAATATAAAAGAACTCGAAATAACCGGTGATGATCTGAAGGAAATCGATAGAAAAATCATCTTTAAAGATATAGATACACTTACATTCCAGAATATAGACAATGAAATATTTGATAAATACGTCAATGCAATAATAATGGTAAAAACAGTAAACATACCAAAAACTGTCAGTAAGGCAAAAGTGCTCTTGAAAGGAAGTTTTATAGATAAAATAGTTCAATAATTATTTATAAATTTTTTTCTCTATAGAAAAATGCACTTTCCACGTCAGTAATTACAGTATCGTATTCATCTTTTTTATTTTCAATATAATTATATATTTCTTCATGTAATGGAATCCAGTATTTTTCTACATAATCATAATTTACTGATTCAAGAAATTTATTTTTTACCTTAAATATACTATCTGTAATTTCAGAATTTACTGTTTCAGGATTTTTCCAGTATCCCGTTAGATACGAGTCAATAACAGTGTCTATGATATCAGTAATATTCTTCTTAGTTATATCCTCAGCATTTTCTGTTTTAAATTTGAACTGAGTACGAAGTGCGTCATATTTTTTGTAATTTATTGCAGGAAAGTTAACTGTGAATTTTTTCATTAATAGTTGGATTTCCCTATAGTATTCTGGATTTTTAATGAAATTTCCTTCCGATGTGTAAGTAATTATTAGACTTTTAGAATTCAGCTCCGTGATATAGTTGATAAAATCCTCATATGAATATCCTACTGTATTTTCATGCAATTCCCCGATAGTTGAAATTATAAGCATAGAATGTTATGCTATGATAGGATTTAAAATTAATTTAGTAGTGTTAACGCCACCTTTTTCATTATTTCCTTAAAACCTTAAAATTATATCATAAATGTGAAAGATAAGTATTTATACATTTAATGATTGTTTAATTGATTAAAATGTCATTGTTAGGTGAAAAGACAGAAGCAGGTCTTAAAGATCTCTTGAGAGCCAATGCGGAAGATCACATGAGACTGAATGCAGCAGCAAGCTATTTCGAGAAAATGGGTGATTCCAGAACAGCAAAGGACCTGAGAGACAAGGCCAATGTTGAACTGGGCCATTTCAATGCAATATTTTCAACTCTGATAAAATATGAGGGAATAGATGGTCTTGTAAACGATATGGCAAGGGAAGAAACAGAACAGCACGTTTCTGAGTATACAAACGTAGCCAATGCTGCAAAAGCAGAAGGTCACGATGACATAGAAGCCATGTTATGTGCATTTTCCGAGCAGGAGAAGGGCATAGCTGAAACTCTGAACAGAACAAAAAAGGCTTTCTAAATTAATTTTTAAATATTTTTAAAAATCAGAATTTTCTATTAATTATATGAACAGGTTTCCCTGAACTATTAAGTTTTTTAATGAATTCCCTTGTACTATCATTTACAGAATCCCCGGGATTTTCCAGATCAAAATATGCAGCATCCAGTGCATCGGAACCTGGCTTTACATTTTCACTTAAGGGATTACACACATAATCCATTATGATATAATGAAAATTCAATGAAATAAATTCAGATATACCTGCTAATGCTCCCACCTCAATATCCAGTGAAAGTTCCTCTTTCATTTCCCGTTTCAGGCCTTCTTCAATCGTTTCATTCAGTTCAAGTTTTCCCCCGGGTATAGCCCATTTATTCCTGTCAGGCTCATCACGTCTCATTACTAGAAGTATTTTTTTCTCTTTTATAATAATCCCACCAACTGCTACTCTTGGATATATAACCATTATCAAATATATCGTTAATTTATTTATAAGTTCCACGGTTTTAGTTATTTATTTTTAATGTTCTCTTTACAAATCAATATATCAGAAAGAAAACCACTGAATTTATGATGCGGATGAATTTCTGGCTATCAGGGGAGAATGCTTATAAATATTCATTCCATACTAATGATATACATGGAATATAAGACCGCATATAGATTCAGAATATATCCAGATAAAAATCAGATAAAGATCATAGATGATATTCTGTATTTATCCCACATATTATACAATGCCATGTTAGAGCAGAGAAAGATGGCATATGAATTGAATAGGGATTTTTATGAAAGCCTAAAAGTAAACTATAACACACAATCTGTTGAGCTATCAAAGCTTAAGGAGGAATTTCCTGAATATAAAAATATATATTCACAGGCACTCATGAATGTAGCAAACAGATTGGATAAGTCCTATGACAACTTTTTTAGAAGAATAAGGGAGAGGAAGAAGGGAAAGAAGATAAAGGCAGGATTTCCCAGATTCAAATCCAGGGAACAGTACCGTTCAATAACATATATACAGTTCGGCTTTAAGATGCTGGATAATACACATGTATTCTTTTCAAAGATAGGAAAAATAAGGATGTTCCAGCATAGAAAAATAAGGGGAAAAATAAAGCAGGCAACAGTAAAGAAAGATAAGGCAAACCACCACTATGTAACATTCATAGTTGAAGAGGATCATGAAAGCAGGAATTATTCTGAATTTCCATATAATCCGGTAGGAATAGATGTCGGCCTTCTTAAACTAATAGCTACTACAGATAATATACCTATAGACCCGCCT
>JAKAYM010000170.1 GCA_021826795.1 Thermoplasmata archaeon
TTTCTAAACACTAATTAAGAGTGATAACTTCCATGTAGTCATGTTTATATAAGTCCCTATTAATAATTTACTGTAGAAGGTGATATAAATATCAAGATTTATTGACAATACAAAAAATATCCACGCAAAGAGGAATAAATTAATCGCTATTGCAATTACTTTAGCTGCAATTAGCATAGTTTCCGGTGTTTCTTATGCAGCGGTAACATCAGGAACAGTTACCGCAAAGTCTATAAGCTTAACCGATTTCTCTATTAAGGCATCTAAAATGACCTTAACTAACCCGGAGATACAAACTATCAACGTCAGTGGCGTTACTGAATATAAAGTGACTATGAGCAAAGTCGTTATTTCCAATATGGTACTTACAAAATACATAAATTCCACAACATCCACGACAATCACGTCACCATGTGCGGTAGGTACCAATGTTACTTTATATGCATATCATATATATGCCACAAACACTTCATATGTGAATCTAACTATATCTGAAAACCCGCATTTCACAATAACGGCTAACAAGATAACCCAGACAAATGTAACTATAAATGCCTCATATCAGAAGGCAGGGTCTTTTAGTATGAGCAATCTAAACCTTGGCTTTTCATTTTTGGCAGCTTATATAATGATAGGCGATAATAGAATGGTGATAAAATGATTGAAGTAAAGGTTAACAACCTTGACGAAGCTTTACAGAAAAGTTATCCTCCATGGGTAAGGAGAACCATTGAAATACCGGATATTAGCATATACAGAGCATTCGCCGATTCTGTTGAAAAAAATAAAGATAATATTGCAATAGATTTCATGGGCAAAAAAATAACCTACAGTAGCCTGAAAGAAAAAATTGATTCTATTTCATTAAGGCTAGGTGAATTGGGTATCAGCAAAGGTGACAGAATTGCAGTAATGTTGCCAAATATCCCCCAGTATATAACATATTTTTTTGCTATTGTTAAACTTGGTGCTATCATTGTACAGGTAAATCCATTATATACAACCAGAGAACTGGAATTTGAAATTAAGGATTCAGGGGCAAATACACTTATAGTAATGGATGATTTTATAGACAAGGCATTGCCATTATATCCAGCTAAACTGAAAAAAATCCTTGTTGTGAAGGTTCAATATTACCTGCCGCCGGTTGTATCGCAGCTATATACATTGATTAAAAAAGAACATAAGAAGATACCGCCAGCGGATAATATTTATTTATGCAAAATGCCTAAAAAATCCAGATTCCCGTCAAAGGAAGCTGATATAGACCCTGAAAATGATCCTGCCCTGCTGCAGTATACAGGAGGTACCACCGGAATGCCAAAAGCTGCAATACTTACACATAAAAATTTAATTTCAAACGCCTATCAGATAATCGAATACATGCCTGAACAGTATAAGAAAAATATTTCCTATCTATCATCAATACCCTTTTTCCATGTATACGGCATGATGACGGCAATGTTGACACCATTGTTGCAGGGTTCTAAGATTATCCTTATACCGGATCCCAGAGATATTAAGACGGCATTAAAAATTATTGATAAAAAAAAGCCGGTAGCATTTCCAGGAATACCAACACTTTACCATGGAATAATTACATATAAGGATGTTAAGAAATACCATATTGACAATGTAAAAATATGTATTTCCGGGGCATCTCCATTGCCGGTAGAACTGCAAAAGAATTTTGAATCAATGACCGGCGCAATTCTCGTTGAAGGATACGGGTTAAGTGAATGTTCGCCTGTTGCCAATGTTACACCGCTGGTTGAGGATGACCGGGAAAAATACAGGAGGTTTGGTTCTGTAGGCTTGCCTGTGTCCAATACATATGAAAAAATTGTTTCAACAGAGGATGGAGTAACTGAAATGCCTTTTAATGAACCTGGAGAACTAATTATAAAAGGCCCGCAGGTTATGAAAGGTTACTGGAACAGGCCTGATGAAAATGCAAAAACAATGGTAGATGGGTGGCTACATACAGGTGATATTGCAAAGATGGATGAAGAAGGTTACGTATATATCGTAGACCGCGAAAAGGATTTAATTATAGCTGGTGGTTATAATATATATTCAAGGGAAGTTGAAGAAGTTATATATGAAAACCCGAAAGTTTCTGAATGTGCTGTTATAGGAGTGAAAGATGAACATCGCGGCGAAACTGTAAAGGCATTTATTGTCAAAAAGGATAGCTCACTGACAGATGCTGAAATAATAAATTTCTGTAAAGAAAGGCTAGCAGTTTATAAAGTACCGAAAATAATAGAATTCAGGGACGAACTTCCATTGACCCTTGTCGGCAAAGTTGATAAGAAGGCTCTGCGCGGTGTGGAGAATGGTAAATAAAAAATATCTAATAGTTTTGCCAATAGTTGCAGTTATTCTATTATCATCAATTATTTTTGTACCATACAGCACAGGCACAACCGGCAATCAGTATTCGACTTCACATTCTGGACCTCGGCCGGCGTATATGAATATTACAAGTATAACATTGCACGATGGTGTTATCACTCCAGAATTAAATGGCACATACCATATAACTGCAACCGGTGCTAATTTCACATCCTTGTCGCTTATACATATAACGGCATCAAATGGGAAGATCAATATAACCGCAACATCCGGAAATCTTACAGAACTTAATCTATGGTCGAATTCCCTTGGTTTCTCCGTGATTGATACTCTTGTTGATGGAATATTAACCCCAATTACCTTAATTACCGGCGTAATAAGCGGAAACATAACTATACAGGACGTAACACTGGAGCCGACGTATTTCCATGCTGATTACCAGGATTTAAGTAATTCAAACATAAATATGGATAACTTATGAACCCAATATATGACATCCAGGGAACCCTTGCATGAGGCTTTAATGAATCGTGGAAGTTGTACCTGTTGCTTCCTTTGCAGATAAAAGGATAAGAAAGGCAATAGGAATTCACAGGAGAATATAAGAATGAGTAATCGCCATTATCTTTATGGGCCGGATCTGGTATTTCTTGCTGTAAATAGATTGACCTGCAATAAACATTTATTTTTAATCATCTCGGATGTATTACTGCACCTGATGGAGAACCTGCTCCCTTTGGCTTAAATAGTATTGATAATACGCTACTATTCCTACCACCTGAATTTTCTTCAATCAACCCCCTGAAAAGAAAAGAAGACAGAAATCTTCCGGCAAAGACTATTAAATATGATAGTAGCAGTGCAATCTTCAAAGGTTCTATGGACAGAAATAAAGTTAAAACATAACCTCCAGTAAGTGCTCCGAAGAAATATACCATACCGTTGAACCCGTTTAATATTGATATGTATTCAGCCTTGTTATTCGGGGGAACAATATCCAGAGTATAAGATGTTGTAACTGTATTTTGAATTGAACCGATAAACCCGCTATAAATTTCCAGTAATATAAATAATGGCAGAATATTAAAAAACGCATACATTAAGGGGATTCCGCTCAGCATTATCCTATTCAAAAATATGATTGGAACACGGTTAACCTTATCTATAAATTTCCCGATAATATATTGTGTTACTAACATGGTTAATGTTGATGATATAGTTAATACTGCAACAATTTCCAGTGAAAAATGCATTATTGAAACTATTGTTATTGGAAACATGGGCCATGCCATTGACCAGAAAAATGATTGAATATTTGTAGCCCTGAAGTATTTATAAAATGCATTGTTATTTTTTAAATTTTTTAATGTTTTGTATAAATTTCTGGTCATAACACTCTTGCTTTTGGATTCCCTGAATTTAAACACAGTAACTGCAGAAATAACATATGAGGCTGCAGCGGTACTGAAGGGTATTACAACATCATCTGGGTATTTAGCCAGGA
>JAKAYM010000171.1 GCA_021826795.1 Thermoplasmata archaeon
AACCTGCAGATACCATTTTGCTGACTGCCTTTTCTATTAAAGGATCTGGGTGTATACTGTTATTCTTGGTTATAATGCCTACACGCTTTATTGAAATGTATTCAAGAACTGCCATTCGTATAAATTCGGATCTGCTGGAAAAGTTGCTATTATATGAAAGAAAAGAATCTATCTCTTCAAGTTCATCATCTGAGATTCGTATTGTTAGCTTTCCATTCTTTTCATTCATTAATAAAGTTAAGGAATAGTTATATATAAATTTATCGTTTGTAAGGACATTCTTATATATTTGTACATATTAATAGAAAATATAAAATATATATATTAATTGATAATAGCTGAAAATAGGTGATTTTAATAAAAGAAGTTAAGTATGATTTCAAAAAGGTAATATTTAATATTATTCTGTACATTTAATTTTAAAAATAAAAAATAAAACAATATTAATTAACCTCTTTGAAATTATATCCCATGGACTTTGATTATAATAAATTGTTAAATGATGCATCAGGTGTACTATCCTCGAAGACGCATACAGAGGAAAGATTAAAGGTTCCCGAACCGGAGATTATATATGAAGGCAAGGCTACAATAATAAGAAACTTTCTTGATATTACTGAAATGTTAAACAGAAATCCGGAAGACCTGGTAAAATATCTCACAAAGGAATTTGGAATCGGAGCAAACATATCTGGTAGAAGGCTGGTAATCAACAGAAAGCTCAGGGAAGAAGAGATTAATGATAAATTGAATGCTTATATGGCAACATATGTTATGTGTTATGAGTGCTCATCCCCGGATACAACAATAGAGAAGGTTGGCCGTACATATTTACTGGTATGTAAGGCATGTGGCGCCGAGCATCCCATAAAGGCATCAAGAGAAATTAAGGAAAATGAGGAGGAAATATCAGAGGGAAAAACATATACTGTTATAATAAATGAGATCGGCCGTTCTGGTGAAGGCCATGCATTTTATGGTGAATTTACAATTTATGTTCCGGGTACAAAAAAGGGAGAACATGTAAAAGTTTTAATCAAGAAAATCAGGAAAAATATAGCAATAGGGGAAGTTGTAAAATAATGGACAGAGTACTTCTTGATACAAATACATTGATTTACGCAATAAGAAATAAAATAGACATTGAATATGAGTTAAAGAGCGTAATTCCCCCTGTATCGCCTGCGGTTCCTGAATGTGTTGTAGCGGAATTGAAGGGTCTCGGGAAATCCAAGTGGTATGCTAGGGCAGCGCTGGAATACAGCAAAAGGTTTGAATATGTGCATTCAAGTGGTGAAGGGGATTTCAGCATTATGATGACAGCAATACACATGAATGCCTTTATATTAACAAATGATAAACGTTTTCTGAAAACTCTGAGGAATAGGGGGGTAAGATGCATGACGTTGAGTGGCGGTCACAGGATTCAATTTTAAAAGGCAGCTATATGGATTCAACAATCTTTCCATTTTTCTTGATGTCTGTGATAGAAAAATAATATAAATATAACATAATAACATACATCTATATGGATTACAATCTCTATAATACTGTAAAGGTCTTAAAGAAATTATCTGGATCAGGGAATACTGTATATATATCATCAGGGCAACTGGCCACCGAACTCAACGTAAGTCAGCAAACCGCCTCAAGATTTATAATTGAACTGGCAAATGGAAAATATATAGAGAGAACTTTGCAGAATAGAAAACAGAAGATCACTCTGTTGGAAGCATCATTAGACCTCCTTTATTCAGAACTTAATGATTTAAACTCTATCCTGAAGATGCGGCAGGATTTCGAGCTGAAGGGACAAATACAGAGTGGCCTTGGTGAGGGAAAATATTATATTTCCCAGAAAGGGTATATGGATCAGTTCAGCGATAAACTACGGATCAAACCTTATCCTGGCACATTGAATATCAAAATATACCCTGAGTATGAAAATATATTGAGAAGAATAAGAAGTGCTGAGGGTATACATATTAATGGTTTCAAGGACAATGAAAGAACATTTGGTGCAGTCAAATGCTTCTACGGGAAGATAGATGGAACCGCCGCATGGTTGATATTCCCAGAAAGAAGCAGCTACACAGATATCGTAGAAATTATATCTGAAAAATTCCTGAGAAGGGAACTGAATCTTAAGGATAATGACAGGCTTACAGTCCGGGTAACTCTTGATAAATGATCTCTATGAAAGCTGTTGCACTGTTTTCAGGAGGAAAGGATTCATTTTTATCAGCCATGATTGCAGAAGAGCAGGGTTATACAATAGAATACGGAATTACTGTTGTGCCTGAAGAATATTCAATGATGTTCCATTATCCAAATTCAAAAATATCTGAATATGCTGCATCGCTTCTGGGATTTCCGATTAGGTATATAGCTGAAAGCGAATATAAAGGATATATAGAGGAGATTTCCATGAAAGGAATGGATGCAATAGTAACAGGGGCAATAGCCTCAGATTATCAGAAAACCAGGATAGAAAAGTTATGTTATGGATTCAGAACTATTGTTTATTCCCCGTTATGGAGGAAAAAACAGGATTATGTAATAGAACAGCTGTTACTTCGGAGTATAAAAGCTATGATAGTGTCGGTTTCTGCCGAGGGTTTCACAGCAGATGATCTGGGTTCAACAATAGATGAGAGTTATTTTCTCCATCTCAAAGACCTTGAAACTAAATATGGGATAAACATGGCAGGGGAAGGGGGGGAATATGAAACTTTTGTGTACGGACTGGGGAATAAATCCATAGATAAAATGAACAGTAAAAAGGTATGGAAAAATTCCGGTGGTTACTTATTATTATCCAAATAATTTAAAAACTCATATATTTCTCAGTATTTCTTCGCCTGACATCTCTTTTTTACAGTAAACGCACTTAATTACAAGAGGATTTTTTTCAACGGTTTTAAATTCTGATTTAACAGGTTCCCCAGCATTGGTAATGCAATTCTGGTTGTCACATCTTACTATACCCTTGAATGTATCGGGCATATCCAGACTGAATTTTTCTATAATTTCATAGTTTTTTATTATGCTTATTGTTGCCTGGTTCGCAATCAATGCAATTTTATCTAATTCCAGCTTCTCAAGGAATTTATTTTCTATTTTTATAACATCTTTATATCCAATCTTGCCACTCAGGACCCTGATTCCTATGCTGATTGAATTTGACTCATCTATCCCCAGTATATTCAGGACCTTCAGTGCCTTTCCTGCATCGATATGATCTATAACTGTACCTTCCTTTATTTTGGATATTTTAAGTGTTTTTTCCATATTAATCACCTGCAATCATGGATATAAGGGCCATCCTTACTGGAACCCCGTAATATGCCTGCTTGAAATATTTTGCAGCTTTCATATTATCCACCTCGGGAGAAATTTCATCGACCCTTGGTAGTGGATGCATTATTATTGCTTCCTGCCCGATCATACCTGCCTCCCTACCGGTTATTTTGTATGAACCTATGAGTTTTGCATACTCATTCTTATCTGTGAACCGCTCTTTCTGAATTCTTGTAACATAAAGAATGTCAGTATCCGCAAGAAACTTTTCAAGACTGCTGGAAGTATTTATATCTAGCTTTCCCTTCACTTCGTTGTATACATGCTTCGGGAGGGCCAGGCTCTCCGGGGATACCAGATTTACAGTTACATTATAGCGGGAGAGTGCTGAAAGCAGTGAGTGAACGGTTCTGCCGTATTTTAGGTCTCCTATGATTGTAATAGTTTTTCCATCTATAGACCCAAGTTCTCTGCGGATAGTATAAAGATCAATCAATGTCTGTGTTGGATG
>JAKAYM010000172.1 GCA_021826795.1 Thermoplasmata archaeon
CTTATGGTGTAAACATTATAGTGCTCCAGAAATAATACAGTATCAGGAATTTGATTATCCTTCCTGGCCTTTACGAGCTTATACTGTAAATTAAGTGCATCACTGTATCCTATTTTTCCCAGATCAGTCCAGTAATTAGTCATTTCTCTCCGCTGCATCCTTTAATCCCTCAGAAACCGTGGGATGCGGATGTATTGTCAGAAACAGATCATCTATGGAAAGCCCTGATTCTACTGCAAGACTGATTTCAGTTATAGATTCGGAGGATCGAGGTGCAGCAACTCCGGCACCTGTTATGCTTCCATCATCATCGTAGTAAAGTTTGAAGAAACCTTCCTTCTGATTCATGGTCAGCGATCTGGGATTTGCAAGTACCGGTATTTTATTATATTTGCTACCGGTTTTTCCAGTAAATGCTATTTCAGGGTCTGTATATACAACAAAGGGAAGTGCCCTGTAATCTACAACAGTATCATTACCGAGAATATTTTCTGCAGCGACGTATCCATCATAGAATGCCTTATGTGCCAGCATAGGGCCACCGGAAACATCTCCTATAGCATAGATGTTGGGTATATTTGTCCTTTTGTGTCCATCTGTCTGTATGAATTTTCCATCCATCTGGATTCCCAGTTTCTCTATTCCTGTATCTCCTGTACTGGGTATGCGTCCGACCGACATGAGAACCGTATCTGCTTCTATATTATCGTCACCCTCTATTGCAACTGTATACTTTTTGTTTTTCTTCACTGATTGCACCTTACTACCCGTCATGATCTTAACACCCAGCTTCCTGAGCTTTTTATCAACTTCCCTTGCAAGGTCTTCCTCTATTTCTGGAAGTATTCTATCTTTCATTTCAACTATATAAACGTCGGATCCAAGTTTCCTAAAGGCGGTTCCCATTTCAACACCTATATATCCACCACCTATTATCACCAGTTTGTCAGGAATGTTTTCCATGGCAAGTATTTCCCTGTTATAATAAACATCATCTATTCCCTTTATTTTCACTGGTACAGATCCGGTATCTATGACTATGTTTTCCGTTGAATAATCGGTTCCATTGACCGTAACAGTATTTCTATCCTTTATGCTGCCTGTGCCATACACTATCTTCGCTCCAAGGCTCAGACAAAGTTTCTCAGCACCGCCGGTTATCCTTGTAACAACGGATTGCTTCCATTTCTGCCACTCCTTCATATCCAGATTGTATTTCATGGAAACCCCGGGCATATCCTTCAAATATTCGATTCCCTCGCTCAGTTCTATAAGCGCCTTAGATGGGATACACCCGTAGTTCAGGCATTCACCTCCAAATTTTTCCTTTTCAATGATCAGAACCTTTTTTTTATGTTTTAACAACCTCAGGGCGGAATAGTAACCACCGGCACCGGACCCTATAAATGCAGCATCGAAATCCATTCAATCACCAATGTACATTAATGGATATTCAAGAACCTCTTTTAATCTGCCAAGGAAACGGGCAGCTTCGGCTCCGTCTATCAGCCTGTGATCGCAGGCAAGTGTAAGATAAAGCCCCTGTCTCAGCTCCCCATTCACGAACCCGGATGTTCTGGAATTAATCTCGAGTATTGCAACTTCAGGATAATTGATTATGGGAGTGGCCATTATTCCGCCTATGGATCCTATATTTGTCACTGAAAATGTTGAACCCTGAACATCCTGTAGCTGTAGCTTACCGGTTCTAGCACGTTCTGCCATATCCTTTATTTCATCCGATATCTGGAATACATTCTTTGATGCAACATCCCTTACAACCACAACGGTTAATCCTGTTGGAGAATCCACTGCAACACCAATATTATAATTTTTCTTTATTGTATAGGTCTTATCATTTTCGTTATAGATGGCATTAAGCTTCGGGAAATCCCTGAAGGCAACCGTTACGGCCTTTACAAAGAAGGCTGTGAAGCTCAGGTACCTCTTTCCAGTATACTGTTTTATGGATTTTTCTATATTGCCCGTATCTATGAAATCTGTAATGGTAAAATGCGGTATTATCTGCTTTGATTTTGTCATTTTATCAAATATGATCTTTCTTATACCGGTAGGTGTGAATATTTCGTCTTCACTGGATGTGCCTGCAACAGCTTTAGGTGACTCCACTGTTTTCCGGGATGCGAAGCGGTCTATATCATCCTTTGTTATTCTTCCATCAGCAGATGCAGGTTTAACCTTTAGAATATCTACATTCTGTGATCTTGCATATGCACGAACTGCAGGGGTTGCCTTCACACTGGGTATTTTCTCATCTGTACTTATCGAAACCTCCTGTTTCGGGGCTGGCACTTCCTTTTTATCTCCTGAAGGCGTGTTTGATTCATCAGGCGAATCAATTTCAAGGATTGCCTCCCCTATCATAGCGGTTTCACCCTCGTTGACCATGGTTCTAACAATTTTCCCTGCAACAGGTGAGGGTATCTTTACGGTTATTTTATCCGTCATAACCTCTACCAGTTCATCATCTTTCTTTACCGAATCGCCCGGTTTTACATTCCATTTTACTATTTCTCCTTCCTGAATGCCCTCACCAATTGGGGGTAAACTAACAGTATACATTTATATCACCAAATCAGTATTTCAACAGTTTCTCTATTGCCGCCATTATTCTCTTCTCGTTGGGCACATAATAGTCTTCCAGCGCAAAGGGTATCGGTATATCAAGCCCTGTAACCCTCAGAATGGGCGCAGCTAGATAATCAATAGCCCTTTCGGAAATTGTGGCCGAAAGTTCGGCTCCTACACCGAACATTTTGGGTGCCTCATGAACTATGAGTACCTTTCCTGTCTTTTTCACGCCTGCCATGATCGTCTCAAGATCGAACGGACTCAAAGTTCTCAAATCTATTATCTGTGCATTTACATTGTTCTTTTCCACCGTGCTTTTAACAAGTGGTACAGCCGGACCATACGTTATTATTGTGAGGTCATCTCCCTCCCTTATGACGTTAGCCTTTCTCAGGTCAACTTTATAGTAATCATCAGGAACATCCATTTTCCCTGCGTAATATAATCTTTTTGGCTCAAGAAATATAACGGGGTCATTCAATTCTATGGAAGAAAGTAACAATCCTTTTGCATCATATGGATTTGAAGGTGTTACAACAGTAAGTCCCTGCGTATGTGTAAAATATGCCTCACCACTCTGCGAATGGTAAGGTCCACCGTGAACGCCTCCGCCGTAAGGGGTTCTCAGAACCATAGGTAATGTGTAATCTCCATTGGTCCTGTATCTGAGTTTTGCCATCTGGTTTATAATCTGGTCCATAGCAGTGTAAATAAAGTCCTGGAACTGAATTTCCGGTATAGCTTTAAGTCCGGCCATGGACATTCCTATTCCGAATCCCACTATACCAAGCTCAGCAAGTGGTGTATCCATAACCCTCTCTCTGCCATATTTTGCAAGCAATCCGTCTGTTACCCTGAATACCCCTCCATCTGTTCCTACATCCTCTCCCAGGAGTATTATTGAATCATCTTTTTCCATTGCATTATTTAATCCACTGTTAAGTGCCTTTACCATGGTCATCTGAGTCATTGTATATCGCCTCTTTCCTCACTTATATACCACGGTTCATCCTCGTACAGGTTTCCCATCATGGTACTCTTATCTGGTTTCGGTGCCTTTTCATATTTATCTATAAGCTGTGATGTTGTTTCATCCATCTCAGCATTTATACTGCTGATATCCTTATCGGTTAAAATTTTCATGTCCTTCAGCATTTTCTGATTTACAACAAGAGGGTCCTTATCTCCACCTTCTAAGAT
>JAKAYM010000023.1 GCA_021826795.1 Thermoplasmata archaeon
CTTTTCTTCCACCTTCCAAGAACTGCTCCTTCCATTTATAAAATAACGATACTGCTATTCCATGGTTCCTGCATATCTCTGCTATTGTAATGTTGGGATTCTGGAATGATTCCATTATAATATTATATTTTTCTTCACCAGTCCATATTCTTCCAGGCATTTACATTACCTCCCTTATATATTTATATAAATCATTCGTTATATATATCTCTTTAGCTTTGTATAAGTTTAAACTATCCATAACCAGCCATCATATCTGTATTTCACGAAAAGGAGCCTCTTCAGCATCTTTGTGCTTCTTTCTATGCTTTTTATCAGCCTGTTCAGGTCATCCTCATCCATCTTTCTCTCAATTGGATACATCTCTTTTTTTGCCATGAAAATGTAATACTTATAAGTATAATAATGTTAGTAAATAACTATAAATTATCGTTAAGATTTTTATTATAATTATCAAGTGTCTCTACCGGATCTGGAGAGGAGTATATCGACCTGCCTATTATAACGTAGTCTGCACCCAGCATGATTGCACTGACTATATCGCCACCCTGGGCGCCAACTCCTGGTGATATGATCTTCAAGCCATCAGAATGTTCCTTCACCTTTTTGAGATAGTAAGGACGGTTACCAGGTGCAACAAGCCCGTAGACTCCAGCTTCACGGGAAGTTTTTATCAACTCTTCGGTGATGCTGTCAATATATGATTCCTGAGACATTGAAACAACAGAAAACACCTTCATATTCCCGGCGCTTTTTACAGCAGCTCTCAAGGAATCAAGTCCTGTGAATGAATGGCTTATTATGCCGTAAGCATCGTTATCCCGGACCTTTTCAGTAATCAATTTTACAGTATTGTCTATATCTGCCAGCTTGAAATCACAGATAATTCTAGAATATTTTGATAGTTCTTTTACAATTTTGATTCCGTTCTCAAGAATTATGGGCCAGTTTACCTTTATGGCAAATACCTTATTACCGACAGAATCAGCCAGGCTTATTGCAGTATCGTGATCATATACATCCAGAGCGAATATAATTCTATTATCCATTGTAAGCTATATATCTGAATTATATAATAATTCTACCTGTATGAATACAATTATATAAAAATGAATAATCAGTACCCATGGATAGAGAAAAATTTATAGAATCAGGAATGATAAAATTCGGGGACTTTACATTAACATCAGGAAAGAAATCCAATTATTATGTTGATATAAAGGAAGCCTGCACGGACCCTGAGACACTATCTACAATATGTGATGACCTTGCCAGAAATACAGTATATGAAACAGTTGCAGGCATGGAGCTCGGGGCAGTTCCACTTATAGTGGGAGTTGCGCTCAAAACCGGAAAGCGATATATTATTGTAAGAAAGGAAGAACGCACGCATGGAACAGGCAGCAGGATGGTTGGAAAGGTTGTTCCCGGATCAAGAATCGATCTCATAGAGGATGTGGTAACAACAGGAAATTCCATACTGAAGACAGCCAAGGTTCTCAGGGATGCGGGTGCTATAGTTGACCATGCTGTATGTGTTGTTGACAGAGAATCTGGAGGGTCTGACCTGCTCGAGGAAAACGGAATTAAACTTGTATCAGTTGCAAAAGTATCAGAACTTTTATGAAAATGTATCGTCTATACGCCCTATTTCTATGGATGTGGTGGCGTTTCCGACCATTATGCCATTGCAGTTTGCCAGTATGGAAGCGCCAATATAGTAACTTCCATAGTTTGCAGTTCCAGTTTTAACCTGAACATGGAAGAGTTCACTGAGATTTTTGATTTCATCTTCAGTTGCTTCCGGAGAGACCAGCATTCCCTTATTGTTCAGGACAGCAACACTTCCCACGGTTTTTACTCCTGCAATTGTGGATTTAATAACCTCCACTCCAAGTGTATCTGCTATAACCTTTTCAGACGATTCCGTGAAAGAGGGATGAACTATAGCGACCTTATCACTGGTTATAATGTTGTTTCCTATTGCATTTAATCTATCCTTCAGGAAAACTATTCTTCTTCCATTGAGATCGATGCTTGAAAAGTCATCCATGCCAGATAATCCTGAAACTATTACACCGTTCGAATTAAACACTATCATGGTTCCGACCAGGCTGAAATTGTCAACTATGACGCCAGCAGTTTTAACCTTTAATGTTTCCTCTATGGAACTGCGTTCCTCATCCCGGATGTTTCTTGGTACGAATGCAAAATCGTTGAATACCTTTACGTAAACGCCGATGAAATCGCTGTCAAATATTGATAACTTTTTAATCATAAAATTACGGGAGAATTACTTCGGTTGTGCCATCTTCAAGTTTGATGATTTTCAGGCTTACCTTTGTTGGTATGTGCTCTCTCCCACGCTTCCATATAAACTCATTAACCTTATTATCCACCCATATCATGCCTGGCTCAGATTTTGTATATCTGGCAACTGCATCTTTTATTATTTCTATGGCAGTATCTGCCCTTCTTCTTCTGGATGAGGCTCTTGCAGGCCTCAGTGATATATTTATAAGCTCCTCTGTTGATAATTCATTATTTTCTACCATTGATAACACCTTAAAGTTTTAAGTTTGACCTTCTCCAGTTCTTCCTCTTCGGATTCTGGGTCATCTTCCTGTCTGTTTTCAGCATTACCCATCCGGGTACCCTTCTGTTTGAGTTAACGTGTTTCATTAACCTTAATTTTTTTCCAAGCGGTTTGTTTTTGCTCATATTCATCTCCTCTCTATTTTTGTTTCCCTTTTAGTTCCTATTAGACGTGATAGTATACCCTTTAATTCTTCGTCTCCTATAATCCTGTTGATTCTTCCCATGCCTGCAAGCTGTATTAACTGGTTCTCCACATTGCTTACCAGATCAGGCTTTACCAGTTTAAGCGTGCTAAGTCTTTCACGTGCTTCAGTGGATAGGATCTGCCTTAGAATCTGCTGCCTTCTTGCCTCTTCCTGCTCCATCTGCCTTTTGCTTTCATCGTCCATTTCGTGCTGCTGCTGGGCATTTCTCTGCATTTCCTCGAGTTTTCTTTTCCGGATATTATTTAACTCGTCATCTTCATCCATTTACAACACCAGAGTTAGATATTAATCCAATATTCATAAGATTTGTTATTAAAGATATTTTTCAAAAACCTTGTCCTTTTCGGCGAGATTTTTCATTACTTCCTTAGCAGCCTTATCCACAAGAGACTGCCCTGCAGGTGTAAGTGACCTTCCAATTTTTGTGTCATTCTTTAAATACCCAAGCTTCTCAAGTGCCTGTAGTATATTCCTTACTATGTATCTGCTTCCCTCTACAGGATGGTATCTTTTTGTTCCCCTGTCCTGGCGGCTTCCGTATTCCTGGCTCAGCCTTGATATGCCTATGCTGCTGTTCAATGCAACCTTTCTCATTATGGATGCCATTCTTGTGTAATACCAGTCATCCTGTACCCATGACTTTTCCTTTCCGATACCGTCCTTCAGGTAATTTACCCATTCTGGCATCTTTACATCCTTCTCCTTGAATTCTGATGCAAGCTTATTTAACAATAAATCTGCAGGAACTTCTTTAACATTCACCATATTATCACGATGCAGGTTTATTTATAAACTATTTATAACATTTTCGTTATTTTTAAAAATTTTCGGTTTCATCATCATGCAAATAAAGATAACTATATTGACCGGTAGATCCATGTAAACATAATTAACTATGGAATGAAAGACAATAAATGATAATCCTATAGCCACAGCAATGGATATTCCCAGAAGTATTAACGATAGTATAAAGATAAAGAGCATGGGATATGTGCCGAAAGAATAGTAATTAAGATTAGATGTTCCAGGCGGCAGCTTACTGAGAAGCCTGCTGATATTTACACTTATTATGACATAAAACAGGAGGGTAACATCCAGAAACTCAAAAAGATCATATATGGAAGCCTTTCCGGCAATTGCTGCCGTGACTATGACGAATGCAGCGGCTATTACAGAGAATATAATCAGTCCGAAAATGCTTTTATAAAATGTTATGTCACGTTTCTTTACAGGGAGTGAGTTTAGCACCTCTATGCCCTTGCCCTCGACAACCAGGAGAAAAATTGCGTAGAATGATGATACAAATTCAACAAGATAGAGAAGTGAAAAAAATGTCGAATCAAGGCCGGAAGTAGTACCTACAGCAAAGAAGAATGGTATTACAAACAATACAGGAAGGAATATATAAGAAAGGTTCTGTGTTTTTCTGAACGTGCTTTTTATATCCTTGTTGAGGAAGGCTCTCAGCATGCCATGAGTTTTTACACGTGAGAATATTTTCTCGCTGGATTCGTTTTCTTCCGATGTCATCAAAATCTCATAAATTTCATGCCTTATTCTTGTATAGATTAAAAGAATAATTGCGAGGAATAGAAGTGACAGGAATAGTTCTAAAATTCTAAAAAGCAATGGTAGCTGGTAATTATAGAATACTATGTATTCGGTGTTTATGGGAAAAGCAAAAACACGCAGGTAATATGGCAATGATGATATTGCCGCGCTGACATATCCGAAGTATGCTGGATTTTCCAGTAGCAGATAGAATAAAGCGAGGAATACAAATAACATAAGAATACGTATAACATTCCTGATTGATGTGTGTTTTTTGACTTTTTTTCCAGAATAGATAAAGAATACTGATGAAATAATGAAACTGAGCATCATGACCAGGAAAGCATAAAGCAATGCAAGAAAAATTGTCTCATAGTCCCCTGTTAGAATAAAGAAAAATACAGATGATGGAAGCACCACGAAGATATATGATGAGGCATTGTAAATAAACCATGAAACAAAGGGTACATTGATGTTTACCTGTATTGGTATTGATTTTAAAGGTGACATAATATTGTTGTTATATATGGAATTCAGGAAAACTATTGAATTGTATATGCCGATTAGAAATAGATACAGGAATATTAAGAGACCGAATGATGCAAGTGCTGCAATATCCTTTTCCTCAAAATAAACGGAATCCAGTAAAAGGAATATCATGGTAAAAAGCACTGCATTGGATAAATAAGACATTAAAATGTTTCTCATGAAATATGCCTGTTTATTGGCAGAATCTACAGTTTGCTGGAATTTCGGCGTATCTTTTAATGCCAGATAACGCTGTTCAACCATTATTAATTTGCTTAAAAACAGTGTTTTATTATTCATTTTATTGAGTCCCTCAATGAATCGAGAAGATTATCCAGATCTTCATCCCCTGTCAACTTCAGGAAAATTCCTTCAAGATCGCTGTTGCTGGAGCCGGCCTCAGCCTTCAGCTGGCTAAGGTCTCCTGTTCCCGCTATATTTCCATTATAAAGTATGGAAATTGTATCACATACAGTTTCCGCTATTTCCATGATGTGCGTGGAGAAAATTACAGTTTTTCCACTTCTGGTTATATCTTTCAATAATTCCTTTATTATTTTTGATGATTTTGGATCAAGCCCATTCATACCTTCGTCCATAACGATTATCTGCGGATCGTGTATAAGAGCCCCGATAATAGCAACCTTCTGTTTTGTTCCAAATGATAGGGAACCGATGAACTCATCAAGATATTTCCCTATTTCCAGCGCATTTGCAAATGCATTTATGCGCTCCTTTAAGATTTTGTCATCAATTTTAAATACAGATGCAAGAAAATTAAAATATTCTATCGGTGTCAGTGATTCATAAAGAGCAGGGGTTTCAGGTATGTATCCAGTTATAGACTTTATTGCATCGGGATTACCTGTTACCGAAATATCATTGACAGATACATCTCCAGAGGATGCTGGAAGTATTCCTGCTATGATTTTGAGCAATGTTGTTTTTCCTGAACCATTGGGTCCCAGAACTCCGTATATCTGACCACCGGATATTGATAAATTTATGCCATTCAGTGCAACTGTGGTTCCATAACGCTTGTACACATTATTTATTTCTATAGTATTCAATACTAGAAACAGTGAAAGATATTATAAATATTTTTGTTGTCAATAAATTTATAACAAAATTATGCACAATTATATTCTTATAGCAGGGATATATGGAATATTATATGGAATAATTCACCTGCGGTGAATGTAACTCCGGCGGCTGCCAGTGCCAGCAAAGCTGCCCGTAGTCCTGATTTAAGCATAGGTGTATTCAGGGAAAGTGCAACGATCGAGTTTGAAATGCCCTGGGCGAAGAAGACAAAGGTTACGGCCAGCATTACGGCTGTATATTTTGAGAAGAATATGAATGGAAGTATAGGTATAACAGCGCCGACAATATAGGATAATGCTGTGTTCAGTGCAGAATTTGTTGCCTCCGATGAGTATTGATCTATCATTTTTTGAACGCCCTTGCTTTTTGAGAATATATGTTTTCTGTTGAGCATTGCTATTTTATATTCAGATTCTGATTTCTGTGCCAGATATGCACCGAGGGTCATGCTGAATGTTCCACTGAGTCCTACAACCACTCCGCTCAATGCAATATCTATATGGCTTGTAATTATGGCGGAAAGACCCGCAAGTGTGGCAAGAACTTCCACCAGGCCATCGCTCATACCGTATAGAAAATCCCTGCTCTTCTGTATATTCTTTACACTGCTCGAAATTTTATTTGCAAATATTTCCTCGTGCTGCATTTCTGCAACTATGAGTTCATTGACTTTATCCCTGTAGCTATCGTCCTGCGTATAATTATCTAAATATTCCTTATATTTCTGAATGGACTGATATTCCCCGTGCTCCAGAAGGTTAATAATCAGACTGCCTCCAAGTATATTTCTTACCATTTTCATAAATACATACTTTATTTTCCGGTATGATATCTTATTAACATTTACATCTGTGGATTTTAATGTCTGGCCCCAGAAATTGGCATGCTCACTCTCTGTTTTTGCTAATTTCCTGAAATTTTCTTTCAATTCCGGATCTTCAGTTTTTCTATAGAGGTACGAATAGAAAAGCATATCGGTTAATTCATCACGTAAAAATTTAACCTGATATTTAGTATTGGTTTCTGTAGCCATATAATGTTATAATATAATTATATAAAAGTCCTTTCAGAAAGTTCGGTATACCTATTGAAATTATTGGCCTGAATTACATGATATATTTAAAATCTGATAGGTCATATAATAAATAATCACCATTTATTCTCTCTTTTCCCTTTATTTTCTTTGCAATTATTCCGTATCTTTCTGTTCTATTTTCATGCCATTCGAAGTTTTTAGCCTTCGCCCTTAATTTCAATAGGATATCATTCAAATCTTTCTCATCCAGTTCTTTCCACTTACATTCATAAAATGTTATTTGATTGGTTTTATTGTTCATTGTTATGATGTCTATCTCAGTATCTTTGTACCACCACTTTCCTATTCTATCAAATTCTGGATTTTTTTTATTCAGCTCCAAAAGGAATTGAATTGAAATATATTCAAATATATGTCCGATATAAGTATTTATATTTTCATTGATCATATTAATTAACATGTTTTCATTTCCCATTTCAATCAAATTATAATTAGGATATATATACCTGAAATAGAAATTGAACATATTATCTTTCAATAAGTATATACCTTTCCTGCTTTTAGTAGATGTTATAGGAATTTCTCTCCTGATATAATCCAGATCAATTAATACGCTGATATATTTACTTGTTAGGTTCCTCTGTAGCCCAGTATAGCTAATTATTTCACCTAATGCAATCTTTCCTGATGAAATTGCCTCCAGTATTGAAAAATAATATCTGGGTTCCTTTAACTCTTCCTTTAATAAAAACAATACATCCTGATTGATAAAAGAGTCAATTTTCAGAAATGTATTCATAATATTGTCAGTAAAGCTTTTGGTTTTATTTACTTCCATTATATATGCAGGTGTTCCGCCATAAACACTATAGTACTTTACAGCAAGTTCCGGATCGCCGAAGTAACGTAACACCTCAACAAATGGGAATTCTTTTAATGTTATCTGTCCGGTTCTTCTTCCATATAATGGAGATTTATAATCGGATAAATTTTCCATCATGGATATATTGGATCCAGAAAGTATAAGAAATATTCTTGTGTTTTTCAATTTATTGTCCCAGTAATCCTGCAGAATGGATTGTAATGACTTATTATGAAGAGCGTACGGAAATTCATCTATTGCTATTATTGATTTTTCATGTAAAGTATTTTTATACAGATATTCGAAGAATGAATCCCAGCTTTTTATGGAATTTTTGATTATAAAGTCATCATGAAAATAATTTCCAAGAATAACAGAAAACCTTTCAAGCATTAATTTTTCTGATTCCTCCCTGCAGGTGAGCAAAACACCTTTATGTTCATTTATACATTTTTTGATTAATTCTGTTTTGCCTATCCTTCTTCTACCTGTTATCAAAATAAATTCTGCCCTCGACCGGTTATACGCTGAGGAAAGCATATTCAGCTCATTTTTCCTGTCTATAAAAAGCATATATACTCGAAAGTATATTACTTCAAAGTATATTAATTGTACATATTTTCAATATATTGCATTTGATATACCAGTACATGGCTATGATAATTTATAACAAAAATCGGAAAATCCTAAATTTATTCAGATAATTTAATAATATTATGTAAATATCCTGATAATAAAGTATTTAATTATTGTCCCATTACAATTATATGAACAGTAGCGCAGTATTAAAAGGTGTAAAAATAGTTACAGACCTGCCAGGACCAAAGGCAAAACAGGTAATTGCTGAGGATGAAAAATATCTTGCAACCTCAACCAAGTCATTGCCAGTTGTTGCGTCAAGAGGCTACGGATGTTATATAGAAGATGTAGATAAAAATGTATTCCTTGATTTCTCCAGCGGTATCAGCACAACCAATATCGGATACGGAAATGAATATGTAATTTCTAAAGTTGAGGAACAGTTGCATAAGCTCTGGCATTTTGCAGGTACCGATTTCTTCTATGATGAGCAGGTACAGGCCGCAAAAGCACTTATAGGCGTTGCTCCCGGAAGCCATGACAAGAAAGTATTCTATACAAACAGCGGCGCCGAGAGCAATGAAGCGTCCCTGAAACTTGCAAGGAGTTACACAAAACGGCCAGAATTCATAGGATTTATAGGAGGATTCCATGGAAGGACAATGGGTGCACTTGCATTCACAGCATCACAGCCTGTGCACCATGAAGGATTCTTCCCTGAAATGAATGGAGTTACACATATTCCTTTCCCTGATCCCTATAGAAATCCATTCAATATAGATGGATATGAAAACCCGGATGATCTTACAAATGCTGTACTGGATTATCTGGAAGACTACGTCTTCAATAGATTCCTGCCTTCTAACAGTGTTGCCGGAATACTGGTAGAGCCCATACAGGGAGAGGGGGGATATATTGTTCCTCCAAGAAATTTCCACAAGAAGCTCATGGAACTGGCACACGACAATGAAATATTATACATAATGGACGAGGTACAGACCGGATTCGGAAGAACTGGAACCTTCTTTGCGTCGGAACACTTTGATGTTGATCCGGATATTATGTCCGTTGCAAAATCCATAGCATCTGGAATACCAATGGGTGCATCTGTTGTTAAAAGCAAGTATGATTTCGAAAAGTCTGGTCTTCATTCAAATACATTCGGTGGAAATCTTCTGGCTGCAGTAGCCAGCAAGGCAACCATTGAGGAGATCAAAAATAAGGGTATGCTTTCCAATTCAAGAGATGTGGGGAACTATCTGAATAAGAGACTCAGAGAACTCAGTGAGAAATATGATGCAATCGGTGATGTCAGGGGTTTAGGTCTGATGCAGGCAATTGATTTTGTAAAAAACAGGAGAACAAAAGCACATTTCGCCACCCTGAGAGATAAAACAATTGAAAATGCATATAAAAGGGGTTTGATACTCCTGGGTGCCGGTGAGAGCGCCATACGTTTCATACCACCACTGATAATCAGTGAAAAACAGATTGATGATGCTATGGAAATACTGGACGGATCAATAAAAGCAAGCTTATGAGTTCAGGTATGATATAAGAGTTGTCAGGGGGAGGCCATCCTCCCATTTTAAAATAAAATTTCCTGTTTTTGTTATTTTCTGTTTCGGAAGAAGCTCATATAAACCCCTCATTTTTCCCTTATATATATAATCACTTTCTATTGAAAAGAATCTCCAGAAATCGCCCTTATAATTTTTTAATCTGTATGCATATGTTATGAAAAGTCCAGAGGAAATGCACCTGTTATGCAGCTTGATTGCCTGATCCTGTTTTGTTCCAGAGGCTTCACTGAATGAAAGCTGATTTCTCGATGATGATTTTACCTCTATAACCAGGGAATAGTCATCACGGAGGGCAACAAGATCGGCACCGAATGACCCAGCTGCTCTTGCAACATAAAATGGCTTATCTATTATTGTATACACTGTATCCCTTGAAACTGGATCAAGATTTTTTGAAATTCTTTCCACAGTATTCTTTGTGCCATTAAGTATGTTCATTAATTCCCTTTCATATATGCTGCCATTCATTTCAATCAATTGAATTAATACTCTTCTTTATATTTTTCAACAACTGCAGCCTCTGTTCTGACCGTATTTTGCCATCACTGAATTTTTGTTTTTCGGCTTCATTCTCCAGAATCAACTGGGGTATCTCTGCAGCATGACCATTTTCATCCAGTGCAACATAGGTAAAGAATGCCCTTGTTGTCACGCTGGTGGTTCCACTAGTTACATTCTCAGACGAAACATCTATTTCTATCTCCATTGTTGATCTGGTTGTGAACGTGACAAAGGAATGGAGGTGCACTATGTATCCAAGTTTAATGGGAGAAAGAAAGAACAGATTGTCTATGCTACCTGTTACCACCTTCATCCTGCTATGCTTGAATGCAGTTATACTTCCTATATTATCCATCCATTCGACAAGCCTCCCACCATAAAGGTCCCCGAACATATTTGTATCTGCCGGGAGAACGATAATCTCAGAATGTACTTCGGATTCACTAACCTTTTTTTCCATGATAGTTCATTGCAGATAATTTAATAATCTTATCATATATGCACATTTATCGATGATTTTACATGAGCAGGTTTGTAATTGCAATAGATGGCATGAAGTTCGGCAATAATAAAAGAGATCACTATAGGGCGAAACTTCAAAATATTTTTACCGGTATAGGAAAAATAATATCTGAAAACGAGGCTGTACTTGTATTCATGAGTGCAGAAAATAAATATTCTAATAATCCGGTTATACTGAATATTTTAAATAATTATGATAAGGTCAGATATATAAATGGATATTCCAGGGACATCCTCAATGTTTTCACCAGAGTCGAAGTACGTGAAAATTTTGAGAAAAGTGGTTATCTTGAACCAGTTGATATACTGGAAAAATCATCGGTAATGAATCTAATGGCGGATGGTTATCTTCCCATGATATTTGCTCCGGGAGCACCTGTTGTAAAGAATTTGCAGTACTACAGTTCAGTAAATGGGCACGTACAGGCAAATATGTATTTATCACTGCTGGCCACACTTATTGAGGCAGATACAATGATCATAATAACAGGTATGCCATTGATGGCATTGAATCCGAATGACGATAAGGAAGTAACCAAAGTAAAAATAGGATACATGGAGTTAAGGGAAAGGCATAGTTCAGGCTATTTTAAAAATACTGGCTTTGAAAATATGATAATGTCTATCATAAACTTCATTTCTAAGGGAGGCAAGAAGTCCATAATAATACAGATGAACAGTATGGATTCAAGAGTTGAAATAACAAATTAGTTTATCCGGTATTTTTCTCTATTTCAGATTCTTTAGGGTACACAAAACATTTTCTACATCGGGGTTCGTAGCTTTCTACACCACCTATTTTTATCTGCTCGCCGAACACTTCCTTTCCGTTCATGACCCTCTGGGTGAAAGTGGCATCTTCTCCACATTTTGCACATACTGCGGTCAATGAATATACCTGATCTGCCCGTGCAATTATTTCCATTGAAGTTTTAAATGGTGTTCCGGTATGATTTTTATTTAAGGCTGCAACGTAAACAATTTTATCCTCACTGGCTATCCTGTCAGCAATTTCAGGAAGTATAGAATCATGATTCCAGAACTGTGCCTCATCTATCCCTATCACATCAACGTTTTTTGAGAGTTCGTACATTTTTTTGACTCCATCGTTATCTGTGTTCAGCACTATGGCGGGAAGCCGCATCCCCTTATGGGTTGTTACGAATGTGGTATCGTATCTTTTGTCGATTTCCGGTTTGAAAAGAAGTGTATTTCGTCCTGCAAGAATTTCCCTTTCCAGAAGTTCGATTAACCTTGATGTTTTTCCTGAAAACATCGGTCCGGTTATAAGTATCAATTTGCCCATGCTGATATTCTTCATATTGTTGTATAGTTAACTTGTATATGTTTTTCACCATAATTTTCAAAAGCATTATGTCCACATCATCATTAAGAGAAAACTAGATTAAATGTATTTTAGAAAATATTATCTGGATGGAGATAATAATGAATACATAGGGGATGAAGTGATGGAGGCGGAAATAACAAATTTCAGGGAATATTACGATAATAAGATTATAACAGCGTTAATCGGTGTGGAGGCTGATGTTAACAACGTGGACAATATAGGAAGGATAATAGGGGAAAATAAGAATGTTGAGGAGGTTTTTGTTGTAACAGGTGAATATGACCTCATAATAAAGGTAAGATTTCCTGATTATATAGCCCTTGAAAAGTTTATAGTTAATAACCTTAATGGAATACAGGGTATAAGGAAATCCAAAACAATGATGGTACTGTCCATCATTAAGGATATTTATATGAGGTGAGACCATGGATGAAGATTTGTATAATGAAGTTATGGCATTGATGGATGATCTGGAGGATGATTCTTCAATACCAAGAAATGTAAGAAAGATGTCTTCGGACGCAAAGGAAAAAATGAAAGATAACAAGGAAAGCCTTGATCTGAGGTGTGCCACTGTCATATCAGAGCTTGATGATATATCAAATGACCCGAATGTGCCATCCCATGGACGGGCGGCTATTTACACCATAATAAGCAAGCTTGAGGCACTTTCAAAATCGTGAATAACTAAATTAGTGTTGAAATTTGATCTTTTATTATATTAATTTTTTTTTGTATAGTTAAATATATATAACATTATAATATTATTATACGATTGAAATGGCACTTTCAGAAGAAGTTAACAAATTAGCTAAGTATTTAATGATGTCTGACATACCGAGAAGTGTGGCATACACCCTGGTATACATAAAAGACAAAGGCGAAATAACCTCAGTGGAAATTGAACGGGAAACAGGTCTAAGACAGCCCGAAGTATCCATAGCAATGCAATGGTTACGGAGAAAAAATTGGATAGTAAAAAGAAATATGAAAAAAGAAGGAAAGGGTAGACCAATTCACGGTTATAAATTATCAAGGGATTTCAACGAAATTCTTGAAGAAATAATAAATGAACGTGAAAAGAAAATCGATGATATAAAAAATACAATAAACCAACTAAAGAATTTCAAGGATTAATTATTTGTATTTTTAATCTAAATATATTAATCCAATATAGGCATTAATGGTTATGTCATCCATAAAGGACGGAATATTTGCCGGTCTTAAGGCTGGAATTTTATATTTTATAATTGCTTCAATAATAAATGTGATAATAATTTATATTTTTATAGGCGAGTTTGCAGTAGCCTACGGTATTTCTACATCATCCTCAAAACTTTCTTTATTATTCACACTGCTTACCATATACCAGGTACGCGATATATTCATACTTGGTCTGCTATTCGGAGTCGTATTCTCTTTACTGCTTGCCAAATATTTTGAGATTATACCGAGGAACACACTGAATGGGAAAATTAAGTTCATGGTAATAGCATACTGGCTGGTATTTTTTGTAATAATAACTGCAGATAGCCTAGGAATAAGCGGCATATATGATTTGCTAGTGTATTTCATATCATATGTTGTTGTTAACCTCTTTCTCTCACTTTTATTCGGAAAATTTCTCTACATATATAATTCAAGATATATTGTTCAAACACAGTGACATCCTCCCCTATCTAAAGATAGGAGCTTCCCGCTTCTACATAAAAACTTGCCTTATCAGGTATAGGCTTCCCCTCCACGGGCATAAAGTCCCCAAAGTCCGTGGGTATCTTTCTCTTCTTATGCCTGATCTTCTCAGGCTTTATTATAATAAAGGTGCTGAATATCTTTTTGAATCCATTATTCAATACATTTAATGCAGCATTGTCATCCCTGCCCATTGTTAATCCGCATTTAATGCAATGGTACTCCCTGTCATCAAGGGAATGTTTCCCTATTATATTGCCATAATAGTTTGATTAGGATATATTCTGAATCTATATGCGGTTTTATACTCTATGCCTATCATTAGTATGGAATGATCTTTATAAGCATTCTCTCCTGATTGCCAGAAATCCATCCGCATCACAAGCTCAGTGGCTTTCTTTCTGGGATATTGATTTGTAAAAATAGCCCTCCACCACCTTTACTTTTACATGTGTATTGACCCAGCCATCTGATATTTCACCGTCGCCCGGAAAAATTTCTGGAATATAAGGTGTTTTAACCAGCATTTCCTTTTTTTCATTGATGCGGTATTCAACATAATTCAATGGCATCCCGAACGATCCTTTCCGTATATCATAGAACGGATTCATATGTGTTGTTAGAGTTATGTCGTCTGATCTTCCTGTAATCAGAGGAACCTTTGTATATTCATTGAATGCCTCCTCTGTTTTAATGTCAGTAAACGGCATTATGCAGTATTTTACTCCGTTCAGATATATATGCTTATCAATTATAGAACTGTACAATTGGCCATCTCCAACAATAAAATCTGGGTTGTTTTTCATTATATTGCTGATGTTATTAATTACAGTCGCCCCGGAAAAGGATACGGGAAGTGTAACTGAATAAATTAATCCCAGTGGTGTTGAATGTTTAATGTCGGAAAAAAATACAGGTCTGCTATCGATTTTGGGCATCCAGTAATTTAGGATGAAAGTTAAGGATATTAGATTTTTCATGTTAAATTTTAAAAGCTTATTATTGCTGTAAAACATAATACAGGATTTTCTCGGGTCCTCAATCCTATTGGATCTTTTGCCACTGTATATAAATTCATAAAATTTGAGGACATTTTCACTGTATATAACCCTTGAATGGTATTTTATACTATTTATTACTGCCTTTCCTAGTGTAAGAAAATCTTTGGGATCGGATACAATATATTTTACATTCTGTGCTGTTGCCCGGTGAATTAGCCTTTTACAGATTATTATAACCTTTATTTTATGATCTTTCACATAGTTATTTATTGCTATCTCATCGGCATTTTCATCAATTATCAGAACCCGGGCGCCTATTTTTATTGATGAGATAATTGAGATAATATATTCAGGTGTAAAATCAAGTAAAATGCCAACTGTATCACCCTCCACGACATTCAGCCTGTGCTCCAGGTGATATGCCATTGAATCCACATATGAGAGAATCCTGGAATACGTAATATATTTATCATAAAAAATCATTACTGGCCTGCTTCGACTTACTTCAGTATTTTTACTCAGCAGAGTGTATATTGATAAATCAGGTATGTTCACAGGCCCTTTAATAGCACCGATCATTATATTATAATGGTAGGATGGTTTTAAATTTTATTATTCAGAATATATTTTATATTGTTTATTACATCCATGATGCCATAGTAGTATCCGTATTCTCTATACGCCATATCGCCGCATTTTTTATTTATATATGAGGCTACCACTGCAGATCTGAAGGGTTGCATTCCTCTTGATGATAAACCGGTTACAATTCCAGCCAGGACATCACCGGTACCCCCCATGGCCATCCTACTATTCCCACCACTTGAATATTTAGTATTTTTACCATCTGTTATTATATCAGTTACACCCTTTAATAAAATGGTAATACTGTACTCACTGGCTATTTTTACCGCATTTTCAACTGTCGCTTCCATGCCGGTAAAGGCCATGAATTCGGCGCTGTGCGGAGTGATTATTGCATTTCTTCGGGATATCCTATCTGGTGAAAGGACCCTCAGGGCATCTGCATCTATAATTAGTTGCCCCATATAGTTATCGATAACGTAATCCATAATTTTCATGGATGCATCAGTTCTGCCCATTCCCGGACCTACCAGTATTGACCCGATGCCATCTAGATCCTTTCCGTTAACTGTATCCACATCATAAAACATTATTCCCGGGTTGCGGGAAACTATGACATCTCTGTTGAATTTATATGAGAATACCTTTACAAGATCGGGGGCAGTATTGTATGCGGCAAGAGAGGCCATAACGGCGGCACCTGGAAATGTGTTTCCCGCAAAAATTCCCACACTACCATTCATACCTTTATGCGCAAGAGGATTGAATTCCGGAATATATACCAGATCGCCTATTCCGGCGGATGTCTTTACCGACACTGGTACTCCTATGTCCACAACTATTATTTTTCCACTATTTGACTGGCTCATTCCTGTTTTCTTATCCGTAAATGTAATAGTGAAGTCGGGCTTTACAGCCACTTTTGATGGGAATCCAGATGGTACATCTATGGATACAATAGTTTTCCCAGATCTATTTATGGCATTGATAATTTCATCATATGGTTTCCGTGGATCACCTTTTATGCCTATTCCGAACATGGCATCAATTATAATATCACTGCCGGATAGAATTCCCTCAAAGTTAGAAATTCCATAATAGGCACCTTCGTAGTCATTGATCGCCCTCCTTGCTTCAGGTGTTTTTAGCCCTGCCACACCCTTGAGTAAAATAATAGAAACTTTATAATCTTTCTGTAGTAACTGGGCACAGCATATTCCGTCACCTGCATTGTTACCAGTTCCACAAACAACAGTTACGAATTTCCCACGGGCAAATGTTTTTTCAATAAAGTCCGAAACAGCCTTACCTGCATTCTTCATGAGTAGATAGGTATCTCCGTATACATCAGAATAATTAATATCTGTAGACTTTTCATCAAGATAATCCATATTTAAATATTGAACTTCAATACTTAAATTTAGCTTAAAGTCAGAAAATCATCATATTTA
>JAKAYM010000173.1 GCA_021826795.1 Thermoplasmata archaeon
TTCTTTTTCCGTTTTCGATTCTTCAGGATATTCAACAGGTTTTCTGAACATGGAAATTATTCCCGCGAAGGCCGTGATTCCAAATCCCACATAGAAAACGTCATGCATGGATGTCATGAAGGCCGGTGCAATTGTTTCTGGGAACCAGTGATGACCGGTAATTGTACCGATCGTATTTGCTGATATGCCTGAAAGCACACCTTGCGGTACAGTTGTCAGAACATCCTTTACTGTATTGAGTCCTAGAAAGGTGGAGAATAAAATCTCGGTTGGCGGTATGCCTGAAAAATATGATGTGAGTGATGTTGCCTGCTCTCCTGATAGTGCAGAAGTTATAGCTCCTGGATAGTAAAGTGCCAGTCCAAGTATCAGTATAGAGAAGAATGCACCGATGCTTGCTGTATAACCGGCGTTTCTCATCGTATTAAGAACTCCTGAAGTTGTTCCCCTCTCACTTGGTGGAACCGATGACATGGCAACTGTAAGATTTGGCACATTGAATATGCCGTAACCTATACCGAATATTGTTATCACTATAGATAAAAATATGTATGAAAAATCATAGGTTAAAAGTACAAGGGCAAGTAGTGAAAAGGCAGAAATGAAGAGGCCTGCAGTAGTAAGAACTCTTGGGTCAAAACGTAGCGACAATTTAGTTGAAAGTACACCGAAGATACCCATGGATATTGGTAATGGTAACATATATATTCCTGCCCAGAGTGGTGTCACAGAATACCCGTATCCGTGTATAGGAAGCCATATTCCCTGGAAGATAAGAGTTAACATGTACATTAATCCCATCATGCCCAGAGCAGAAACAAATGCAGTGAATACACTTATACTGAAATTTCTTGATCTGAAAAGCTTTGCATCAAATATCGGGCTCTTTGCCCTCTTTTCTATAAACGGGAGGATTATCAGCATTGCAGTACCGGCAATAAGGGCTGCTATCACCATTGGATTGGTCCAACCCATCGGATTATTTTTGTATGGCGTAATGCCGTATGTAACACCGAGCAAAAGTACAATGAAACCTACTGCATAGATAATATTGCCAGATATGTCAATATGCCGTGCTGCTCTTTCCCTCTTATCTTTAAGTTTGGTATAAGACCAGAAAGTGCCGAATATTCCTACAGGAATGCTGACAAGGAATATATCCCTCCAGTAAATGGTTGCCAGTATGCCTCCCAGGACTATACCTATGCTGACTCCTGAAACTGCCGCCACACTGTTTATGGATATAGCAAAACCTCTTTCTCTTGGGGAGAAATTATCTGTAATTATCGCAAATGTATTGGCCATTATAAATGAGCCGCCGATTGCCTGAACTATTCTAAATATTATAAGCTCCAGTGCTATAGTATAACCTGTTCCAGGAGCCATATAAAGGAGAATAGAACCTATTGTAAATATCAGAAAGCCAAGATTAAAGATTCTAACCCTCCCGAAAATATCTGAAAGTTTTCCTATGCTCACAAGAAGTGCGGAGAGTGCAATCATATAACTCATTATTAACCATAGTAGATATGGAAATGATTGGGGTGACATTGGATTTAAATGAATCCCATCAAAAATAGCAGGTAGAGCTACAATGATTATACTTGTATTGATTGTTGCCATTAATTGACCTATTGTAGTATTACTGAGCGCTATCCATTTATCCTGCATTATTTTTAAATTGCAGTTAAATATTTAAATATTATTACTAAATAATTTATTGATAAATTATATTTTCAATATTGTTAAATATCACAATGGAAGTTTATTCTATGGGAATAACTGATTAGATATTAACCCATAAAGTCGTCAGTTTTTAGAATTAAAACTAGTTAAATTAATTAAATAATCTATCATTATCTATTATGGCTACAGTAACGCCATATTCAGATGAAAATCGTTATCTTGCGCAGGAATTCCTCATGAAGGACCCTTATAAAAATACTGTGATGTCTGCACTTCTGGAAGAAAGCGGTAGGAATTCGCAGCTTATTTACGATAATGGAGTGATAAGGGGAGTTCTGGCTGTCTCTCCTGATTACAGAAATTTATGGTTTTATGGAAATAGGGCATCTTTTAAAACGATACTGGAGAATATTGATTATACCCAGTTTAATTTATATATTGACCAGAAAAATCTGGACATAGCAATGAGCAGATTCAATTTTTCTACAACAAACATTCTGGTAATGCGCCTCAAGATCAGGGATTATGATATAAGATCCGGAAATGCGCAGAAATTAAAGGAGGATGAAATATCTGATTATGGAAAATCCTTCGGGACTGTTCCTGAATTGGCAAACACTTTTGTTAAATTTAAGGATGGAGCTATTGTTGCATCTGGTGGTGTACTATGCATTAATCGCAGGTCCTGTGCACTTGGGTCAATTAAATATATAGAAGGATACGAAAACAATATTTCTGATGTAATTTCAGCTGCCGTTTCAGAATTCAGGAATCAAACAGAGAATATTGTAATATACCTTAATTCCAATGGAAAAATTAGGTCTATTCTGGAGGATGATGGTTTTATATTTACAGGTAACATGATAAAACTGTATAAAGAAATTTGAATTTATCTTAAAGTGTTATCCGGTAATATCTGTAATAAACCAGGAAAAATTATAGTCTCCGGACATAAATTTATATAAATGCGTGACTTTTCCAATCATATGAGGTATGATATTGTTATTGTGGGAGCCGGAATGGCGGGCTTGACCTCTGCATACTATCTGAAAAAGATGGACTCTAGCCTGAAAATTCTTGTAGTAGATAAGGCCAAGACATTTTCACAGGGGAATACAGCCAAGAGTGCCGCTGCATTCAGGGATTTCTTTACATTGAGAGAGAATCAGGTAATGGCACAGAGCGCCATTAATTTTTACAAACATCTGCAGAACGATATGGGCGTTGATATCGGCATGAAATTTACAGGATATTTATTCCTGTTCGACCACGAAACTGATAAAGAATTTGTTTCAAAATATCCCCATTCCAGAATCGTAGATGAAGATATATCACAGCTTTTCAATCTTAATATCGATAAGGATACACAAGAAGTCATGGGCATTGGATCTATAAAATCTGCAGTAATTGATGAAAATGCGGGAATTATAGAGCCTGATCTATTATCAGAATGGTATTATAAACAGTCTATTGATATGGGTGTGGATTTTAAATTCAATACAATGGTAAAAAGACTTGTACTTGCCCCTCTGGAATCCATGAATTATCCCGGAGAACCATTCAACTGGCAAAAATCCGAGATAAAATATGCGGAAACAGATAAGGGAATAATTGAGGCTGATTTTTATATACTATGCACCGACGTCTGGACCACGGCATTGCTGGACCCCATAGGGATTGATTCACATCTGAGACCGAAGAAAAGGCAGATATTTCAGATAACTTCCCCGGGGATACGGGAGATTATCAATAAAAATATATTCAACGATTCCGGAATATTCCCATTCACAATATTTCCCACAGGAGTGTATATGAGACCGTACCCTCAGGCGAATTCCTTCTGGACTAGCCTTGCTGATGAATTGAATAGAGATTTTTCCTTTACGGAGAACCCTGAGCCTGAGCCTGATTTTTATACATATAATATAAAACCGATACTGGATAATTATTTTCCTGCTTCAGAGAATTCAAGGATAACGTCATCATGGGCTGGATATTATTCTTACAATACCATTGATTTCATGCCATATATATTCAATGATATAAATATTATAGCTGTATCAGGGTCCACTGGTGGT
>JAKAYM010000174.1 GCA_021826795.1 Thermoplasmata archaeon
AAGGTATGCGGGAGTGTAGCTGTTAATCCCAGTATAAGTATTGAAAAGAATATGCCCATACTTGCAGTCGTACCCACATTTCTCAGGGTTGATAACATTCCCGAGGCGGAACCCCTGACATCAGGAGGAACAGATGACATGACAGCAGCTGTATTCGGTGCTGTAAATATTCCCATTCCGGCTCCGAACATGAATAATAATATAGCCATAAATATGTAAATAAAGTCTGCAGGAAGCAGTACCAGTAGGAGAAGTGCCACACCCGAAACTATAAGCCCTGCTGAAGCAAGCCATCTCTGGCCATGTGTATCCGAATACCTTCCTGCAAGTGGTCCGAATATTCCCATGGCTACTGTCATGGGAAGCATATATATTCCCGCCCAGAATGGTACTGATGCAAAATGATATCCATGTATGGGAAGCCATATGCCCTGAAACAGTATAATTATCATGAACATGAAACCCATCATGCCCATGCTTGATATCATTCCTGCAAAGCTACCTGCTGTGAAACCCCTGATCTTGAATAAACTCAGATTGAACATTGGATCTTTTACCTTTCTCTCAACAAATGGAAATGCTATAAGCAGTATAGTACCAACAATAAGGGCAACCTGCACCCATGGATTGCCCCATCCCATTGCACTGCTCTTATATGGAGCTATCCCGTATGTGACCCCTACCAGTAATATAATTAAACCACCTGCAAATGTGATGTTTCCCGGTATGTCCAGCCTCTGTTTTTTTCTTGGAGATGTTTCTTTCAGTTTAAGGTAAGACCATACTGTTCCTACAATACCTACGGGAACACTGACCAGGAATATATATCTCCAGTTAATCGTTGCAAGAACACCACCAACAACTATTCCAATGCTCATTCCCGCTGTTGCCGCAATGGCATTTATTCCCAGTGCAAACCCCCTTTCTTCCTTCTTGAAATTGTCGGTAATAATTGCATAACTGTTGGCAAATATGAATGAGCCACCCACTGCCTGTATAATTCTAAATATAATAAGTTCCAGAGCACCGGTATCACGTGTTCCCGGCGTAAGATATAGTAATATAGACCCGACTGTAAATACTGCAAAACCCATATTGAAAAGTCTGACTCTCCCGAACATGTCAGATAATCTTCCTATTGTAACCAGAAGTACTGCGGTTACTATCATATATCCCATCAGTATCCATAGAAGGTATACGAATGAATTTGGTTGTAATGGATTTAATTTGATTCCGGTAAATATTGCCGGCAGAGCTATAATTAGAATACTCATATTTATAGTGGCCATCAAGACTCCCATAGTCGTGTTGGATAAGGCCACCCACTTCTCCTGAACCATGATAGTTAATTATTTTTTATTATTTAAAGGTTATTTTACGAAATTATTTATTAATAAACAATAATGTAGTCAAGAATTATTTTAAGTAATAATATTCTCCCTCTGCCTTCTGCTGGCGATCCAGTGCACTGTTCAATTTATTAATTCTGGGCCTTTTTGTAATTTCGTCACGCCTGAATGTAATTCCCAGTTCCTTGAGAAATGTATTCATACCTTCCCGCATGTTCATAGGACCAATAGAGTTGCCGTATACACCCTGACTGCCCTTAAAAACTATAAGCGCATCTGAAATTAGATCTATAAGGTAAATATCATGATCCACTACTATGGCACTTTTTTTATTATTCTCTATTACCCTTCTTATTATTCTTGCAACGCTCATCCTGTATGAAGAATCTAGATGTGCCGATGGCTCATCTATAAGGTACAGATCTGCGTCTGTTGCCAATGTTAGGGCGATAGATGTACGCTGCAGTTCCCCACCGGAGAGATCCCCCATACCTTTATCATATAGTTCCTCTATATTAAGCGGTGAAAGAATTTCATTCTTGATAAATACGTCCTCCATTTTTTCCTTTAATGCATTGGAAAGAAGTTCGTAAACGGTCCCATCATAATCACTTGATATGTACTGAGGTTTATATGCTATTTTCAGTTCATTTTCAACAGAACCTGAATCGGGCCTGACAACGCCTGAAAGAATTTTAACAAATGTCGTTTTTCCCAGTGCATTCTGCCCGAGAACACCGATTATTTCTTCCCTGTTTATGTAACCCTCTCCGATACTCAGATGGAAATTATCATAATTTTTTTGCATGTTAGTCCATGATGTTACCTGTGTTGTTACCATCGTTCTTTTGCTGGATTTAACAGTAAAATCTATGGATGTCGGGCGTATCCTTACGTTTTCTTCTCTTATATAACCAGAGAGGAATTCATTAATCGCCTTATTTGTGGATTTTTCCTTTGTAATTACACCGTATGCGCCGGGACTTCCATAAACAAGATTAACCTGATCTGCCATTTTGTCCAGTATGGCGAGATCGTGTTCAACAACCAGGACGGTCTTAGATTTTGAAAGTTCACGTATTATTTCAGATATGCGTAGCCGTTCATGGATATCAAGATATGATGAGGCCTCATCAAAAAGGTAAATATCTGCATCCTTCATCAGTGCCATGCCAACTGCCAGCTTCTGCAATTCGCCTCCTGACAGTTCCTTTATATCCCTGTCAAGTGAAGAGGACATTGCAAGTTCATCTATTATAATGTCCATATTGCCGTGATCATTATTTTTCATTATCTCACGGACAGTGCCATTGACCACCCTAGGTATAAGATCAACATACTGATTTTTCAGCACCGCTTTCTTTTTTCCACTGTATAAATCCCGGAAATACTGACCCATTATGCTCTTGGAAAATTTCTCTATAACGAAATCCTGTTCATTCTTTCTTTCCATATCCCCGAAATTCGGTATAAGCACACCGGCAAGTATATTCATCGTTGTAGTTTTCCCCAGTGCGTTTTGGCCTAGAATTGCATTAACCCTTCCTGTTCCCAGTTCAGGTAGTGAATAAAGCCGGAATGAATCAATTCCATACTGATGGACTATGTTTTTATTCAGCTCGTCAGGTATGCTTACTATCTTGATGGCATCAAAGGGGCACCGTTTTACGCAGATTCCGCACCCGATACACAGTGATTCTGTAATTACAGGAAAATCATCAGACTGCCCCGGAAATTCAATTGTCTTTGCCCCATTACGAACAGGCGGGCAGTAGTACCTGCACTCATGGTTGCATTTTTTCGGATGGCACCGTTCCCTGTCTAAGATTGCTATATGCATATTATATTCTCAAAAATTTAGTTGGATTTCCAGTATTCATCCGGTATTTCACTATATATATCGAACTGGCTATCATGCACTGCGGATGTACTGATATTCATTTCAGACAGTTCCAGAACCCTCAGAACATTCAGTATCCAGTAATGTATACGCCATTCCCTTCCATCAAAAAGTGTTGTTTCCTCTCTCTCGGTTTCGAGTATTCCAAGATCTTCCATTGTATAGAAAACGTCCCGATCCTCAGGTTCAAGCATGTTATCAATAACCCTTGTACTATATCCGAAGAAATTAATAATATGCTCAGCTGAAGATTCTGATTCTTCAATACCCATCTTCCTATTCTGGAGGCTCAATCCGTTGCTTATTGCTCTTGACAGTTCATCGATTTTGACATATGTCCTGTTTCTTAATTTTACCATTTCCATGTTACTTGTTGCCACATTAATCACCTTTAAAGTAAACATACCTTATTACATGTGAATTAATAAGGTTATTTAATTTTGAATAATAATATGCCATTTGTATTATATTAATGTTTCCAGCAAGATGAAAAATTGTTCTATATAGCAT
>JAKAYM010000175.1 GCA_021826795.1 Thermoplasmata archaeon
GCCTAACTTCAGAAATATATACGCAATTCAATGGATGATTTCAAGTGTATTCAATGAAAATGTTACAATTCCACCATTTCCATTTCATTTAAATGATAGCCCCGAACCGGGGGCGGTGATCGGTATTGAAAATAGTTAACAGTAAAACTTATTTTTATTTCGTGGTATCTACACTTGCACTACTTGTATCTTTTATCATATCTCTTGATATTGGTCCTGTAAAAATACCCGTTTCTGATGTGATTAAATCCGTGCTTGAACAGTTTGGATTTTACAGCAACGTCAAATTATCAGATTACATTATCGTTACCCAGCTGAGGGAACCTGAAACCGTCGGTGCCGCTGCCGTTGGAGCATCATTGGGGGTTGGAGGTGCGGTAATACAGAGTATATTCAGAAATCCTATTTCCGAGCCTTATATTACGGGGGTATCAAGTGGTGCAACACTTGGAGCCGTGATTGCGATTGTTTTCGGTTTAACTATTTTCGGATTTCTTACACTTCCATTATTAGCTTTTATCTTTGCAGTTATTGTGGTAGCTCTTGTCTATACCATTTCAATCAGAAATGGCAGGGCGCCTCCCCTGGTATTGCTGCTTTCAGGCATAGCCATATCTTTATTTGTTTCCTCCTTTGTTGCGCTTCTACTTTACTCGAGGCCAAAATATATTAATTCATTGTTTTTCTGGCTCCTCGGATCTTTATCCGGCATTTCATGGTCCGATGATTCCATAGTTGTTCCTCTGGTAATCTTTACATCGATTGTTCTGTTTTTTATGTACAGGCAGTTAAATGCATTACAGTTAGGAGATGTGTATGCCAGATCGGCTGGAATAAATGTCGAAAAATCCAAACTAATATCCATGGGATTGACCACTGTTTCAGTTGCTGCCTGCGTTTCAATTTCTGGGCTGATTGGCTTTGTGGGACTCATATTTCCACATGTTTCCAGGATGATTTACGGAGGGTCAAATAAATATGTGATACCATCATCGGCTATTCTCGGAGCAACATTTTTAATCATTGCCAATGATATAGCACACATGATCATTATCGGTGAGGTAATACCGGTAGGGATAATAACCGGAATTATAGGTGTTCCTTTTTTCATGCTGTTAATGACTAGGATTTCAAAGCGGGGTTATTATAATGCTTGAACTCAAGGACATATCGTTTAAAAGGGGAGCTCTGAATATAGGACCAATAAATTTTTCCCTGAATCATGGTGAAATTTTAACAATGTGTGGTAAAAATGGTTCAGGAAAAACATCAACGCTCCTTGCAATTAACAGGGAAATAAGGCCTGAATCTGGAGAAATCCTTATAGATAATAAGAGTCTTAAAACGTTGGATACCAGCGAAATTGCAAGGTATACAGGTTATGTTCAGCAGGAGTTACCTGAACCACTGGGATTGAATGTTAGAGATATTATGGAAATTAACGGTTTTACTAGAAAATATGATTACCAGAATCTATATAATTCAATGAAAATGTGTGGTGTTGAAAATTTTATCAACCGTGATTACTCCACCTTGAGTGGTGGGGAAAAAAGAATGATTATGATTGCTGCTGTAATATACCAGAATCCTGAATACATTATACTTGATGAACCATCATCCTTTCTCGATATTGATAAAATTAACCTTCTAGTAAAAATACTTAAAAATTTGAAGAATGCTGGAAAAGGTATACTGCTTGTTCTGCACGACATAAACCTCGCTTACAATATTTCTGATTCCATTATTTTAATGAAGGATGGAGAAATTTTGTCTTATGGCCCAAGAGACGCAGCTATAAATATAAAAAATCTTGAAATAGCTTATGATGCAAAATTTGACAGATATATGTCTCCGGAAGGCCTCAGATTTTATCCTGCGGAGTTCGGGCAAATCCATTAGGACTATTAAAAAGTTATTGGTGCTGCATGGTTATTATAAATCATAGATTAATATTATTTTATTTGCAGAAATGAGATAACTGACATTTTTTCTGACAATCTTTATTTATAAGTAGTTTTCATATGGTAATTATGATACCAAAGACTATGTCCACCCAGCATCCGGACAATGCAAAGATGCCGCAATGGGCAAGCGGTAAAAATATAATATCGAATGAAGATGAAATAGAGGAGGCATATATAGCATACAGAGATTTTGGTATAAAGGAGGTTATGTGGGATGCGGAGGGAAAGGATGTGGATACCCACGTCATAAGAAAATTGTTTTCAAAAAACAGGGAATTCTTTGATAAAAATGTTCTAGGCAGGGATATTTTTTTAACATACAGGGTACCTAATCCCCTTATAGAGGGTGCAGAAAGGAAAATATTGAATGAGACTTTAAACAGCATACCGCTGAACTACGATGTAGCCAACAGGGTTTTTAACCGGGATATTGCGCCTGTATTTGAGGTAATTCTTCCATTTACGACAGATTATAAAAGTATGCTAAATGTGGTGAAGTTTTATGAAAAAGGCATTGTAAACACTGAAAATATTGAACTATATGATAATGTTCATGTGAAGGATATTACAGGAAAGGTATTGCCAGAAAAAATAAATCTTATACCCTTAATAGAGGACAAGGATTCCATATTCAGTATTCAATCCATAATAGAAAAATACAGTGAAATCATAAAACCGGAATATATGAGAATATTTATTGCAAGATCTGATCCTGCAATGAACTACGGTATGCTGCCTGCTACGCTACTTGCAAAATATGCCATATCTGGTATGCACAAAATTTCACAAAAATCTGGGATTGAGCTTTATCCTATAATAGGTGCCGGATCGTCACCGTTTCGTGGAGATCTTGGTCCTGACTCTATTAAAAAGGCTTTAAGTGAATATGATTCTTATTATACGTTTTCAGTGCAATCTGCCTTCAGATATGATTATGATGACATTTCGGTGAAAAATGCTGTTTCCATGATTAATTCCCATAAGCCGGGCAATCCAGAAATATTTAACATGCAGATGGAGGAAGATATAAAAGCCATAGTAAATTCATATTCATCAAGGTTCCAGAAGATAATAGAGGGAATCGCCAGACCAATAAATGATGTGGCAGTGTATCTCCCAAAGAGGAGGACAAGAAAATTGCATACTGGTCTTTTCGGATATTCAAGGAGTACGGGAGATGCCAGATTGCCCAGGGCTATAGCATTTGTAGGAGCTCTTTATTCTATTGGTATACCTCCGGAAATACTTGGAATGTCCATGCTCAGCGGACTGCCAGAGAGGTATCATAAACTGGTCGATGAACTTTATAAAAATCTGTATTTTGATATACGTTCCAGTGTAAGATATTTCAATTACGATTCACTAAATTACTTAAAAGAAATATGGAAGGTGGATCCAGGTATAATAAAAATGATAAGGGAGGATATGAATTATATAGAAGATAACATGGGAGTATCAACTGAAAATTCTTACAATGTTCAAAAACACAATATATTTTCAACACTGTTCCTGCTGGCATTCAAGAATAAAAAATTTGACGAAGTTGAGAAATATGCATACGAAATGTCACTTCTCAGGAAATTTGTGGGTTAGGGTGACATCCTCCCATCTCTAAAGATCAGGGCTTCCCGCTTCTACAGAAAAACTTGCCTTATCAGGTATAGGCTTCCCCTCCACGGGCATACATTCCCCACAGTCCGTGGGTATCTTTTTCTTCTTATGCCTGCTCTTCTTTGGTTTCATTATAATAAAGTTATTGAATA
>JAKAYM010000176.1 GCA_021826795.1 Thermoplasmata archaeon
TTTATATTGTCATATTCCATATTTTATTACCTCCTTTTTGTTCAAAAGAGGTATTTCTCCCTGTTATTTAATAATCAATTTATTATTAACAGGGGGTTTATATTTACACATAATATGGTACACAACCCAATAATTTATACGGTGTGATTAATTCAGTAACCATGATAATACTTTACCTGATTCTTCCGGTTGCTGTACTCGGTCTATCCATTCTTATAGCATCATTACACATGATCGCTCCAGATCACTGGACTCCGATTTTATCATATTCAATAAGCAAGAAGCTAAAGATCAGAAAAACCGGTTTCATCTCATTCAGCCTTGGTCTGATTCATGGAATATTTTCCGCTATACTTTCATTTGCAATAGCAATTATTGGCCTTTACTTTTTCCCTGAACTGTATTTAAAAATATTTGCCGCGGCATTACTTATTTTTGTTGCACTCTATATAATCATGAATGCAAGGCATGAAGAAAAAGTAGAAAAAAACACGGAAATAGAAAGGTCAATATTACTAGTCAGCGTTATTCCTGATCCTGCAATTGTTCCCATTATATTAATTGCAGTTGTTTACGGCATGCATTTTGTTTACCTTACAATATCAATTTTTGTCATTGCATCCGCAGTTGCTCTCCTCCTTGTAACTATTGCATTGAGCAAGGTTTTGATAAAGAAGCTCGCAACACTGACTCCGAAAAGAATTGACTACCTGGTTGCTGCCATACTGCTGGGAACCACAATTTTTGTATTACTTTGAAAACATAACTATTTTTATCGTATTATGATATAGTATAATGTTAATTTCAGAGCTAACAATATACGGTTCTGTAGTCCTTGCCATGATGATGGTATTTTATCTGCTTGAATCACGATCACCTGCATATTCACTTTTATTCGGAATCACATGCTTCGGATCAGCAATTTACGGTACCCTTGCCGGAGTCTACCCATTCGGGGTCATAGAAACCATCTGGGGTATATTTGCCCTTCATAAATTCATTCTGAGATGGAAAAAGATCAAAGCTCCGTGAATTATCAACAACATTTATATTTAATCTTTGAATTGCATTATGTGAGAAAGGGCTATTTAGTCATCGGAATAGTTATTATGTCTTTTAATTCACTGTACCAGTATTCATGGAATGTTTTTGAGCCTCTTTTAAAAACGGGATTAAATGTATCACTGGTTCAAATTGAGGTTGCTTTCACATTATTTGCAATATTCTCAACAGGATTTCAGGGCGTGGGCGGATATTTTGCCGACAGGGATGGTCCGAGAAATATCGGTATATTATCTGCTCTGCTTTCAGCAACGGGTTTCATAGGAACCTCATTCATACATAGCTTATACCTTTTTTATTTTTTATGGTCGCTTGGAAGTATCGGGGAAGGGATTCTTTACGGGATAGCCACCAATCTTGCTGTGAAATGGTTTAGGGGCAGAAGAGGATTTGCTGTTGGCTTTGTTTCCCTTGGGTTTGGTCTGGGTGCTGCCGTTGCCAATATATTCATATCCCGTGCAGTATCATTCAGAACTCCCATGTTGATTATCGGCGTGGCAGAAATAATCCTGCTGCCTCTTCTGCTGATAATGGCAAAATATCCTGAATCCAGTACAATGACCGGTGAGAAAACATCAAAAAATCTGAGAAGCAGGAGATTCTGGATTCTTTATATGTCATTTATTCTCGGAAGCGTCCCCCTCATAGTAGTTTCCGCATCCTTCGGTTATCTAGGAGAAACTCTGCCCCTGTTAGAATTCACCGTGCTTGTATCTCTGTTTCCGCTACTGAGCGGCGTAAGCAGGCCGATACTCGGCTATGTATCCGATATAATCGGTAGAACAAGGGTGGTTATGATAATAGACCTGTTTCTTATATTCGGGTCAATATTCCTGATATTACATGAATACGTTTTTGCCATAATATTTATAGGCTTCTTCGGTGGTGCCATGATATCCATGTATTTTTCCCTGGTGGGCGATATATTCGGATCAAGGTTTTCAACAGCAAATAACGGTGTATTTTACACGGGCAAAGCAATTTCAGGATTTTTGGGGAGTACACTGTTTGCAGCACTATTTATTTTTGATCACATTTTGTCATTTATCTTTGTTCTTGTAGCCAGCATCGCAGCAATATTATTCCTAATGGCATCTATACCCAGAAACAAAACAAATGTATAATTTTTTATTTAAATAAACTATTATCATTTATGGTAAATACAGATGATGCCGTGATCGCAAGATTTGAATATGATGGTTATAAATTTGAAATCCTGGTTGATCCCGATGCAGCCTCTAGAATACGTGAAGGGAAAATAGACATTGAAAACGATTTAGCAATCCCTGAGGTGTTCAAGGATGCAAAAAAAGGTGATAGAACCAATGAAGAAATCCTAAAAAAGGTGTTTAAAACTACAGATATAGCACAGATTGCAATAGAAATAGTGAAAAGAGGTCAGATTCAGCTTACAACAGATCAGAGAAAAGAGATACTGGAAACTAAACGCAGGCAGGTAATAAATGAAATAGTCAGGGAGGCAATAAATCCTCAAACCAACACACCAATACCTGTGGTGAGAATAGAAGAGGCCATGGATGAGGCAAAGGTCCGCATAGATCCCTTTAAAAGCGTGGAAGAGCAGGTTCAGATGGTACTCAAAGCAATAAGACCACTGATACCCATAAGAATGGAAAAGGCCAGACTTGCTGTACGATTATCAGGAGACGCATATGGAAGGCTCTATGGAGATTTATCCCGAATGGGGATCATACTGAAAGAGGAATGGTCTAATACAGGGGAATATATGTGTGTTATAGAAATACCCGCGGGTATGCAGGGCGATCTCATAGATCTGGTTAACAGAAAAACAAACGGGGAAGCCGATGTGAAACTCTTAAAATAATTTAAAATAATATTGCAGTCTTAAAACTATTTATATATTAATTTTAAATTAATCGCAAAGATAAATATATTACGAAGATATATTTCATAAAGTAAAAGGTGTATTCAATTGGAGACAAAAAAAATAGTTTATCCGGGGGATAAAATAGAAGCAGGCGATTTAAAACCCCGAAATGGTATGTATGAATCTGATTCAGAATTTTTTTCTGAGTACTTTGGCGTTATTCAGGAGAGTGAGAAATTTATAGACGTGGCCCCTTTCAATAGCCCTTATCTTCCCAGAGTAAACGACAAAATTATCGGGAAAATAATGGACATTGGCCCAACAATGTGGACTGTTGACATAAATTCTCCTTACTATTCCCTGCTGCATATGAACGATACTCCCTGGCATGTTTCATCAGGGGACCTTGAAAGATATCTCAATGTTGGGGACTATGTTTACGCAAGAATATCCGTATCCAATGAAATCAGAGAAAGCTGGATTTCAATGAGGGACAATGGAATGAGGAAACTGGAGACTGGAAGAATAATATCTGTTAAACCTCCCAAAGTCCCACGTGTTATAGGGAAGGGCGGGAACATGATTAATATCATAAAAACCTATACAGATACAAAAGTAATAGTTGGGCAGAATGGTTTCATATGGGTAGATGGAGAAATAGACAACGTGAAAAAGGCAATAGATGCAATAAGAATAGTGGAAAAGGAAGCCCATACAATTGGCTTAACCGACAGAATGGAAGAATACCTGAAGAAGATGAAAGGTGAAAATTAAT
>JAKAYM010000177.1 GCA_021826795.1 Thermoplasmata archaeon
ATAATGGAAAGAATGTTTTCTGTTACGGATAATCCCAGAGAGAACATAAAAGATGTTATGCGTGATGAGGTTAAAAAGAACGGCATCGGATATTATACACTTATAGAAGATATGTTAAAGGTGATATAATGGAGCTAATTAAAAGGTTAGGATTGAATAAAAATGAGGTTGGTAATACAAGCCATATAACTGTAAATACAGATATATGCAAAACATGTATAGATAAACCATGCATAAAAGTATGCCCGGCAGGTACATATGAAGATGATAAGGAGAATGGAATAACAGTTCATTATGAAAGATGCCTGGAATGTGGTGCTGCACTCTATGCATGCCCGTTCGGTGCGCTTGACTTTAAATATCCTGAAAAGGGGGTAAGCTATATCTACGGATAACCTTACTGATTTTTTTCACGTCCCTTGATTATTTCTTTTTTACAGCTGCAAAGTGAAAAATCGCAGGATTTTATTGCGAATTCTGGGCAAAGGTCTAGATTATCCGGATTCCTCGTTGCAACTGCCTCTCTTATTTCCGAAATAGCTCTATTGCAAATGTTTATAATTTTATCTGTGTCAAAATAAATATCTCTTGCAACAACAATATTGCCGAGCCTGGGATACACTATTATTAAAACTCCCTCCCTCCTATTTCTCCTTGCACACATTATTGCCAACTCTGAATAGTATGTATCAGGTAATCTGCCGGGATAGATAGAATTGTTAATTTTGAGCAAATAGGGAACTATGGAATTTTCATCATACATATTTTTAATAATATACTTGTCATCCCCGTAAAGCGGAAGCTTTGAAATCTTGTTTATTTCAGAAATCTCACTCCCGCTTGCGCTGAGTGCTGATCCGTTTATGGAATCTATCATAAAGAATTTAATATTGTTTTTTTCATAGTATGAGGAGGGTATAGATGCACCGGTATCAGAATGCCTGGAATCTCCGATGATTTTATGGTAATACTTTCTCGGGTAGATAAGATCATAAAATCTCAGGTCTAAATTCACTGTATCTCCTGCATATATGGATGAAAGAAGAGATTCCATTTCATTATCCTCAACAATGGTTGCCACATTTCTTGCCCATGAGGATTCTACCGGCCGCAATGAATGACACATACAAACGCCAGCCTCGGAAAACTGGCACCCATATCCGAAGTATGAACATCTGGGAAAATCACTTATATCTCCGTTCTCTATTCCTCTTTTTATTAGTGAAAATCTGAATACCATTTCATTTTCTATTGCACCAAGGTCTTTAATGGATATACGGTAAACGTGGAATTTGCCTTCGGTAAAAAATACAAGGAAATTATCCTGCGTAAAATTTCGATTCATTGCTGCATAGAAAAGCAACTGCTCTAGATCCGAACGGTAAATGCTGTATAAATTTTCAATGCTTACTCTGTCAACATTTTTAGTTTTAAATTCTACAATTGAATCATAAATCATGAAATCAGCCCTGCCAACAACATTCAAACCCATCTGTGTTGCAGTAAGAATAATTTCAGAACCTGAAAATCCAGTTATACGTTCAAACCACTGCCTGGCCAGAAAGTGCACTTCTTCCCCGTACTTCATTCTTGAATTCAGGCTTTCAGGTATGGCAATATCCGGATATTGCCTGGAAAAGTATGAATGCACCGGGTTTATCAAATCAGTTACATATAGATAATCAGGAGCTGTAAAGCTTTTTATTTTTATTCTATCTTCCAGTATTTTAGAAATATAGGTATCATCCTCCTCACTTATAATTGATGATTTTATATCCTGTAAAAATGACATATTTATATATCATAATCTGGTTAAATAAATTTTGTCTATAGAAATCTTAAAGAGCGGATAAACGCGAAAAATCTATTCTACTTAGTATTAAATTTCGATGTGTTAACATCTACTATATAAACATTTCAAAAATAGTTACTATAATACATATAAAAAAGTTATGTTGTATGGAATTGTTATATATGATTATGGATATATTTAAATATAACAATTGTATCCATTTCTATGGATGTTAATGAAAAACAGGCCTTGACAGGTAGAGTAGAACATTTTGGAGCTGAATCTGCAAAGGCAACTACATCACAGTTTTTTGGATTTTTGCTTGATGCGTTTGATTTGACAATGATACTAACAACTGCACCGATACTGGCATATGTTTTGCTGCCACCATCGACTGCACTGCTTGGGACATTTACGATTATATTCGCATATTCGTTGACAATTATTTTCAGGCCGCTGGGATCGGCAATTTTGGTAACATGGGCGATAAAATAGGCAGGAAAAAGGATCTTATTATAACAATACTGGGATTGGGAATTGTCAGTACATTAACATCGGCATTGCCGACATATGCAAGTGTAGGTATATTTGCATTTGTTTTGTTTGTTATAATAAGAATGGGAGTCGGAACTTTTGCCGGTGGGGAATATGCTGCAGGCCATCCCTTCGTCATGGAGTGGACACCGCTGAGGTTTAGAGGATTGATAAGCGGCGTAGTTCAGGGAGGATTTTCATTTGGTGCATTATTAGCTGCAGCAATTGTTGCCATATTTACAGGTTATTTTGGTATAGCAGCAATAAAAGCATATGCCTGGAGGTATTTATTTTTAACAACATTGATACCAGTTTTCATAGCATTAGTTGTAAGATTAACAATGAATGATACACCGGCATTTAATAATCTTAAAAAAGAGAAAAAAATAAGAAAAACTCCACTTACAGGCCTTTTCAGGAAAGAATATAGAAAAGATTTCTTTCAGGTTATGATATTTATGACCGGTATGTTTTTCTTTGCATATTCATTATTTGCTTTTGTTCCAACAATACTTGAATCAAAGCCGAGCATTCTATCATTTGGAAGTGCGACAACAATATATACTTATTCCTTGGTTTCTGCGTTCATAGGGGCAATATTTTTCGGTGCACTTTCCCAGAAGGTGGGAAGAAGAAGATTACTATTAATCTGGTCAATACTGACATTGATACTTGCGGTTCCGGCATTTTACGGAATATTTTACGGTGCAAAGACTGGAAATGTGATGTTAACATATATATCTGTCCTAACTGCAGGCTTCATAACACAGGCACCATGGGGCATAGTTCCTGTATACCTGTCAGAGAGATTCAAAACGTCCATGAGGTCCTCTGGAGTCGGCTTTGGCTATTCTTCTGGAATATTCATAGGTGGTTGGTTTTCCATATATGTGCCGTTGATGCACCAGTATTTGTTTTCATCAATAGATACACCCACAAATATATGGTTTTCAACTGCAGTACTGTTGATGATAGGTGCCGTAATAGTGGGTATAGGTCAGTATATAGGCCCTGAACCAAAAGGTACAAGGTTAACACCGGAAATATATACCGAAAATATAGAAGAAAATAAACCAGTAGAAACTTCAACACTCTCTACTGAAGAGTAAAAATATGTTAATTGAAAATAAAAATTTTATTATTTCATTTATCACTTATCTACTACATTTTTGTTACACCCTTCATTATACATTTAGATAATTATATAAATAAGGAATCAGATATTATTTAGTATCTTACCAGTTTCCAATACTTAATCTTTGTCCTACCATGTCATATTTATAGAATGATTTAATTTTCAATTATTATGAAAACAGTGAAGAAGATACTGAAAAA
>JAKAYM010000024.1 GCA_021826795.1 Thermoplasmata archaeon
AAGTATAAGATACTTCAATAATATTTATAATCTTGATCTGTCTAAAATATAGTTAAAATATATCAGTATTGGCCTTTCCATGATAATAATTGCCATGGATTATAGATTAAATGGTAATATGTTGGATGAAGAATTTAAAGGAAATGTTTTAATATTGGAAACTGTTAAGTTAGTATTAAATTATTTTATAACTTTATGGTAAACAGAATATATAATTATGCAAGAGAAAATTTTTCTCCGTGTTTCTTCAACATTTTAAGACTGGTTATATCTTCCAGTATTTCCATTATATTAACATTATCCACGTTTAGGTTATAATTTTCCCGTAACTTCCCGGTTAAACTGTTAACATCAATAGGGGCATCCATGAACTTCTTTGAAAGATTATATGTATCCTCATAAACGTTCCATGGAAAGACAAACCATGCCCACTCCTCTTTGGAAAGCCCTTTTCCATAATAATCAGGAGTGTAACTGGAACCATTCACATAAAGCATGGATGTGGTTTTTAATTCAGCAGGATTCAGGGATTTTATATAGTTGTTGGAAAGCCTCATGCTCTCGCCTGTATCGGTTATATCATCTACAATCAGCACTTTCTTGCCGGTTACGTCATAGTTCAATTTTTCCTTGAGGACAGCTTTTCCATCCATGGTTGCGGTAACTCCCCAGTGTTCAGTTTTAATTGAAAGCAGGTCCTTCTTGAAAAGATAATCAGCCACCATTCTTGCCGGTACCAGTCCACCTCTAGCAATACCAACTATAATGTCTGGATTGTAGTTATCTGCAATTATCATCTTCATTATTCCCCTTGTCCATTCCTCTATGTCCTTCCATGAAACATATGTAGCTTTGAATTCCATTCTTATCTATGGATAAGTGGATATTGTTATTTTAATGTTCTTTAATGCATATTATTCAGCTTCCGCTGATACATCTTTTACATTTGTTGATCTACCGGCCAAAAGGGTTGGTGATATAATGAAAGCTGCGAGGACTATGGCAACTGCAGGTATTATTCCATAGATGGAACTGGTTATGCTGATAAAGTAACCACTTAGCACCACCGGGATAATTGCCACCCCAACATTGGTTGCAACACTGTACATGGAGGTTGCAAAACCAGCTCTGGCAGGGTCGTCTACATAGTTTATTATAGAATTAAGGGCCAGTACCCAGAAAGCGTTGCCAAAAAATCCGAATATAAAAAACGATGCGGTTATCATGCTTGCTATATTTGTATAAACTAGGGAATATAATAGAATGCCGGCAAATATGAATGACACCAGCCCGGTCATAACCGTACCTGATCTAATCATGTGGTAGCGTTCTAAAATGAACGGCAATATTAGTGCACCCATTGCTGAGCCCAGGAACTCAACACCTCCCATGACACCTGATAATTTCAACAGGAATGTCCCGGTAAAATGGAATCCCAGTGCGGTGGCCGCTATATCTCCGAAGAGTATTGATATTGAAGCCATTGAAAGTCCTATGTACCAGTTTTTTATCATCCCGGGCTTAAATGATCCTTTCAGGGATTTCCCACGGTATTTCTCCGGATACTGTGGCAGGTATACGAAAAGCCATAGGGATGCTATTATTGTCAGTATAGCAGGAAATGCCATGATTCCTGGAAGTGAAAAGGCAAGATATATATAAGGACCCAGAAGTGCACCTGAAGACATACCGAGAAACAGGGAACCTATGCTTAATCCCGTGATTGTAGCAGATTTTTTTCTGTCCATGGATTCGGCAATGCTCCCTACAGGGGCAAGGGAAAATGGATAGGCGCTGGCTGCAATAATCGATAAAATTAGGAATTCAGTGTAGTCTGTGGCAAATATACGTATGAATAACCCGGTTATGGAGAATAGCATGGCAAGATATATGGAAGACTTCACTGTAAATTTGGCAGAGAGAACTCCGGCTATAAGGCCAATGATAGCCATTGTGTATCCATACACAGATAGTATCAGCACTATTTCCGAGAGAGTTGCAGACAGATGTGCGATTAGTTCCGGTATGACAGGTGCTAAAATAAACCACCCGAAACCTATTGTAAAAACAAAGAACCAGTATGGTAAGAGTTTTTTCAAATTATCCATGATAGTGAATGACATTCATGTACATAAAAGTTTATGTGATGTAAATATAATTTACGCCTTTTAGATATATTTAATAAGTTCAAGATAATGAAATATCATGGACTTTTCATTCAGTGATGAACAGGAACTATTGAGGGAAAATACTACGGCGTTTTTGGAAAAAAATTTGAAGCCTTTTGTCCGGTCTATAGATGATAATGGAGAAATCCCGGAGACTTTTTTTAAGAAAGCAGGAGAAAATGGAATTATATCCCCATTTATTAACCGGAAATACGGGGGCCCAGGTCTATCTTTTTTAGATTCTGTTATCATAGCGGAGGAAATTGCTAAGGTTGATACAAGCATGGCAACCTCTGTTTATTATCTTTTGAATACATCCTGGGCGTATGTACTCCAGAAATATGGTGCGGAGGAACTGAAGGATAAACTGCTGCCAGATATAGCAAACGGAAATAAATTCATAGGAATTGCATCCACTGAGCCATCCGGAGGGAGCGATGTGGCAAACATAACCACAACCGGAGAAATAAAAGATGGGAAAGTAATTATAAACGGCGAGAAGATGTATATAAGCGGTGCGTTGGAAGCCAGAAAGAATGGCGGAGGGCATCTGACACTTATTAAAACGGACAAAAGCAGGGGGCATAAGGGCATAACCATGGTATATGTCCCGGCTGATACAGAAGGGGTGGAAATTACCAAACTGGAAAACATGGGAAGAATGGGAATATCCACATCGGGAATCAGATACAGTAACGTTGAAGTCCCTGAAGAGAACATTATAGGCAAGATCAATGAAGGCTTTTATTACTCCATGGACGGATTCAACCATGCAAGAATCATGGTGGCGGCTTCATGCAATGGTTTATCTGTGAAGATGCTTGATGAGGGCATAAAATACATAAAAGAAAGAAGTGCATTCGGAAAGAAGCTCCGTGATTTTGAAGCAATCGCTTTCGAAGCTGCAGATATTAGAACAGAAATTGAAATGGCGTGCCTTCTGAATTACAAGTCAGCTTACCTTGCCGATATGAACGATCCTGATTTTTATATATACAGTTCAATGTCAAAGCTAACTTCGCCGCAGATCGCTATGGATACTGTCAAAAAAGTTATGATGTGGTTCGGGGCATATGGATATACAAAGGATTCCGGCATAGAGAGAAGTGCCAGGGGCATATTTTCATACCTTGTAGGTGCAGAGGGGGCATTGAATATAATGAAAATGATAATATCGCGTGCCATTCTGAAATAACTCTATTCATCCGATTCCGGGAGAATATCCGGGAGAATAATTCCACTATAGAATTCTACCGCGAATGTTATATTAAAATAAATAATAAAGCTGACGGGGTTTAATGTCTGATTATATCGCTGTACACGTCCATCGAGGAAAATTTCCTATATCTACCGACAGGGAGTGGATCAATGTTTATACTATGGAACCTTTTGAAAACAACAGGGCAAACAGAGATATAATAAATCAGCTTGCAAAATACTTCAATGTTGATTATCACAGTATAGAAATCGTGAGGGGTTCAAAGTCCAGAAAAAAGGTAATAAAAATAAATGATTAGCCTTCTGCAATAATGCCCGGATAATGTAATTGCTATTTATGATAAAAACTATGAATAAAATATGCCATCCAATAGGTATCTATCAATAAAATTTTATACAGCAAATATGTATGGAAAACTATGTTCAAAAATAATTTGCTGAGTGGAAAAAATATACTCATAACCGGTGGCGGCACCGGACTGGGAAAGCAGATGGCAGAAACCTTCCTGAAACTTGGTGCCACAGTATCCATAGTAAGCAGGCATGAAGAACACTTAACCGACGCAAAAGATTACTTCAATAAAATGGGATATGTTATTGAAACTGAAAAATGTGATGTTAGAAATCCGGATGAATTAAAAATTGCAATTGATAATATAGAGAAAAAAACGGGAAATATCAATGTTCTTGTAAACAATGCTGCAGGAAACTTTATCAGTAAAACCGAGAACCTCAGCCCGAAGGCATTCGATACTGTAATAGGAATAGTGCTTCAGGGAAGTTCATATGCCTCACTGGAAATGGGAAAGCGCTGGATTAAAAATTCTGTAAAAGGTACAATTCTCAGTATAGTTGCAACCTATGCGTGGACCGGATCCGGTTATGTGGTGCCCTCTGCCATAGCCAAGGCGGGAGTGCTTGCACTGACGAGATCCCTTGCCGCAGAATGGGGGCATCTGGGAATAAGGACTGTTGCAATTGCTCCAGGTGCGTTCAAAACGGAGGGGGCCTGGTCCAGACTCTTGCCCAGAGAAGAGTATGAAAATGAAATTATAGAGGGAAATCCGGAAAGAAGGCTGGGGACAAAGGATGAAATAGCAGGCATTGCTGCATTCTTGATATCTGATATGGCATCTTATATCAATGGGGATGTTATTACAGCAGATGGCGGGCAGTCATTATACGGAGCCAGCATTTTTAATATGATGGAAAAACTCCCTGATGATGTATGGCAGATGATGCGGCAGAGATGATTTATTTACATTTTATATAAATTAATTTATATTCTGGATATAACAAATATTCATATAGAACTATTCTTATATAGCAAAATGGCGTCTAACGCAAGAATAAGGTATCTCATAACAACACTCGGCTCTGTTATTACCATGATTTCAGGAATTCTGGTATTGCTTCTTTTATTCATATCAGGGCTTGCAGGGGCTGCGCAGCTCATGTTTTTTAATCCAGCCGGCTTCGTGGTAATAGGAAGCTCTATAGTTATGGCTATATTTCCTGTAATCTGGATAATACTGGCTTATATTATATACTCCATGGCTAAGGGAACGCACAGAAAGGATAAACTGGTAAACGGTATCATAATAATAATTCTCGGATTTATAATATTATTCTTAGGTGGTGGATTTGTTATAGGCCCTGTTCTCGACATAGTGGGTGGATTTTTACTTATACTGTGAATTTCAAATTTTAATATATAGACAAAGTGAAAAACAGTATTCTAACAATTTAACATTTTGGTCGGACATAATAACTGAACTTTTTCATACACATTCATATAATAATATTACATAGAATTAATATAAAAATCTCCACGGTGTAATTTATTTCATCAAGGCTCAATCGAAAATATGCAATAGTAGATGTTTATATAACAAAATTCTGGATTTTATTAAGATATATTTATATATTGATAATTCTTGTCATGGCTATGGATAGCATATTTAAATTAGGTTTTCAAAAAAAGGAAACTGTCAGACAGGCAGCTGGAGAGAGCCTTAAACGGTTTATTTTGATTGCTATTGTGGCAGGCCTTCCTGCATTTTTGGAGGGGTTTGACGGGGAGATATACTCCTTTGGGTCTTCCTATATAGTTCCTTCTCTGACAGGCCCCACTTATCTTTCCTTAGGATTGATACTGACAGGTTACGCTATAGGTATTGCGATATTCAGTCTTGTGGGCGGATATCTCTTTGACAGGTATTCTGTGAAAAATACAGTAATACTTTCAGTAATAATATTTTCGGCATTTACAATAATGACAGGCTTCGTAAAAACCACACCTGAACTCTTTATAGCCAGGCTAGGAGTCGGAATCGGGGTTGGTATATTTCAGCCTGCAGGCGTTGCCTTGCTTGGAGATATCTTTTATGAGACAAGGGGAAAGGCGGTTTCTGTATGGGCTACATTCTTTTCCGTTGGACTTTTTGCCAGTCCATACCTTATAGCGCCATTTCTTCCTGCATTCAGGCTTCCCTTTGAAATATCAGGCGCCCTTGCAGTAATAATACTCATACTTGTAATACTTATAATACCGATTACCTTCAAAAAGGAGAAACCGACAACAAAGATAGAGCTGAAAAATGTGTTCAACAGGAATATAATTCTCCTATCAATATCTGTTTTCTTCTTCGGTATAGCACTATTTGCAGGATATTTAGGATATTTTTCTACTTATCTTGAAAAGGGCTTATCAATATCTACAGGAAATGCCGCAGTCATAGCATCGATGGCAGGCGCAGGGGGATTTATCATGGCATTTCCCATAGGATTTATTGCAGACAGAATAGGAAGAAAATACATGGTAATAATAACATCATTGCTTATTGCAATAGGTTCTGCAGGGATGTTTTTCCTCTTTACTTCATATTATGGTTTAATCATTTCTACCTTCATTTTCGGTTCAGGATGGGGAGTTTATGTTGACCTTCTTGTAGCGCTCGGGCAGGATTCGGTCGAGGATAGAATAGTTGGGTCCATTTCAGGATTTCTATTCTTCATATTTAATGTTGGTACTATGATTGGCGGGCCTCTTTATGCTGAATTTCTTTCAAAGAGTCCAACACTGGCACAGTTCAAGGAAGGTGCCATAGTAACAGTTATAATACCGACTATACTTGCTCTCGTATTCGTTGTATTCACAAAACGTATGACTAAAAGCACCATAGATGAGCATCCTGAATTTGAGAAGCAGGAATCCTGAAAATTATTTTTTAATTATTTTTAATTTGAATTTCTCAATTTGTATATGTGCCTGTGCAAAAGATACAGTGGCACAAGAATTATCAGAGTTGGCAGGGCAGCATAGTATGTGAAATATTTGAAGGAAAAGAAAATATTTGATATGGCGCTGTAAATTACAAGAATAACCGCTACAGCACCTATAGTATAATCTGCCATGGCAAGCCTGTCCATGGACAACCTATCCATACCGGATATATTAATTTTTATGCAGGATTCTACCTCTGAAATTGTATGTGTTCTTTATTCTGTATTGCTTATTTGGAACTGGTATTCATGATTCCGCAAAATTTCTGTTTAGCAAATAGGATATATTATTCTCGTTAATATATAAAACAATGATATTTAAATAGTGTAGTTAATATATAAGGTAATTTATTGAAATATTCACCCGCAATAATCAATTGTGAGTTAAAATGATATCAGTAACAGCGTGGGAATGGATCGGTCTGTTCATAGGCATGATTATTGGTGGCCTGGCAGAGGCATGGGGTATTTCAAATCCGGAAGTTTTGATCAGGCTTGGCAGGTGGAAAGACCGTTTATTTGTAGGATGTATAGCAATTGCAATCGGTGCAGGTGCACTGGCACTGTATGGGCTTGCAGTCTTAGGTGTGGGATTCCACTGGGGAGTTAAGCCGGATTATATATGGGGTGTTGCCCTGGGTGCCCTTCTGTTCGGAACAGGAATAGCAATATCTGGATACGTCCCGGGTACAGTCTGGATGGCTCTCGGAGAAGGCAGGAGGGATGCTTTATATGCTGTTCTGGGCGGACTGCTGGGTGCGGCATCATGGACATTGATTTATCAGACATCTTTCGGGCACTGGCTTGTAACATACGATAATTTTGGCCAGATATATTTCGGCGGAACCGTTGATACAGATCTGTATGTAGGTTTCGGCATAGCAATTGTATGGGCAATTATCATGTTTTCAGTGGCTTACTTCCTTCCCAGATATAAGGGCGGGAAAAGCTGTGCCTATAATTCGCTTCATAAGGAGAAAACCCTGAGTCCGGAGGAACAGGGTAAATACGTGGAAACTGCGGGCATGCTTCTTGAAGGTGCCTCGATGCCCCTGGGCAAGCATAATTTGCCAGAGAAGGTAAATTACCACTGGACAGTTTCATCGAAGCTCTTCGGCGTTGTCATGATGTCTGTGGGCATAATAATAGGATTGACTGTGGTGCTTGAAATGTTCCTGCACCAGATATTCGGCGAATCAACAACATATTCATGGATAGTTGCTAAAATCTGGCTTCCTGCAGGCACATGGAAATACAGCACACTGGTTGTACATACCATAGGATGGGAGCCATTCAGTGATATAGGCACATTATTCGGTGCATTCCTGGCATCCATATTCTTTACAAGGAGGTTCCAGTCATTCAATAATGTGATACCTCCTTCATGGGAGAAGAGATTCGGGAACAGCCAGATAAAAAGAGCGGCAGGTGCATTCTCCGGTGCTTTCCTTATGCTATTAGGTGCAAGAATGGCAGATGGATGTGCATCAGGGCATATACTGAGCGGGGATTTGCAGATGGCAGTAAGCAGCCTGGAATTCTTCATAATCGTGATGATATCACTGCTGATTGTTGCACACATAATATACAGAAAGGTGGTGGATTAAAATGGAAACTATCGAAAATAATGAAAAGGACAGAGAGGAAAAAGAACCTAAATGCAGGAGCGAGGCGGGGATAAAGGCATTTGTCATAGTAATGACAGGAATTACCATAATTACAGCAGCCCTTACATCTGGAACATACAGTGGTTACGATCCTGATAGCTATTCTGTAGCCATAACCGGTTTCTTTGTAATAGTAACAATAATCATGACTGCTGTATGGTACCGCTCTAAATACAATAATTATGCATACAATCCCAATAAGAAAGCCAAAAAATAATTTTTATTTTTGTATTAGTCAATACGATTTTTTTGTGATAAATATTCAGGTTCAGGGTAATGAATACAGAGATTTTTGGATAAGGAAGCAGGGTAACATATTCCGAAATTATTTTCACCGATTTCCCGGTTTTAAATCAAAATAATTAATATGCCTTATTGAATTTATTACCTATGGAAGTAGATGAATACATAATAAAGACCAGGGAATATTTTCATGAATATCCTGAACTGAGCTTCAAAGAATATAAGACAGCAGATAAAATTGAGGAGGAACTGAAGGCAATGGGCCTTGCCCCTAAAAGGATAACCGAAACAGGAATAATAGCGGATATAAAGGGAAAGGGAAACAAAACCGTGGCAATCAGGGCAGATATAGATGCATTACCGGTAACAGAGGAAAATAAGGTGCAGTATGTATCCAGGAATGATGGAGTTATGCATGCCTGCGGACATGATACACACATGGCAATGCTCCTGGGCGCAGCCAAAATGCTTATTGCAGATAAGGAAAAACTGAATGGGAATATAAGGCTGATTTTCCAGCCTGCTGAGGAATTGCCTCCAGGAGGTGCCGTGGATATGATAAAACACGGTGCACTTGATAATGTTGATTACATCATCGGACAGCACATAATGGGATTTCTGCCGACTGGCCATGTGGCAATATATTATAAGGAAATGATGGCAAATGCCGATGAGTTTGATATCACAGTACACGGAAAGGGGGGACATGGTTCTGCCCCCCAGGATGCAATAGATGCCATATATATCACTGCACACCTGGTAGAAATGCTGAATACCATAGTATCCAGGGAAATAGACTCCAGGGATCCCGCAGTGATAACCGTTGGAACCATAAATGCAGGATATAGATATAACATAATCGCTGCACATTCCAAACTCACAGGTACAGTGAGAACGTTCAGCTTGGAGGTGCAGGAAAAGATAATAAAAAGAATTAAAGACGTATTAGAGGGATTGAAATCAACCTATGGAATAGAATATGAGTATGAATATAAGAAAGGTTACCCTGTTTTAATAAATAATGAAAAAATATCCAGAGATATAGAAGAGGTGGCTGAGAAAATTTTGGGAAAGGAGAATATAGATCATCCAAAGCCGGATATGGGCGGGGAAGATTTTGCATACTATCTCCAGAAGATACCGGGAGCCTACTATTTCTTCGGTGCCAAGAATGTTAAGAAAGGGATTAATTCACCCAATCATTCTCCCACATTTGATGTGGATGAGGATCTTCTCTATACAGGAGCCAGAATACTGAAAGAGGCGGCAATGAGCATTCTTAACAAGTAATTCAACATTTATTTTTATACTCTTACCAAAAATTGTGATTAAATTTATTTACCTTGAAATTATAAAACATCTAGAATGCCTGAGGAAATGTATACATATGAAAACCGTAAAATCACCGGTGAGAATGGCTTCTCTGCAGAAATTATACCAGAAGACCGCTGGAGAGAAATTTCTATTGAAGGCAGCATCAATATCAGTTTCTCACTTGAAAATGGAGTGTACATAATAAGGCATAATTATCTTGAAGAGGGATATGTTAAAAAGAATTCTGTAATGGAATATGAAGGGAAAACTTTCAATATTGACCATGAGGGACTTAAAAATTTAAAGATGAACAAAATAAATTTTTATATCTTTTCAGGAGGAACAGAGGTAGCTTTTATCAATGTTTTCAGAAAGGAGGTAAACATAGATGTGGATGATCCTCAGTATATAGTTCCGGTAATGATTTACATAGCCATACTCTCTAAAAGATTGAAAACCCGTGGAAATAAAATTTACCTGAAGAATAGAAATCTAATAGCTTTCAGTTCTACAATATATCTATTTACCGGAATCCTCTCATTAACAGGCCTGGATATCGAAAATAATTATGAGATGTTATTGGTATTGACCCCGATAGCTATTTTAGCAGTGCAGATGCTTTATTATATTTTAATAAAGGGCCAGTTATTTTAGATGCATCCCAAACTATTTAAGAAAGCAATAATTTCAATATCATGAGCCTCAAATCTGAATTAACCCTTGATGTTATAGATACACATACTGAGGGTGAACCCACACGCATAATTTTCTGGAATGATATACCTAAAAATCTGCCGGACGCATTATCAGTAAGGAACTATTTCATCCAGCACTATGATTATATCAGGACAACCATATTGCAGGAGCCAAGGGGGCATAAGGACCAGTTCGGTGCTGTGCTGCTTCCTCCGGTAAATCCGGGAAGCAACTACACGGTAATATACCTGACAACAGATTCATATCTTGATATGTGCGGGCATGCCACAATTGGTGTAAGCACTGCACTGGTTGCACTGGGATATGTTGAATATGAAGGAAGTGAAAAAGTAATTACATATGATACCGTGGCAGGTACGGTGAAGGCAAGGGTAAGGATAGAGAATGGGGAGCCGGTTTCCGTATCCATAGTGGATGTAAAATCCTATTTTGTAAAGAAAATCATCATAGACATTGAGGGAAAAAGCATACCTGTAAACATATCATATGGCGGCAATTTCTATGCCATAGTGGAGTCTGATTCTTTAGGAATTGATGTTGAACCCGCAAACATTAGCAAGCTTCTAGAATACGGAAAAATCATCAGGGAAAAATCAAAGCAGACAATCAGAGAGATGTACCATGAGAGCAAAAAAAATCTCGAGCCTTTAGCGATGATTACAGATAGCAGGCACGATTACCGTGCAGTTGTTACCTTTGCAGGGAATAGCTTTGACAGGTCTCCATGTGGGACAGGAACAGCTGCAAGGGCTGCATTGCTTGTCCATGATGGAAAACTGGATGTGAACGGGCAGTACACAAATGAATCCATAATAGGATCCAGATTTACGTGCAGAATAATCTCATCTGAAAAGGTTAACGGAAATATAATCATTGTACCGGAAATTACAGGAAGGGCATGGATTACACAGCTATGCAAAATTATAGTGAATCCGGAAGATCCATTGAAACATGGATTTCTTGTAGAATGATGGTTATATCTGGAATGGTGCAATAGATTATTCTAGACTATCAGCAGATAACAGGCATAGTTTTTATATTCCAGAATTATTATTAGAATCAATTATAGGGCGGATTACAGATGGATGAACATAAAATGCTGTATATCAGCAAAGATAAAAATAAACGCAGGAAGGGCATTGCAATTGCAACTGCACAACTCCTGTTCCATATAGACCCTGATGTGGACCCAGATCAGGACATAAATAAGTTTATCAGCATACTGGAGGGACAAACAGATTCAGTACTAACAGCCTATGGCTGGACATCTGGAAACGAAGTGGCACAGTTGATTCTGGAAGAGGGGCTGGATACTGAAGAGGTAAAGCGCAGGATTTTGCACTATAAAGGCAGAAGGCATTTAGCTGATAAGAAGAAACGTAAGGATCTTAAAAGCGATATTTCTGATTATTTATCCGGGTACTGCCAGAAGTCTAAAACTTATGATGGATTGTTTGATCAAATTAAATTCTTTCCTGAGACCAGAATTAATTATTTTGATTCAGATATTCACATAGACAGAGAGAATATAGTCGAAATGATGAAAGCATTAACTGAAAAGGAAAAATCAGAAATTGTCACAAATGTTAATGCAAGAATTGACCAGGGAGATGCCGGTGACATACTAGGAAATGAACTGGAAAAATATCTCAATGATGTTGGGGAGGAATACGGGATCGAATCCTATATTGATGAATTTGAGATCGAAAGTAAGAATTATTTTTCATTCAAAATTTATATTGGAAACCGTGGATTGCTCAGTTCTTTTTATGGTACTTTCAAAGAATTAGAAAAAGCACTGGGAGAAGAAGTGAAGGTAGAGGCTGCAGATAAAGTGACCTGCCCTTACTGTGGGCGTAAGATAGTAAGATTTGTAGCTATGAATGTAATAAAAAATTGTGAGTGTGGCGCTAAAATTGTGATTACACAGTATAGGGCACAAAGTAGGAATATTGTATATATGAAGCGGAGAGTGTCTTTTAAGAAGCCTGATTAAACAGATTGTTATGGATATATTTCCGGGGTAGTAAGTAATAGGATTGATAATAAAAACAACAAAAATACATTATCATCCTTTTTCCCTGGTTCTGCAAATAATATAACATATTTACAATATATTCACCCCTTTGAAAACCTTTATTTAACATTCATTTATATCTACAATCTGTATATTAAACTTGATTAGATATCATCCACTTTAACATTATTATGTATTCTATTAGTATCCACCATCTTCTTCATTGAAAGATTTTCGGGTTTTTTAAAGTATAATTAGTCTAGTGTAACCATCCCCCAGTTCTCTTGATCAATAATTTATACCTCGTTTTTAAGCATTGTATAAACTGTATATTCCTGTATTCCTATAATTAGTGCTTATCGTGATATAACTTTTAGATATACCATAAACACCCAGATAAAAATAGAGGATATTATGATATAAAATATTACACACAACCGAATAAGATTTAATTAAATTTAAAATCCAAATCCTACACGTTTTGCATTAATATTCTGTTATATAAAATTATAATTCATAATAGTAAGCGCAATTATTATATATGCACATATCATATGCCTATAGTGATACAATGACATGGGAATTTGAACACAGCATAGAAACCAATGCGAGGAAAGAAGAAATTTGGGCTCTCTACAGTAACATTGAATCCTGGCCCCTATGGGATCAGGGAATTGAAAGTGTATCTCTCGAGGGAGAATTCAAAGATGGGGCTCAGGGGAAAATCAAGCTAGTAGGGCAGGGACTTTTGAGTTACAGGATTACTATGGCCGACCCAAATAAAGGTTTCTCTAATGAAACTGTTATTTATGGTTTAAATGCAACGGTAAAGTTCTTACATACTTTTTCTGATATGCTGGATGGAAAGATCATGCTCATAAATCATGTGACTGTTGCCTGCCCGGATAATGAGTTAATAGAAAATGAAATCGGAGAGGGTATAACCTCCGGAATACCCAATACAATGGCAAATATAGCAAGGATGGTCATTTTTATGGAAAAATATACGGATCTGAATGAGGTTTAATGCATATGACATCAAGGGATAATATACCTACAAAATTTGAGAGGCCTGATGAAAGCCCGGGTTTTATGCTATGGCAGGCTACAAATCTCTGGCAACGGAGGATGAGGTCAGCCCTGAAAGAGTCTAACCTTACCCATGTACAGTTTGTACTTTTGGCCTCCACGATATGGCTAAAGAATCATGAAATGGAACCCACACAGGTAGCTATTTCCAGGTTTGCCCATGCTGATGTTATGATGGTTTCACAGGTATTGCGTTCCCTTGAAGAAAAGGGATTTATACTCCGATTACAGGATTCAGTGGACACTAGGGCACATATAATTTCTCCCACGGAAAAGGGAGAAAAGCTGATTGACAAAGCCATCAAAATAGTTGAAGAAACTGATATTGCATTCTTTTCCATATTGGATAACAATATAGGCGAATTCACAGAAATGCTTAGAAAACTGATTTCTTCAGATTGACTCTGAGAATACGTTTTTGTGGGTTGCCCAACCTGACAAATATTTATTTATATTTCATGAATATTCTATTCGGGAATATTTGATGACGTGGCAGAGAGGGCAAAAGCATAGTATAAATAAGCCCTGTAGAAGCATATTTTCAATGCCATACTGAAAGGTAAATAAATGAGAGGTGGAAAATGGTGCAGGAGTATTCATGGAGCAAAATAGAGAAAAAGGAAGCGAGAAGAATTTTTGATAAGGCCATGCAAAAGGAATGCGATATCATGATAGAAAGAATCAGAGACTTTACCGCCATGGCTAGTTCTATTCAGGACCTGGCCGGTATTAATAACTATCTGACAAAATTTCTGGATAAAATAGACAGAAAATATGATTACAGATATTCGGTTCTCATTAATCTGTTTGCACTGCTGCTTGCTGAGGGAAATATATCAAAAAGTGAATTGAATGTATTTAGCACAGATAAAGTAGATCAGATTATGAGTATAGCTGATTTCATAAAAAACAGGAATATAAAGTAAGGGGAATAAATTCCAGGGTTATTTATCAAAATTCTATGAGTGCTTTATAATGCAAAAAAACTATAATAGATTAAAAGATGAATCATAAATGAGTGAGCATAAAATACTTCAGCTGAGCAAAAATAAAAATAAGAGAAGAAAGGCCATAGCCACAGCCCAGGTACTGTTTCAGGTTATGGTTTTTGTTAACCATGTCAACAACCACCTTTAGAAGTTATCATCTCTTTGATGCTTAAACTTCTTGGATATAACCCAATATCCTCTATCCCGTTCACGAATGCTTCAGGGATTGCTTTTTTTATTATATTGTAGGATGCGTGTAGGTCTGCGTGAATTAATGTTCCGTTTGCTGTTCTGAAAACTCCTCTCTTTATCCTCTTTCCAAGATAATTATCATGCTTTTCCATAGTTTCATTATCTAAGAATGAGCATTTAGATGTGTAGCTTTCTTCCTGTATAATTACATTTATTCCGTATTCCTGACCTTTGTAGTATATTTGATTTATCAGCATATTGAATGGAATCTGAACGAATTCCTGGTTGTTCTTTTTCCCGATATTTACTGACTGCTTCCATCCTTCGTTATGACCTATTACAATTGTATCTATCTCTTTCACCCTTGCATAGTTTATAACTGCATTTGAAAGCTTATGCATTATATCTCTTATTTTCCTGTTCCTCACTGCGTATAATCTGTTTATCCTTTTAGTATTCTCCTTGTTCTTTCTCTGCCTGTCGTTTATGCTTTTAAGCTTTGCAAGTTTTTTGTTGAAATATTGGTTGATGGATTTTAAAACACCACCCTTGACAGCAATACCTTTTTTAGATATGTTGTTTCCGATAGTTATAATGTTTCTTACTCCCACATCAATTCCCAGTATCCTATTAGCATTGAATTCAGTGAAATCTGTTATTTCTTTAGCATACACTATCTCTACATTATAGCCTGATCCTTCCGGTATTATTCTTACCTCTCTTATATCTACATTTTCTAATCTTGTTTTCACCTCTAAATTCATTATTTTGGGGAATTTAAGAATTCCATCTTTTATATGGCACTGCTGTGTTGTAAATACAAGCATAAATTCACCATTCTTATTTTTGTATTTAGGTGGCTTAGGAACTCCTGTAAATAATTCTGGGTTTTTCTTGTAAGCTTTTAACGCTTTAAAGAATGAAGTCCATGAGTCCTTTACCTTTTTAATAGTCCACTGTGCTGTCTGTGCTGGAAGCTTCTGAAAATTATTGTTCTCTTCTGTATCTGATGGCTTTGAAAAGTCATTTGCAAGTGTTTTGTATGACGACATCGTTTCTTTTTTAAAAAACTGGTTTCTTATGATGTAATTAGCCTGATTAAATAGATTCTTTGATAAATGGCACATTTTAGATACTTCACCATTATCACGAATAAATATTTGCTCAGTCCTGATTACTTTCATAGGTAATATTCTGATACATCATTATAATATAAAGATAGTGTTTTTATTAACTATATAAACCCAGAAGTAGATTCCCATCAGGAGGTAAATGAACTTGTAGGTATTCTTACCGATAAAACAGACCTGATTCCAACCACTTACGGCTGGACATCAGGAGATGAGGTTGCAAGGTTGATTTTGCAGGAGGGTCTGGATACTGAAGAAGTAAAGCGCAGGATCCAGCACTACAAAAGTAGAAGAAATTTAGGTGCGAGAAAAAAACATAACGAGCTTAAGAGCACTATAGCTGATTATTTGTCCAATTATTGCCAGAAGTCAAAAACTTATGAGGGATTGCTTGATCAGATTCAGTTTTTGCCGGAGACCAGAATTAATTATTTTGGTTCTGGGATTGAGCTGGATAATGATAATATAATAAATATTATGAAAACATTAACGGGACAAGAAAAATCAGATGTTCTCCGGGATGTTAACGCAAGAATTGAC